>NZ_CP063311.1:4459347-4495068 GCF_015245355.1 Anabaenopsis elenkinii CCIBt3563 | reverse complement strand
TTGCCTTCGTTTTCCCATCTCCTGAGACTGGAGACATGGACACCAAGGATTTTAGCTGCTTCCTTGGGAGTGACATGTTGCATCAAAACCTCATTAAATCAACTACTTTTAGTCTAGCGTGATTTAGTAAGATTTACTTGTGTTAAGCAAATAATTGACAATTAGTTACACGTCTCAGAGGATGTTTGATAAGTTTTCAACAGGTAATTTTTATCTTAGGGAATGGGGAACACCGGAACACACCGAACAGGGAACAGGGGATGGGGAATGGGAAGGATTGGGGAACACGGTATGGCTAACGCCACGCTATTGCTATCGACTTCGCTCACCGACCGCACAAAAAACAATAAAATCCAGTCCCCTCCCCTTACAAGGGGAGGGTTAGGGAGGGGTCAAATAATATTCGATACACTAATCATAACTTTTAAAACATCCTCTTAGAATCCCCTGTGTTTCAACCAGGGGAGATGTCAAGGAATCAAGTAAGTTTGCAATTATCAAATGCAAAAGGCAAAAGTGATTCTCACTTTTGCCTGTGATGTTTGAGATGATTCAGTTAAAAACCACTGAAATTGTAACCAACTCCTAATAACACACCGATATCAGTTTGGTCAAAAAATCCCGCATTGGCGGAAGCTGTGGCGGTAAATCGAGAATTGAGGGGAAAATCAAGACCAACAGATACTAACAAAGCAGTCTGGGAATCATCACCAGTTGTAATAGCTGCACCTACTCCCACATAAGGTGCGATCGCTAAGGGTTCGTCAAATGGATTGGGCTGCTGTAAGGTGAAATCATAGGTAACCGGAAGCAAGATGGTGATGTTATTCCCAAATATAACTGACGGTCTTACAGATATGATATTTGTCAATCCCACTTTACCAACAACGGCAACATTGCCATCACCTAAAGATGAGTTACCACCTTCTAAACCAAGATTACCAGCAATACCGACATAGTTTCTCCCGGTACGGCTAGATGTATCCAAGGCTCTACCCCCTTGTGCCACATGATGACCAGAAGTCAGTTTAGGATCAGAAATTAGGTATTCTGATGAGGTTTCCACTATCCCAGGTTCTGGTGTCAATATGTCTTTACTAACTTCTATATCCCCCCATGGCTCCAGGATAGATGTTACATTAGCAACAGTCTGCTCTAACATTTGAGTATCTACTGTTTCAGCCAGAGCGGAGGTACCACCACTTAATATTGTCAGAGCAGCTAGACTGGGTAAGTAAAACAAACTTTTAGACTCGCGTAGCTTGTAATAGACAAGGGAAATAATGTTCACATTCACTCCTAACTTAATATTGTTCTCATCGAGATTTTGTCAGATAATTCACCTAAATTTGGCGATATTTAAACTGTAACATCATAAAATCACCAACATACTATGTATTAGGTAGTAGATATCAGGTCAAACTATTCTTTCATCTATTGCCTAGTAAAACTTTCAGCAAGTATGAAAACATTGACCTGCTATTTATCTATCCTGAGGGGGAATTAAATTAGTGTTGATTAATACTAAATAAGTAACTATTCCGATCACCTGACGAACTTTAACTATAAATCTTCCCAATTTTTGTGAAAAATTGGGAGATTTTTCTCGATGAAGGTTGCAGGTATGTTTTTCGGAGGATTGAGCATTGTGTTCAAGTTGTCGTTGCTCGTCTTGCTGGGAATGAGTCGATACTCGTCCATAGCAAATAGTTTTAATTGTCCTGGGTATTCCCCCGATTTTTTCGACTTCTTCGAGTATGAACCGCCTTTGACCGCCTGGTGTACGGATTGCTCTAAGTTTGCCTTCGTTTTCCCATCTCCTGAGACTGGAGACATGGACACCAAGGATTTTAGCTGCTTCCTTGGGAGTGACATGTTGCATCAAAACCTCATTAAATCAACTACTTTTAGTCTAGCGTGATTTAGTAAGATTTACTTGTGTTAAGCAAATAATTGACAATTAGTTACACGTCTCAGAGGATGTTTGATAAGTTTTCAACAGGTAATTTTGATCTTAGGGAACAGGGAACAGGGAACAGGGAACGGGGAACGGGGAATGGGGAATGGGGGACACACAAAAAACAATAAAATCCAGTCCCCTCCCCTTACAAGGGGAGGGTTAGGGAGGGGTCAAATAATATTCGATACACTAATCATAACTTTTAAAACATCCTCTTAGAATCCCCTGTGTTTCAACCAGGGGAGATGTCAAGGAATCAAGTAAGTTTGCAATTATCAAATGCAAAAGGCAAAAGTGATTCTCACTTTTGCCTGTGATGTTTGAGATGATTCAGTTAAAAACCACTGAAATTGTAACCAACTCCTAATAACACACCGATATCAGTTTGGTCAAAAAATCCCGCATTGGCGGAAGCTGTGGCGGTAAATCGAGAATTGAGGGGAAAATCAAGACCAACAGATACTAACAAAGCAGTCTGGGAATCATCACCAGTTGTAATAGCTGCACCTACTCCCACATAAGGTGCGATCGCTAAGGGTTCGTCAAATGGATTGGGCTGCTGTAAGGTGAAATCATAGGTAACCGGAAGCAAGATGGTGATGTTATTCCCAAATATAACTGACGGTCTTACAGATATGATATTTGTCAATCCCACTTTACCAACAACGGCAACATTGCCATCACCTAAAGATGAGTTACCACCTTCTAAACCAAGATTACCAGCAATACCGACATAGTTTCTCCCGGTACGGCTAGATGTATCCAAGGCTCTACCCCCTTGTGCCACATGATGACCAGAAGTCAGTTTAGGATCAGAAATTAGGTATTCTGATGAGGTTTCCACTATCCCAGGTTCTGGTGTCAATATGTCTTTACTAACTTCTATATCCCCCCATGGCTCCAGGATAGATGTTACATTAGCAACAGTCTGCTCTAACATTTGAGTATCTACTGTTTCAGCCAGAGCGGAGGTACCACCACTTAATATTGTCAGAGCAGCTAGACTGGGTAAGTAAAACAAACTTTTAGACTCGCGTAGCTTGTAATAGACAAGGGAAATAATGTTCACATTCACTCCTAACTTAATATTGTTCTCATCGAGATTTTGTCAGATAATTCACCTAAATTTGGCGATATTTAAACTGTAACATCATAAAATCACCAACATACTATGTATTAGGTAGTAGATATCAGGTCAAACTATTCTTTCATCTATTGCCTAGTAAAACTTTCAGCAAGTATGAAAACATTGACCTGCTATTTATCTATCCTGAGGGGGAATTAAATTAGTGTTGATTAATACTAAATAAGTAACTATTCCGATCACCTGACGAACTTTAACTATAAATCTTCCCAATTTTTGTGAAAAATTGGGAGATTTTTCTCGATGAAGGTTGCAGGTATGTTTTTCGGAGGATTGAGCATTGTGTTCAAGTTGTCGTTGCTCGTCTTGCTGGGAATGAGTCGATACTCGTCCATAGCAAATAGTTTTAATTGTCCTGGGTATTCCCCCGATTTTTTCGACTTCTTCGAGTATGAACCGCCTTTGACCGCCTGGTGTACGGATTGCTCTAAGTTTGCCTTCGTTTTCCCATCTCCTGAGACTGGAGACATGGACACCAAGGATTTTAGCTGCTTCCTTGGGAGTGACATGTTGCATCAAAACCTCATTAAATCAACTACTTTTAGTCTAGCGTGATTTAGTAAGATTTACTTGTGTTAAGCAAATAATTGACAATTAGTTACACGTCTCAGAGGATGTTTGATAAGTTTTCAACAGGTAATTTTTATCTTAGGGAATGGGGAACACCGGAACACACCGAACAGGGAACAGGGGATGGGGAATGGGAAGGATTGGGGAACACGGTATGGCTAACGCCACGCTATTGCTATCGACTTCGCTCACCGACCGCACAAAAAACAATAAAATCCAGTCCCCTCCCGTTACAACTATCCATTACCCGGATCTTTCTTAACATTCGTGAGAGCGATCGCTCGCAAACCCCCAAACCTTAATCCTCCGTTGATGATTCTCAATAAAATAAGGGTTTTATCAAGAATAATAAGGTACATTTTGTCAAGAGTACGGAAATTTTCAAGCGTTGAAACCGTTGCCACATAAATGTTTCAAGATTGTTAAGAAAGATGTGAGTAATGAATAGCCGTTACAAGGGGAGGGTTAGGGTGGGGTTAAACAATAGTTGATACACTAATCATGACTTGACAAACATCCTCTCAGAGCGATCGCTATTCCTGACGACAATCAGACAATGCCCATATAATTATTTACCATCTGGGGAAATCCATAGTCAGAAGCGTGAAATTACGAGTTTTGTTTCACTAATACTGAATTATTCTCAATCTTAGTCAAGTAAGTTTTAAGTGGTTCTGTAGCCGGTCCCTGTAGCACCTGACCATCAATGTCATATTCTGCACCATGACAACGACAGTAGAATTTATTATCTTCTCCTTCCCATGTGACTGTGCAACCTGAGTGAGTACAAGTAGGGTCAACAGCGATGAGATTTTCACTAACCGATGTACTAACTACTAAAACATTGACCGTCGGCCATTTTTGCACTAACAATTGACCATCCTGATCTAACTGTGTCACAGTACCCACAGTTTGCCAATCTCCAGATGCCTGTTCAGAAGTACAAGCAGCTATAGCTACAGGTAAACTACTAGCTAATGTACCCAAACCTACCCAATTGATAAAATCGCGACGTTTCATAAGTGAATAAAGTTACTTAACAACACCCAAAACAGGCTTGATTTCAGATGGAGGAATAGTAGGAACTGACAATCTCTGAGCATAGATATGGGGATTTGTTTGAGAGATGGTCATCAAAGATTGCCGTACCTGAGCATTAACAGCCACAGTCTTCACGTCATACATCTGCATAGCCCACTTGGGGTACAACCCGATACCGATAATCAGCACTAAAAAACAGGCAGCAATAAACACTTCACGTGGTCTAGCATCACTATAGATGGTTTGAGTAGGCAGCAGACAGTCAGTACCAAAACAAGCTGTTCCTTCGTCCTCCTGATTTTCCATCTGTGCATTATTCAGATCACAGATTACTGTAGAACTGGTACCATAAAAGACCTTACGTAGCAAATTAAGTAAGTAAATTGGCGTGAGGATAACTCCTACAGCAGCCAGGAAAACCGTGACTATGGAGAAGGCAGAACTATAAACATCGCTACTAGTTATACCAATGAATACTGCCAGTTCCCCCACAAAACCGCTCATACCCGGTAGAGCTAGGGAAGCCATAGCGCTGATGGTAAATAATGCAAATACTTTCGGCATTACCTGACCAATACCACCCATATCATCCATGATCATGGTACGAGTGCGATCGTAGGTGACACCTGCTAGGAAAAACAGCACAGAGGCAATTAAACCGTGGGAAATCATTTGCAGCATGGCGCCGTTAATCCCCAAATCAGTGAAGGAGGCAATACCTAGAAGTACGAATCCCATATGAGAAATTGAGGAATAAGCCAGTCGCCGCTTCATATTCGATTGGGCGAAGGAATTCAACGCACCATAGATAATGTTAACAACCCCCAGAATTGCCAAAACCGGTGCAAAGTAAATATGTGCATCGGAAAAAACTTCCAAATTCAGGCGAATTAGTCCGTATCCTCCCATTTTCAGCAGCACACCTGCCAGAATCATTGATACTGGAGAGGAAGCTTCTCCGTGAGCATCAGGTAACCAAGTGTGCATGGGGAACACTGCCAACTTGACCCCAAAGGCAATTAACAATCCTGCATATAATAAAAGTTGTAAATTTAGTGGGTAGTCTTTCAATTCCAAACTGGCTAAATCAAAAGTGATATTACCGCCACCGTAGAGCGCCATGGCCAATGCTGCCACCAGAATAAATATAGAAGCTGCCGCCGTATATATCAAGAATTTTGTGGCGGCGTAGCGACGCTTTTGTCCCCCCCAAATGGAAATCAGTAGGTATACGGGAATTAGCTCCACTTCCCACATAATGAAAAACAGCAGCAGGTCTGTGGCGACAAATACTCCCACTTGGGCTGAATACAGCACTAGCATCAGGAAATAGAAAAGACGAGGTCTGCGGTCAACTTGCCAAGCGGAAAAAATTGACAATGTTGTTACCAGTCCCGCCAGAAGTACAAACGGAACTGATAAACCATCTACAGCGATCGCCCAACTTAGCCCTAACTGGGGCATCCAGGTATAATTTTCTTCTAGTTGAAATGTTGCACTGCTGGCATCATAATGTTGCCAAAAGGCGTAGCACATCAAGATTAAATCCAAAACTCCCACACCTAGGGCATACCATCGTACTCCCTTACCGTCTTTATCACCAAGTAGAGGGATAAATAGAGCTGCAACGCAGGGTAAGAGGACAATCACACTCAGCCAGGGAAATTCATCTGTCATCGGATATCTAATCAATAATACTTAATTTAATTATCATCTCATACTATTAAAGTTTTTAATAATTTGTTAATAACTATTGGTGGCATAGAAAAATTACTATCCTTACCCACAGCCACGACTAACCCCCAAACCATAGGATGGTTTATGCAGGGATTCCCTGGAAATCTGATATTTAGTAATTCTTTACACCAGTATAATTGGAATATCACTTGATATTAATAAATACTGTTGAAAGTGAGATCATGGTAATATGAAATAGAAGATATGCTCAGTGCAGCACCGCTGGCGCTATCGCTGATCTGGCTTGTAAGGAATGATTGTTTCAAATATAGTAGAGTTTTATCAAAATTTTTAGCTGAGAAAATTCTCAAAAGCTTAAATGCTGAATAGGCGATCGCTTATCGCCGATTTTGACATGAGCCTGTAGGGTAGGTTAGGTATGGAATTACTTGAAATCTCAGCCGGTAATTATATGACTATTCATGGTAAAATTAGCAAAAAGGCTTTAACTGGTTCAAAAGGTTATCCCTCATAAATCAAAATGTTTTTCGGGGTCAAATTATGCGATATACATTACCAAAGATTACAATAAATATCTTTTTATTAATTACTATAATGAGCACATATTTATTGCTGAGGATCAAACCGGTAAAGGCAGCAGAAAATGTTATTTTGCGTTATGGTATTTTAGAAGAATCAATATCAGTTGAAGATTTGCAAAAAATTGCTAAAACAGGAATAGTACCTCGGCAATATCAAGTTTATACGCAGAAATTTCCCCCGCAAGAGCAGCAAAAATTTTTAGAAATCCTCCGCAAGAAAATTCCTGTAAATTTTGTGAGTTTAAGTAGACTCTTATATACTCCGGTTGGTAGTACTATTCTCCAAGACTTCTCTAAACTCACATTCCGCAAGGATGAGGCGGGAATGCAAGCCCTGAGAACTGCGCTGGTACATGGTTCTAAAACTTCAGAAGGACTTTCTGTGATTAGCTTTATCCAAAACTACCCCAGTCAAAACCTTGTAATTAATGTAGCGGAAGTACCTAGGGTTTTTGGGAGCTTTAACCTGTCCTATCAGCAAAGCAACGAGTTTATACAAGCCATCACTCCCCAACTGGCTGCAAAGCCTACAGAACTGAATTTACCCTTTGATCCAGGGGAAGTCGGAACTGGGAAAGTACAGGTAATCAACTTACCCAGATTAAAGGATGAACAACGCCAACGTCTTGTTCCTGTTGACATTTACTGGTCAAATGCTGCCATATCTGCCAAACCTGTGGTGATTTTATCACATGGTTATTCCTCTGATCGCACAGATATGCGCTACATAGCAGAACATTTAGCATCTCATGGATATGTAGTAGCAGCCCTGGAACATATTGGTAGCAATCAAGATTACCGAATACATCCAATACAGGGCGGTCTAGCATTGCTAATGAAACCCCAGGAATTTTTGGAACGCCCTAAAGATATCAGTTTTATTTTAGACCAGTTAGCCGAGTTCAACCAACAAGAAGGACACCCCCTACAAGGTAAGTTAACAACCAATAAGGCTATGGTCATCGGTCATTCTTTTGGGGGTGGGACAGCGATGTCTATTGCTGGGGGAGAATTACAAGTAGATTTTTTAAGAGAACGTTGTGCTCAATTCCTAGATACTACTGTTAATTTCGGGGAGGGTTTGCAGTGTGTTGCCAAAACTCTACCACAAGATCGCTACAGATTAGGAGACCCTCGCATTAAACAGGCGATCGCTCTTAACCCCACAACTTCCCTGATGTTTGGTGAGACTGGGTTAGAAAATATCCAAATTCCTACCCTAATTTTGGCATCATCAGCCGATCAAGTCACCCCGGCGTTAACAGAACAAATCATTAGTTTTAGCAAAATATCCGCACCAAAATGGCTGATTGGAATTATGGGAGCAACTCACGGTAGTATCAAAGATCCAATTTCTACCGCCAACAGAGAGGAGCAGGGGGGTGTTGAGGTAGTTGGTGAGCAAGCTGCTGATCTTCATAGGTATATAAAAGTTATTACCTTAGCATTTGCGGCACAAATGACTCCTCAAGGGGAGGAATATAAAATCTTCCTCACCCCAGAGTACGCCCAATATGCTTCTACCCAAGGATTCCCCATTCGTTTAGTAACGGAGATTCCAGCTGATGTTCTAGAGAAATTGCAACTCCCCCGCTAGGGGAGTCTACACACAAACAAGCTTGTTGGGCAATAAACATCAACTACCTAACCACTTGCAGACGTTGAGTGATGATTGTCGTCCCATTAGATCTGACAATCACCGCCGATACCCAACGATGACCGGGAATAGCTGGGGCGCGCCCGATTTTAAAAAGTCCGCCAGATGTTAATCGTTCCAAATCTACAGATGTGGGATTGAGATATTTACCGACTTGGACAGGTTCTTCTATTGCGGTTCCCAGTAAGAGGTCATCCCCTAGTGGTTCTCGGACAATGGCATCAAAATAATAGGTTTGGCCTAATCTTACTTGCTGTGGTAAATTAATATCGATTTTAGGTGGCTCCTCGCCGGAAGTAAGTACACTACGCTCTGACAAAATTTCTTGCTCTACTATTTTTGTGTCTTGAATCCGTTGACGGGATGTAATAGTGGCATTCAGAGTGAAATTGTTGTTGTGGGTAGATGATAAACCAATTATATTAGTTACTGTTTCGGCGACAATGGTATTACCTTCAACCTGCCAAGATTGCAACCTTGTACTGTATCGCAAACTGGGATAACGTTTCCAGAATGCTATTAAGGATTGTTGTAAGGATTGGTAATTCAGTCCATCTGTACTCCTGAAGTTAGGACTGTAAAGTTGCATGACTTCTTTGATGTTACCACGGGTAGCGGCTGCATCCAGTTGTGCGAATAGATTTTTCAACTGGTTGGGGGAATCCTCAAAGGTGACCGGAGAGAAACGGTTGGTGGTTCGCCATTGGCGTAGTCTGTCTTGTAAAGAAATCTCACCGCTGTTGACAAGAGTCTCCACAGGTTGCACCTGTTGTAGTGTCCTAGCTGCAGCCGGTTGCCAGTGACTGATGACACTCAGTAAAAGCAGTGTGATAATTAACCCCATACTATGAGGAAATTTCTGTTGGGGTTTCAGTAATAAAGCGGTAATGTTATTCATCTGGTAAGAGTTTGCTGATTTAAGTAGGAAAGTCAGGAAATTGTTTTATCTTCAGATATGCTAGGCGTTAAACGTTAAAGTTTTCATGGCAAACGCACCGGTAAAATTATTAATAGCTGCTAGTGGAACTGGTGGACACTTGTTTCCGGCGATCGCACTGGCTGAGAAATTAGCAGATTATGAGATTGAATGGTTGGGTGTCTCCAATCGTTTAGAAACCCAACTTGTGCCCACACAGTATCTATTGAATACTATTGCAGTTGAGGGGTTTCAGCAAGGATTTGGTTTGTCCACACTTCGGATTTTAGGGCGACTAATAGGGGGGATTTGGCAGGTAAGACGCATCCTCAAACAAGGGAATTTTCAAGGTGTGGTGACCACTGGGGGTTATATAGCCGCTCCAAGCGTGATTGCAGCCCGTTCCCTGGGATTACCTGTAGTTTTTCATGAATCTAATGCCTTACCTGGTAAAGTTAGCCGGTTTTTTGGCCCTTGGTGTAGTGCGGTGGCCTTAGGGTTTGCTTCCGCCAGTGAGTATTTACCTGGCTGCAAAAATGTTTATGTGGGTACTCCTGTACGTTCTGAGTTTCTAGAACCAGGACTAAATAAACCACTGGATTTACCTATTCCTGATGGTGTCCCTTTAATTGTAGTCTTTGGTGGCAGTCAGGGGGCAGTGGCGGTGAATCAGTTAGTGCGCCAGTCGGCTGGGGCGTGGTTTGATGCCGGTGCTTATGTGGTACATTTAACCGGTGAGCAAGACCCCCAGGCTGATAGTCTCCAACATTCACAATATATCAGGCTACCATTTTACAACAATATGGCGGCTTTGTTAAGACGAGCAGATTTAGCCATTAGTCGGGCGGGAGCAGGTAGTTTAACAGAATTAGCAGTATGTGGAACCCCAGCGATATTGATTCCTTACCCCTTTGCTGCTGAAAACCATCAAGCATATAATGCAGAGGTCTTTACTCAAGCTGGGGCGGCTTTAACTTTTGGGCAATCGGAGTTAACAGCACACATATTGCAAACTCAAGTTTTACATTTATTGCGATCGCCCCATGAGTTAGCCAGGATGGCAGAAAATGCCAAATCCCTCGCAGTTCCTGATAGTGCTGACAAGTTAGCTTCTTTAGTTCGCGAAATAGTTTCTATGTGATCTTGTTTGATGAATAAAAAACAGGTGTTCACCTAAAGAAAGATACCCCAACAGTTAAAGTTTGCCAGAATTAAAATTATGGTAGCTGTTCTGGAGGTAGCCCGATGGCCAATAGTAGTTTCAGGATTGTTTCTTTAATTCCTGGGGGAACGGAAATTTTGGCTGCACTGGGACTGACTAATCACATTGTCGGGCGATCGCATGAATGTGACTACCCTCCAGAAATCAAAACTCGCCCGGTTTGTACTCAAGCACGCTGGAATTGTCATCGGCAAAGCCGTAATATTCATGATGATCTGAACGATTTATTACAAAAAACCCTAAGTATATATGACATCAAAACCGATGTTTTAGAGAAATTACAACCCACCCACATTATTACTCAAGACCAGTGTGATTTATGTGGAGTTACCCTGGTAGATGTAGAAAAAGCAGTTGCTAGTCTTGTCCACATATCACCGGCAATTATTTCTTTAAAACCGCATATTCTTAAGGATGTTTGGCAAGATATTGAGCGAGTAAGTCATATATTTGGTGTAGACTCAGTTCACCTGTTGGAAAATCTAGAAGCTCGTGTGACGATTTGTCAGCGAAAACTCGAGGGGCTTTCTTTAACAGAGTTACCCAGAGTAGCCTGTATTGAGTGGACAGATCCGTTAATGATTGCTGCGAATTGGATTCCCGAATTGGTTGACTTAGCAGGAGGTAAGTCACAATTTAGCATCACGGGTCAGCCTTCTACTTCCATACCCTGGGAAGCACTATTAAGAAACAATCCAGAGATCATTATTTTTATTCCCTGTGGCTTTGATTTAAATCGGACTCGTCAAGCCGCCCAATTATTTATTCAACGACCAGACTGGGAAAAACTTCACGCCGCCCAGAGTGGTAGAGTTTATGTTGCTGATGGCAATGCTTTTTTCAATCGTCCCGGACCAAGACTGGCAGATAGTTTAGAAATTCTAGCTGAAATTTTACACCCAGAAATTTTTGATTATGGCTATAAAGGAACCGCCTGGGATGTGGTTTAGACCCACACCCGGATGCGGTTAACTGGTTCAAGTCCAGCCGCCAAACACAGCTAAACCGTAATATTTCCAAGGGACTGCTACTATTTTAAATCCAGATTGAGTGAGCATTTGCAAATGTGTCTCTAAACTAGCGAGTTGGTCTTGACTAGAATATCCTTGCTGAGTACTACTACCAAGCCTAGCGCGCACCTGGCTTAAAGTATTTCCTGGTTGTGCTGCCCATCTTTCTCGTGCTGCCTGATAAACTTCTGCTAAGATCGGCGATTCTGGTAATATGGGGTCTGCATTACCAAAATAACCTCCAGGGCGAAGACTAGCAGCAATGCTTTGAAATAACTTCAGCTTCATGTGATCATGGAGATGATGAATTGCCAAAGATGAGACACAGGCATCAAATTCCCTACTTATATCAAAATTTTCCGGATGATTTGCCCATTCACCAAAATCTGCTTGTATGCCAGTCCATCGCTGTTGATATCCAGCATGGGTGATTTTCTCCCTAGCGAATTGTAACATTCGTGGTGAGTAATCTAAGGCAGTGATTTCCGCATGGGGACAGCGCTGGAAGATTTTCAGGGTTAGTTCCCCTGTACCGCAACCTAGTTCTAAAATCCGACGAGTTGTAGTGGGAAGACACTCGGTAATCACCCCCAACATTTCATCATAGCGGGGTAAGAGTTGGCGAATACCGTTGTCAAAATCGGCAGTGTTAGCGAATACCTCTCCAGGAAATATTTGTGTCATCAGAATCTCAACCTATTATTATTGATCTTGACTCAAAATACCTTAAAACCCAGAAGTGTTGATTTGAGTAGCAGTGTTTCTGTGGATTTTGTAAAATGGAGATAAATTTGTTTTGACTTGATGCGGGTAGTATCCTCTAAATTTTGTTGATTATCATAATGGGAAGAATACGGAAAATCATCGAGGAGGGTGAGCAACCCTCGCTTTTATGTTGCAGCTAATAATAATTGTATTTGTTGTGATTGTCGGTTCAGGGCTTTGTTCTGCTACAGAAACAGCGTTATTTTCTGTTTCTCCCCTGAGAGTCATACAATTAGCACAGTCCAATCATCCAGCCGCTGTTGCACTGTTGGCGATTCGGGAAAATATGAATCGACCGATTGCCACAATTGTGATCATGAACAATATTTTTAACATTGTTGGCAGTATTATTACAGGTACTATTGCTAGTCAAGTCTTGGGAGATACTTGGCTGGGAATATTTTCGGGAATATTTACCCTTTTGATTATCATGTTTGCAGAAATCATTCCCAAGACAATTGGAGAGCGCTATTGTGAACAAATCGCTATGGTGACCGCTTTACCTGTAACGGGACTGTCTCTAGTGTTCACACCCCTGGTTTGGATTATCGAAAATGTCACTGCACCCTTTTTTAAAACCAAAAAGCGCCCAACCACAAATGAGGCTGAAATTAAGTTGCTGGCGAATATTGGTCAACAAGAGGGGATTATTGAAAGCGATGAAGCAGAAATGATTCAACGGGTGTTTAGATTAAATGATCTCACAGCAGCAGACTTGATGACACCCCGGATTATGTTAACTTATATCCGCGGAAATCTCACTCTTGAAGCCGCAAAAAAAGATATTATTGCTTCTCAACATACACGCATTATTGTAGTTGATGAATCTATTGATCAGGTAATTGGATTTGCTTTAAAACAGAATTTACTCACAGCGATGGTTGAAGGTAAGAATCAGGAGAAAATTGCCAATTTAGCCCGCAAAGTTCACTTTGTTCCCGAAATCATTCGAGCTGATACTCTGATGAAGAGTTTCATCGCAGCGCGAGAGCATTTGGCTGTGGTGGTTGATGAATATGGAGATGTGGCTGGTGTGATCACTTTAGAAGATGTACTAGAAGTCATCACCGGTGAAATTGTCGATGAGACTGATAGAACCGTTGACTTACAAGAAATTGCTCGCAAGAAGCGAGAAAAAATGTTGCAGTCTATTAATGTTAGTCATCCCAGCTAAGTTTTATAGTCTGATTTGATACAGCCTAGTAAATACTATTCGTCAATTTGACCCAGGCGACGGATATTTAAAATGTCGCTCATTTTCTTAATTTGAGTAAACACTTGCTCTAATTGCAGGCGATCGCGTATATCTATTCCTAAATCAATCAAAGCGGGTTGATCAACAGAAGTTTTCACCTGTGCATGACGCACATTAATTCCCTGGTCACTCAACCGGGATAAAATATCCTTCAAGACCCCCACACGGTCAAGGGCTTCGATTTGCACATTTACCGGGTAAGTCTGGGGACGACTGATATGTTCAACAGCACAGTTCCAACTAACGGGTACTAAGCGCTCAAACTCGACACTTTCGAGATTACTACACCCTTGACGATGGATAGAAATTCCTCTACCCCGTGTGACCACACCAATAATTGCTTCACCGGGAAGGGGGGTACAACAACCAGCTAGATGATATACTAATCCCTCTACGCCAATAATGGGTGAATCACAAGGACGGGTATTCAGGGGAGGGGTATCGCGGACAATTTTTGATGTGGTTGGTATTTCTTTACCGGGAAATAAAGGAATAACGTTAGCAGGTTGTTGTTCTTTAGCTACTTCTCGCCAGCGATTGAGAACTAAATTGAGGGTAATTTCACCGTAACCCAAACCTGCTAGTAAATCTTCGACGCTGTGATAATTACATTTTTCCGCCACAGTTTGCATGGCTTGTGATTTGAGCAAGTTATCAAAACCTGTTTTACCCAGTTCCTTTTCCAATAGTTCCCGTCCCCGAGCCATATTTTCATCCCGGCGCGATCGCTTATACCATTGTTTAATGCGATACTTGGCTGCTGAAGTTCTGGCAAAATTCAACCAATCCAAACTAGGATGGCTGTTCTTCTGGGTAATAATTTCTACAATAGCCCCATTTTGTAAAGGAGTTGACAAAGGTACCATACGTCCATTTACCTTAGCTCCGGCACAGTGGTTACCTACTTCCGTATGAATATGATAGGCAAAATCTATACAGGTTGCACCTGGACTCAAAGGTATAACATCCCCCTTAGGGGTGAAGACATAGACATCATCTTCAAATAGATTGTCTTTGACGCTATCAAGATATTCTTGAGCGTCCTTGAGATCACTTTGCCATTCTAGCAGATGTCTTAACCAAGTAAACTTTTCATCAGCGCTGGTGATTTGGCTAGTAGAACCACCTGTTTCCTTATACTTCCAATGGGCCGCAATCCCATATTCAGCCACATGATGCATTTCCACAGTGCGAATTTGGATTTCCAAAGGGCGGCCAGTTAGGCCAATCACTCCAGTATGCAACGACTGGTAACGGTTAGGCTTGGGCAACCCGATGTAATCTTTAAATCGAGAGGGAATAGGGCGAAAGGTATCATGAACTACTGCCAAAGCCCGATAACATTCCTCATTAGTCTCGACAATAATCCGCAGAGCAGCCAAATCATAAATTTCATGAAATTCTTTTTGCTGCCTTTGCATTTTCTGATAAATGCTATACAGGTGCTTAGGACGACCACTGATATCATGACATTTAATACCGGCTTGCTCCAAACGCTCCCGCAGTATTTCTGTAGCTTTAGCCAGTTTTTCTTCCCGCGCCGTCCGTTTTTCGGAAACATGATCCTGCATTTGCCGAAAGGCTTCTGGTTCCAGGTATTTAAAGGATAAATCTTCCAGTTCCCATTTGATGTGCCACATCCCCAGGCGATTTGCTAAGGGAGCAAAAATATCTCTAGTTTCTTGGGCGGTGCGCAGACGACTAGACTCTGACATATATTGTAAAGTTCGCATATTATGCAAACGGTCCGCCAGTTTCACCACAATTACCCGAATATCCTTAGCCATAGCTACAAACATCCGCCGGAAGTTTTCCGCTTGGCTTTCGGTTTTGCTGGTGAAGTTTATTTTAGAAAGCTTGGTGACACCTTCTACTAATTGGCGGACTTCTGCTCCAAAGTGTTTTTCTATGTCTTCACTTGTGACATCTGTATCCTCCACTACATCATGAAGAAATCCAGCTGCTATCATGGCAGCACTGCCACCTAAATCTCGCAGTAATCCGGCTACGGCCACGGGGTGACTAATATATAGTTCTCCCGATTTGCGGTATTGACCCTCATGGAGTTGATAGGCAAATTCAAAGGCCTTACCAATCAAAACTTCATCACTATACTTTTGGTGTTCTTCGGGATCACCCCTATATGCTGATGACTCTCGTAAACATTTGTCAAGCCATTCCGGAAGGGGGAGTTCAGTTGTGGAATTTACAAGTGTGCTGCTCATACAATTAGGGATTAAACGTGATCAGTAGACAAGTCACTGGATGAAGATTATGGGTAGCAGGAGGGACGGAAAATCCTATCTGCAA
Source organism: Anabaenopsis elenkinii CCIBt3563 (assembly GCF_015245355.1). Lineage (GTDB taxonomy): Bacteria > Cyanobacteriota > Cyanobacteriia > Cyanobacteriales > Nostocaceae > Anabaenopsis > Anabaenopsis elenkinii. Next base: position 4,478,939 of record NZ_CP063311.1, on the reverse strand, counting down.
CAGTTCAGAAGAAAAATGAGGATGATTTTCTAGTTGCCTGTGGTAATTATCCATACAGGAATCATAAATCTATATTATGGCAAAACCTCAAAGCATGAGTTGAGGCACTGCAGTTTGTCATCAGAAGTTGAGAAAGTTTATTTTAAAAGATAATTTATTGAAACTAATACTATCTTAAATAGCATTGAATGTCTCTAAATCTTGAGAAATATCAGACACTCGCAACTTTGCTAGAGCAAATACGCTCTGATAGCTGTGTCACCCCGGTGAATGTAACCCAACTGCGAAAGGGTGTGGCTTTGTTACAGCAGGTGTTTCGCCAGGAGATTATACCTTTACCTGATGGCGGTTACCGGGTACAGTCATATCAGACGGAGATCAGTAAGCAGTTGCGCCTGTTGGAAATTGATGTCATGTTCCTCCAAGGAGCACGGCAAGCATCCACGACTAATGAGAGACTGAAGTTGATTCGCGATCGCTTGCATACTCTCATGCAATACTGTGAGGCTATTGTGCAACCACCAGAGGGGGAAACATAACAATTCTTTACCTTTTGCTCTACTCCTGACATGATCTCATATTTGTGGGAAAATTGACAGTTATTTTGGTAACAATTTCCCCAACCAGGAATTTCCCAGAAGGTATAGGGGTGAGTTTCAAAAACATCCTGATAACACAAATTAAATGAGCGAAGCTTTATTTACCATTGAAAATCTCCGTGTGGCTTATCCTCAAAGTAATGAGGAGCCAGTAAATTGGGCAGTTGATGATGTATCTTTCACCTTACAATCAGGGGAAAGAATGGGTTTGGTGGGTGAGTCTGGGTGTGGTAAATCGACTCTGGGAAGGGCTGCAATGGGCTTGTTACCCCCGGATAGTCCTATTCAAGGCCAGGTGAGATTTCAGGGCAAATCAGTGTTTAATTTAATGCCTAATGAATTGCGGAAATTTCGGGGTGAGTCCCTGGCTTTGATTTTTCAAGATCCCATGACACGCCTTGACCCATTAATGACCATTGGTGATCATTGCATGGAAACCCTACAAGCCCATTTACCAAAATTATCACCTAGGGAAGCCAAAGCACGAGCGATCGCCACTTTAGAAAAAGTCAAAATTCCTGGAAGTCGTTGGGATCAGTACCCCCATGAGTTTAGCGGTGGAATGCGTCAACGGGTAGCCATTGCTTTGGCTTTACTGCTCAATCCCAAGTTGATTATCGCTGATGAACCCACCACTAGTTTAGATGTTACCGTCTCAGCCCAGATTCTCCAAGAATTAACCCGTCTATGCACTCAGGAAAATATGGCCTTGTTGCTGATTTCTCACGATTTGGCTCTGGTGGCGGAGTATTGCCATCGCTTGGGTGTAATGTATCAAGGTAAAATGGTGGAAATGGGGGCGACGGAAACTATATTGAGACAACCCCAACATGAATACACGCGATCGCTATTCCAAGCAGCTTTACATATTCAAAGTATAGATACAGAAACTATGGCTTCTGTACCAGCAAGTGGGGAAGCTTCGCCATCACCAATCTTGCAGATTACACAACTGAAGCAGCACTATACTATAGAACCGAATTTTATTCAAAGATTATTCAACAAACCAAGGGAAACAATTAAAGCCGTAGATGGGGTTAACTTAGAACTGTATCCTGGGGAGATTTTCGGTTTAGTTGGGGAATCAGGTTGTGGTAAAAGTACACTATCCCGGACAATCTTACAGCTGATTCGTCCCACATCTGGGAAGGTGGAATTTTTAGGACAGGATTTAAGGCGTTTATCACGCAGGAAAATGCGGGTTTCACGGCGACAAATGCAGATGATTTTTCAAGACCCCCATGCTTGTCTGAATCCTGTAATGACAGTGGGACAAAGCATCGCTGACCCCTTATTTATCCATCAGCTAGCTGATGCACAAAAAGCAAAATCACAAGTGTTATGGATGCTGGAAAAAGTGGGATTAACACCGCCAGAACTTTATTATCAACGTTATCCATCAGATTTATCCGGGGGACAACAGCAACGAGTCGCGATCGCTAGAGCTTTAATTACTCGTCCCCAACTGTTAATCTGTGATGAACCTGTGAGTATGTTAGATGCTAGTGTACAGTCTCAAGTGCTGGATTTGATGTTAGAATTAAAGGCAGAATTTAAATTAACCTATTTGTTTATTACTCATGATTTGTGGTTAGCGCGGTTTTTGTGCCATCGCATTGCCGTTATGCATAGTGGTAAAATTGTAGAACTGGGTAGTACAAAGGAAATATTTACCAATCCTCAACATCCCTACACTCAAACCTTACTAGCATCCGCTCCCTTATTAGCTCGTTCTTAGGTCTACCAGAAAACGCGCACAGTGCCCCTGGTTTCTAACTATGGGGGTGTAGTGCGCTAGCGACTTTAGTCGCATTAGAACGATTGACTGGCTTTAGCCACAGTGATATAATCGTCAAAGCGAGTAAAACAACCATTTAGCCGCAAACTTGCAGCCGTGGGGCACACGGTCAAGATGCTTGCAGTTAGCGGAGCGGCGCGTTAGCGCGGGTAAATTCATTGGAATCCCCGTGAAGCAAGAATCCCCCGGCTTCTAGCCGTGGGGAGTGTCAAAACGTCTGTGCGGATTGCAATTCAGGTGAGTGAGAAGGCAAAAATGTTAAGCGAATCTAATCAGGGCAACAATCCGATGTTAGCGACAAGGCGCTGCACGTGTATGTACTCTTGCCGCACCACCGAGACAGGTAACCGATTCAATCGGCTCTCTAGCACAATGGGAACTCCGTGTGGAAATTGAGTAATCTGCGATACCCACCAAGTATGAGGTGTAATCGGAGAATGGATGTCCTGCCGCCCATCATTGTCAGAGATATGAATCTCCAAAAGTCGCTCTGATGGCAGTTTCAACCATTGCAGCTTTGCTGGTAAGCTGTCGTGTTGCCAGATGTTGAGGTGTGCTAAGTCAACAACTATTTTAATTTGGGGGGCATCGTGACAAAACTCGGCAACTTCCCAAGCATTGTCTAAAAGGTACTGCTTACCGCTAGTGGGTAAGGTTGGATACATGGTTTCCACACCAAGAACAATCCCCCGCGTTTGGCAAAGTTGGTGGAGGTGATGGACGTTTTCGAGAAAGTTAGCATAAGCTTGGGCGCGTTCTGTGCCGATGGGGAAATGTCCTCCATGCACAGAGTAAGCTGTAATATCTAAATCAGCTAACCAGTCTGTCATGCGCTGGAAATATTTCCAGTCTTGGGGTTGCGCTAGATTGAAGGTTTGGTGGCGCTCCCCCCAAACGAAGGCATGGTGCGATCGATAGACCATTCCTTGTTGCTGAAAATCTTGAATTGCCTGCACTGCATCAGCATCAGGTCGAGGTCCGATTGCCAGTTCAACATGGCGAATACCTGCTTGGCAAAACACCGTCAAAGCTTCACGGGTTGGCACTCCGCCATAAGCAGACAAACTCAGATATAACTCCATCACAGTCTTGCTCCATAAAACTTATACAATTATTATTTATTTCCAGCTTCCACCAAGGTAGACGGCTACTTTTTGTCCACGGGCGTGCCTTCCACTCATAAGAGAGTGTACAAATTCAATTTGATCAGGGAATGAGGTAATAGGAGATTACTGCTGTGTTGATATATATTCAAAGCTTGCTGTTCTGGGCTTAAGGGCAAACAGTTTTGTGACATACCCCACCAAGATGCTTAATTCCTGAGCCAACTGGTTTGTTTCGGCTTCTGGATAATTTATCTCTCTCAACAAACCCTCCACATCACCTGAGATATAGTAGTCAATTTGTTCTTTCAAAGAAGACTCTGTGGATTCATTGAGGTTGTAGATACGTTTGTAAGGCACTTCAATGCGATATTCCGTATCGCCTAACTTTAAAGACAGAGAATAGCTGTACAAGATATGGGTGCGTTCGTCATCATAGGCGTCAGGGTCTTCCAGAGTTTGATAATTGCTTATACCTATTGGTAGTTCAAGTGTTGCCAATAACCAGGTAGTTGGGTCTTCTGGGATGATAGTTTCAGATTGCCGAGTGTACCAGTTATTGCTTTTGTTCTGTTTCAACTCCTGCACAAATGCCTTCAATTCCGGTGTTGGTAGGCAACAACGAGCATCTGTAGCCAGGGCATCAGTGATGCGTTTCAGTTCTATTACCTGTGCTTCCAAAAGTACTTGTTCAGAATGACGAATTTCTTGCATTCGTGCCTGTACTAGTTGTTGTAGAGATGCAATCTCTGGGTCAAATTGGCTGGCATGATTTTGCACCAATGCTTGATAATTGGAAAGCAGAGACTCCGAATTTGTCATGGCATTCCTCGCTACTTAATGAGTGCAAATTATTAAAGACTGTTGCAGGGGGAGTAATTTCTGCAAATATTATATAGTTTATTTGGCGTTGCTGAATCCAAGTATGAATCATGGGATAGCGAAGCGCTGCTGCAAGCAGATCGCCTCAAGTTTGCGGGCGCTACGCGCCCGCACCGTAACGGAACCTTACCGGAACTTGGCGGGAGCGTGAAAGCCCCTGAGAAGCAGCAACGCAGTTGCGTACTTCGTGCTTTAGACAGGGGATGAAACGCGACACATCAGGCTTCAGCCTGCTGTGTCCCCTTCGAGTTTTAGGTTATCAATCCAATCTTCAATCAAAGCAGTGATAGTTTTATCTTTTTGAGCAGCATATAAATAAAGTTTATTTCTTCTCCGCGTTAGACAACACCCAGTTGGTAAATACAACTCAGGATTAAGTACTAACAAAGAGATATTAGGATTTAAAACCATCATCACCTAAATACTGGCATACAATCGGTGAAAATAACTGGGAATTTGCAGTTAAGAAGGACGATAAGTTCATCAAACTACACAAACACCCAGAAACTCCTATTGTACGTCATGTTAAGGTTAAAGGAAATGCCTCACCATTCGATGGTAATTGGGTATATTGGAGTTCAAGAATGGCAAACCATCCCGAAGCCAATAAAAGAATAGCGACACTACTTAAAAGGCAAAAGGGTAAATGTCCAGAATGTGGGCATTACTTTAGGGAAGGTGATGTAATGGAAGTTGACCACATCTTACCCTTATCTAAAGGTGGAAAAGATGAATACAAAAACCTACAACTATTACACAGACATTGCCACGACAAGAAGACAACCAGCGATGGAAGTCTTACAGGTATTCATGACAAGAACCATATCACTGAGGAGCCGTATGAGGTGAAAGTCTCACGTACGGTTCTGAAGACGAGTCGGTCAGGTGACTGACCGGCTTAGTTTAATTATAAGACCAATAAACATTATCAAGTTTTGCACTCTCAAGCAGCACAACAAATTTTGAGGTCTGTAGCAGAATCATTTAAGTCTTTTAAAGAATTAGATAAGAAGTACAGCAAAGGTGAATTGCATTTTAAGCCCAAGCTGCCGAAATATCGTAAAGGTGCAGGGTATTCACTTGTGACCTACCCAAAGCAAGCATTGAAGCTTGTTGGTGATCATATAAAAATACCGCTGGGTAGTACTGTTAAACGTTGGTTTAAACTTGATAGTTTCTTGCTGCCAATGCCTTCAAACCTGAAGTTTGCAGATATTAAGGAATTAAGAATACTACCAAGAAACCGATGCTTTTATGCTGAATTTGTCTATGAGCAAAAGTCATCACCAAAAATTAATTTTAATCCTCAGTATGCTCTAGCTATTGACCCCGGCATCAACAACTGGTTAAGCTGTGTTTCTAATGCTGGAACTAGTTTTATTGTTGATGGACGCAAAATTAAATCTCTTAACCAATGGTATAACAAACGTGTTGCTACCTTAAAGGAAGGTAAACCACAAGGATACTGGGATGAAGAACTAGCCCACATCACAGAAAAGCGTAACCGACAAGTGAGAGATGCTGTAAATAAAGCAGCTAGATTAGTTGTTGACTACTGCATTAAATACAAAATTGGTACAGTTGTTTTTGGGTGGAATCAAGGACAGAGACAAGAAGCAAAGTTGGGTAAAACAACTCAATCTTTTGTACAAATACCAACAGCTAAATTAAAGGAACGAGTTAAACAGTGGAAAACCTATCAAACATCCTCTCAAAGTAACCATGACCATCCGCCATGCGAATATCAATGATTTACCCGCAATAGTAGCAATTTATAATGCAGCAATTCCCAGCCGCACAGCAACAGCTGATTTAGAACCAGTTTCTGTGGAAAGTCGCCTAGCTTGGTTTCGAGGGCGATGTTTACGCAGACCAATTTGGGTGATAGAAGTAGAAGGGATAGTTGTGGGGTGGCTGAGTTTTAAATCATTTTATGGACGACCGGCTTATGATTCCACAGCCGAAATTAGTATTTATCTTTCCCCTTCTGTGCATAGATGTGGTTTAGGAGGACAACTCCTAGACCGAGCCATTAAAGAAAGTCCAAACTTAGGACTAAAAACGCTTTTAGGGTTCATTTTTGCCCATAATCAACCTAGTTTGAACCTGTTTAGTAAATTTGGGTTCAAACAATGGGGATATTTGCCCCAAGTTGCAGAACTTGATGGTATAGAACGGGATTTAATGATTATGGGACTACGAATTTAAGTAGTTCACTTCTTCTGCAACGTCCGACGCTGGCGAGATTTTCCAGGTTGGGGTTTACGCAGTGGTACTACATCTGCTTCACTACTCTCACGGGCTACCCGAATCAGTAAAGCTATACCTATGAGGCTGGAAATAATAGAATTACCACCATAGCTAAACATGGGGAGGGGTAAGCCTGTGGTGGGTAATACACCTGTGGCTACGCCAATATGTAGTAATGATTGTCCGATAATTACAATTGTAATGCCAATGGCTACCAGTCGGTTAATGATATTCTTGGCCTTTAATGCCACAATTAATCCTAGGGTGGCGAATAAACCTAACAGCAGCAACAGTGCCATACTACCAACAAAGCCAAATTCTTCAGCAAAGATGGAGAAAATAAAATCAGTGTCCTGGATGGGTAAATAAAATAGCTTTTGCTGAGAAAGTCCAAACCCCACCCCCGATGTTTGACCAGAACCTATAGCTAGCAAACTTTGTACTAGTTGGTAACCATCACCTGTAGCATCAGCCCAAGGGTTGAGGAATGACATCACACGGCGGCGCTGATACTCTTTGATGCTGATACTCATCAGGGCTAATAGTATTCCACCAGCTGCTGTTCCCCCTAAATATTTGTAAGGTAGTCCCCCCGCTAAAGCAATTAACCAAACAGTCATACCACAAAGTGCTGCTGTACTTAAGTTAGGCTGGGCGAGGATACCTAAAAGCACTAGACAAAAAACACCTAACCAACTTAAGCGTATTGACCAACTCAACTTTTCCCACTGTCCAAATAGTCGCGCACTTTGCAGCACTAAGAAGGGTTTAATTAATTCTGATGGTTGTAAGGGAATAGGGCCGATAGCTATCCAACGCGCTGCATCAAAGGCTTTTTTACCGACTCCCGGTATCAATGTCCCGAAGATTAACAGCAGAAACAGGGCGATAAACCAATGAGAATTTCCCAACATTTTGCGGATGGGGAGATTCACAATGATGTTAAATACAATCAGGGCAAAGAAAATCCAGGCTAATTGCCGCTTAAAGTAGTATAGTCCGTCTCCTAGGCGCATTTCAGCAACGGGATAGGAGGCTGAAAATAGGATAATTAATCCCACAAATAGCCAGATAAATGTGATGGAGCGTATTAACCTGGCTTCTAAGGCCCAGGTGGAGACAGAACTATCAAAAATGGGAATCAGGTGACGTAGATTCACGATGAATTAAATTAAAAGTTAGACATAAACTTGGTAGTTGTCCACTTTTATAACTCAAATTTTTGCCGATCGCAGGCAAAGTTGTGTATCTAATCAAGTACACCCCAAGTTACCTGTTACCTGTTACCTGTTCCCTGATGTGGTAAAAAAAAAGAGGTCTATCTCGACCTCTTGACAACTCCCTAGAATAATGTCCTCTTGGTATTAATTACATCAACCCAGCATTAGTACCTTGCTTACCGGTTGCTAGTTCTACTTTAACAATTTTGCCACCCATTTTTTGAATGCGTTGCTGTTCGCGGAACCAGTTTTCGTAAGGAACTAGCTTAGTAAAGTAAGTATTTTGTAACTCTCTTTGAGTACGAATGCGAGTTTGACTAGGAACACAAGCAGTAACTTTAAACATACGCGCCATATCTTATAGTCTCCTATGGTGATTGTGAAAAGTTTTTTATGTGAAAAAAAATGGGAGTGTTTATCCTATCAAAACATTTAAATCAATCACTCCAAGTCTGGAAACTAACTATCAATACCAGACCGCTAACACTCATTCACGCTACAAGCGGTAGAACGTTCTAGTACTCATAATTAATTCCCAGACCCAAATAATTGCACTTAATATTTTTAAGTGCGATCGCCTTTTAGCTCAAGCCAGAGGAGATGTAGTCTAAGTAAACGCCCATTTCTTTACCAGCGTCGGGTCCTACTAAGCTAGCGGTTACTTCTTTGATGGCTTGGATAGCTTGTACTGTAGCACCTACGGGTACACCCAAGGAGTTGTAGGTTTCTTTCAAGCCATTCAATACGCGCTCATCGAGGATGGAAGGATCGCCAGCTAGCATTGCGTAGGTAGCATAACGTAGGTAGTAGTCCAAATCGCGGATACAAGCAGCATAGCGACGGGTGGTGTACATATTACCACCGGGACGGGTGATATCAGAGTACAACAAAGATTTAGCTACTGCTTCTTTAACGATCGCTGCTGCGTTAGCGCTGATGGTGGTAGCAGCGCGGACGCGCAGTTCACCGGTGGAGAAGTAGCCTTTGAGCTTTTCTAGAGCTGCAGTGTCCAAGTATTTACCTTGAACGTCTGAAGCGTTAATGACAGAGGTAATTGCGTCTTGCATGTTGTTATTTCCTTATTTCCAATCGTATTGCAACACTTACGTTTCAGCAGAAGTAATGATCGCTTCAGCTTACTGCATCGCACCGACGAGGTAGTCGAAGTAAGCGCCAGCTTCACCAGCGTCTTCAGCAGACAGCAAAGTAGCAGCAACATTCTTCATAGCGTTAACGCCACCAGCTACAGCGTCAATAGGAGTACCTAGGGATTTGTACATTTCCCGTACACCTACAACACCGATTTCTTCGATGGGGGTAACATCACCGGAAACGATTCCGTAGGTTACCAGGCGCAGGTAGTAGTCTAAGTCACGCAGACAGGTAGCTGTCATTTCTTGACCGTAAGCGTTACCACCGGGAGATACAACATCAGGGCGCTTTTGGAACAACTGGTCACCAGCTTGCTTCACAATGCGCTCGCGGTTGTCGGTCAAAATTTGAGCGATGCGGAGGCGACGTTCGCCACCGGAAACAAAGCTCTTGATTCTATCCAGTTCGCCGGGGCTAAGATAGCGGGCTTCTGCATCAGCATTCACGATGGACTTCGTGACGATACTCATTAATGGATTCCTCCAGTACTAATGAAACCAGAATGTAATTAAACTGGTACGATTTTCAGTTTGGCAGTAGCTGAGTTTTTTGGTTGTTTTTGATTCAACAATGCCATAGCACTGTGAACCTGCCTAGAAATCAACTACCTTCCGCAAAACATTTTCCGGCATTCTGTTCACCATTTATCACTCTTGTTAATACTTTGTAATATTAATTTTTAGTTTTAACAGTGATTTTTGCCGGAAAGCTTGATTATACAAGGATATGAGGAGGAAAGTGGGGAAAATTAACTATCATCTCCCGGCTCCCTCCTCATAATTAGATAATTAGCGATCGCTAGGTCTGCCTGTCAAGACCGCAGGAGATAAACTAGACCAAGATTGTTTCACCAAATCAGCCGCCGCTTGCACACTACCAAGGTAGTTACCCGCAGGTAGTGATGGGTAGCGCTGATAAGGTACTACATCTTCACCGAAATAGCGAGCATATTCAGCACTATCTACAATTGCTTCTACAGCCGCTCTTAAGCCACTATCAGCCAGCAACTTGTTATATTGGCGGATTTCCCCCTGGGTAGCTGGTGCGCGTCCCAATAAGTGACGGAACAGGAACTCAATCACCTTGGTATTAGGATAAGGGGTATAGAAGCGCTTGCGGTAGATTTCTGAACTAGCCAGTTCCCGGACAAACTCCCGCACAGAGATTTCCCCATTGCGCAGTTTGCTGTCTAAGTTAGAACGGCGGTAGTCTTGGGGAACTTGACCGCTAAATACATCCAACACTTGACAGTAAGCCGCATCAATTACTAGCTGTTTCTCCCCTGGGTTCCCATCTACAGTCATGCGGTGAATCCGTGCAGGTTTGCGGCGACTTGTACCTACACCCACTTCCACAGACTGACCGCGTCCGTCATTGAAAGAACGACCCAACTCAATGAATAACGGCTTAGTTTTATCCATTTGCTTGGCTTTGGCTGCCAAATCTGCGATCGCCTTAGCCAAAATGGGGGTATTTACCGATGCTATCCGCGGCTTAACTGTCTCAAAGCTAGGTACAACCAAATCATTATTTTGCTTAGTCAGCTGATTGTAAAGCTTTTGAGTATTGGGGAAATTAGCCGCTGGGAGAGTTGGGAAGCGACGGTAAGGAACCGTATCTTCACCGAAAGCCTGGCTATATTCCACACTTTCTACCATGGCATTAATAAAGGCGCGAATCCCTTTTGTAGCCAGAATCTGGTTATACTTACGGATTTCTGCCTGGTCTATTGGCGCACGTCCCAAGAAATGCTTAGTACCCAACTCAATTACCTTGGTGTTGGGATAGGGAGTATAGAACTCCTTGAGATACAGGTTAGAGTAACCCAGACCTGTAATAAATTCCTTCACACTAATTTCGCCATTGCCCAGCTTACTTTCCAAAGCTGTAAACTCATTCTTGACGATGTAAGGTGCAACATCCCGTTCAAAAATTTGGCGATAAGCAGCACTAATCACAGTTTGCACCGCCACCTTATTAATGGTATTTGCTACCAACTTAAAGATTTTGGTTTGTTCGCGCTTCTTAGTGACACCTTGATTAATGCGGAATTGGATATCTGGTTCTGTGCGGTTTTCCTTAACTGTACCCAGTTCCACAAACCGTGGTGTTTCCACCTTCTCAACTTTCCCAGTACCCACATCCTCACGAATACTACCAACCCGCAGCTGACGTAAAGACACACCCGCAGGAGTTAAATAGCGTTCATAGGGTACTGTATCCTCACCAAAGGCCTCGCTGTACTCTTGAGTATCCAAGATAGCATCTACCACAGCGTAGAAGCCCTTCTTAGCAGCAATGTCAAAATACTTGTTATTCTCTTGACGACCATAAGTCGGACGACCCAACAAGCGGCGATGGATGTACTCAATGGATTTACAAACATACAGAGATGTCCAGTACATCTTGCGGAATAAATCCGACTTCGCCAACATCCGCACAAACTCTCGCAGAGAAATTTCGCCATTTTCCAGCTTAATTTCTGCCACCTTCAGCCGTTGACCCTCATAAACATCACGGCCAAAAACTTGCAGGTAAGTAGCTTTAATCACTGCTTGGGTAGAGCTTTCCGAGAACTTGACACTCACACCCTGTCCGCCCTTTCTGCTGAGAGTTGCAGGGATTTGGTCTAGTTTAAACACCTTGCGCCCCAAACTTCCGGGAGCTTCACCCCGCGCTTGAGGATTACTTAATTGGTTATTAATACCAGGCCCTTGGTGAATCAAAATGCGGCGGGTATCCTTCCCAAAAGGAGCAGGACTACTGCTAGGATTGCGGGTTTCTTTCGGGAAAATTGCCCCAAATTGAATTTCCAATGGGTCATTACCAGAACCATAAGGATGTTGGTCTGGTAGTGGCTGTTCGTAAGCTGCAAAGGTAGTAATAAACTGAGGTACTTTGCGGAAAGGCGCACTGTATTTAAACAGGTCTTGCTGGGGTCCCCAGTTACGACATTCTTGCGCTTCTTGACCCAGACCACGCAAGTAGGGTACTGTTTCCTCCCCAAAGTAATCGCCGTATTCCTGAGAATCTACCAAAGCATCTACTAAAGCTGGTAGACCACCATTAGAAATAATTCCAAAGTATTTTTGTACCTCTTCCCGGCTACTTGGCCCCCGTCCTAAAATGTGACGGAAGGCTAATTCAATCACACGGCTGTTAATAAAAGGCTGGTAAAACTGTTTTTGGTAAAGGGGAGATTTAGCGAGACGGCGGACAAACTCCTTCATGGAGATATCGCCATTCTTCACCTTAGATTCTAAATCAGAGATTGACAAGCTATAAGCGCGGGTAATATCACGCTCGAAAATTTGCCGATAGGCTGCTTTGACGACCTCAATTTTCTCACTAGCTGATAAACCGGGCTTCATAGCAAACTTAGGTCTTCTTTCTGCTGCTACAGAGTAAATCTGTGGTAGCTGTAAACCTTGTTGGTCTGCTGAAGGACGTTGACGCAGTTTGTTAGAAGGTGTAGGTGCTTTGAACTCTGTCAGCAATACATCCATGTATTGAGACACAATTTCTGTAGCCTCAGCATCTTTGCGGAAATAAGACAGGGACGCTGATTTAATTTCCTGCAAAGCTACAATGGTCGCGTCAGTAGAGCAAGCATTTTCGATGATTTCCCGCAAACCCCGTGTATTCACCACGATGATATTGGGGTCACCAGCGACGATCGCGTAGGTAGCATAGCGCAAGAACCAGGATAAATCCCGCAAGCTCTTAGCCATGTTGCTCGGACCATAACGGGCGACATTGATCGGTCTAAAACCCGGAGGTGTTGGACCCCCAGCAGAAGAGTTAAAGATAGAACGGAGATTTTCTAGGAACCCGCCACGACTTTCAACGTAGGTGACAGTCCCTAATTTCATCCCTTCGGTAACACTTGTCTGGGACATCTCCCCAGCGATCGCCATAGCTGGTTCTGGTTCTTTGGGCTTTTCTAAGAACGCCATGGGGGAACCACCCACAAAAATGCGGTTAGCAGCCCTAGATACGATAATCTCAGAATTTTCTGTCAGCGTCTGGGCAATTGCTAAACGTTTCGCACCCGAGGCAAAATAGCTAGCCAGTTCGCTGAGTTCCCCCCTCCCTAAAAAGCGGTCCTGTTGTTCCGCTTGGGAAATTGTTGATACAGTCAGAGTTTGATACAGTTGCGGACGCGCAACTGAGCTTCCACCACTTGCCTTAACACTCATTGAATTTGTAAAACTCCCATGATAATTATTTTTATGTGTTAAGTCTGGGTTGTTTTGAGGCTTGACACATAGGCGTGATTATGCGTTATAACTACCCCCTGCAAAACTGCCAGTAAATTAACCCAGTTAGCTTTAGATTAAAACGTTTTGCGTTTACTCTGTTAATTTATTAAGAAGTATGTAGAATTTGTCATCTTCCAGCCTGATCATCAATAAGTACATATTCTCATTCATGGCTAAAACTGCTCGTGGGACAACAACGGCAGAAAAACTCACCATAGTTTTTGATCACTATATAGTATTTCCCATGCTCGTGAGGTAGAAAATTGTTTAGTTTCAGGGAACAGGGAACAGGGAATAGGGAATAGGGAACAGGGAATAGGCAATTGATGTGTACTTCATTAGCCTGAAAAAGGCTATATAATAATTTAATATTTATTTAATATTTAGCTAATATTTAATTTACTTCCTTGTATAAGTATCCGAATATACTAATAAAACTTCTGTATAACCTCACACTAGCAGATGTCCCATGATCTTAAGTTCTGCGCGAATTACTAAAACGAATAATTAAATAGCTCAGAGATAAGGCCAGAATGGCTAAACTTAGACCAATGATCTCAAGTCCTCGCACCTTATCTAAATCTAAAATAATAATTTTTCTCGATACAGCAATTAAGGAGGTGACAATAACTAACTCTACTTGAAAAACGTGTCTTCTCAAATAAGCTGTAATATTTTCTAATATTTCTAAAGCAATTAATATATTTAAAAATAGACCAAACACCTGAAATAATTTACTATTAATATGACCGTAGGGTATAGTTAACACTTCCTTAATTATAAAAACTCCTAAATCTAGGATAGCCACCAAAATCACTAATACCATCAAGATAGATAGAATTTTAGATACTATCACCTCCAGGTTTTCAATCACGTGCATGAAATTTTCATCCCTGGTCAACATCAAAATACGTCTGATGAATTTCTTCATAAATTCGCCAAATTTTAACTAATAATTTAACCAATATAAATCACGGGTAAACTCACATTACCATAGAAACAATCTGAAAACTAATCAGCCATGTTTGCATAAACTCCCTATCCTAACCTATCCTGGCAAGATTATACATTAAAAAATGTAACAAAAATTACCATAATATCACCTTTTCAATACTGGGGTGATAGTATAAAAAATCAATTAATATATTCAACCGCCATATGCTGAATAAAATTCGCCAGTTTTGGGGTAAGTCTAGAAAAATCAACAATCAACCACTAAATAAAGTCAGTTTAGTAGTGATTATAGTGATTGATATTTTTATATTGATCAACGTCTTTACAGGATTGAGTGATATTAGTACATGGTATATCACCCCATACCAGGCTTATCCCTGTTATTCACCATGGCAAGACTACACAAACCAAGACAATGTAGATAAAGACTTTAATATCATCAACAATTCATTATCCCAAACTCCTAATCAGCCCAGCCAAGAGCGAATTTACCAAGAAGTAGAACAGAGAAATCTAGGTAAAGTCTCTCCAATTTGTTTAGAATATAGCAGATATCAAGACAAAATTAACAACCCTCAAAACCAGAAAATTATTAAAAATGTTCAACAGCAACAAGCCAGGGTAAATCAATTAGCAGAAACTAATCGCCAGATTCGGGCTGAATATCCCACCACACTTTTAGAAAAAATCGCCGAACTCCCCAGGGAGCAGTCAATTAACTTAGTAGATGCAGCTAAAGCTAAACAAACTTTAGACACAAATAACCAGCGAATTTCTACCATAGAAGCAGAAATTAAAGAGTTAAAAAATCAACTTGTGACCAAACCAGAAAGCGTTAAATTTTTAGAATTTATCAGGGAAGATAGTAATTTTACACAAGTAGAAAAAAATTATCAGCGGGCTTTGTTTTGGTATCCCAGTATTCAACTTATTTTACAATCTTTATTCCTTGTCCCGCTAATTTTAATCGCTCTTTCCGTTCATAACTTTTCTCAACGCCGAGAATATGGGTTAATATCTTTAATTAGTTGGCATTTGCTGGTAATATTTTTTATACCCCTAATTCTCAAAGTCTTTGAATTTCTGCAAGTTGGGGTATTATTTCAATTTATATTTAATATCGTCAGCAGAATACTTGGCGGTTTGCTATTCCTGATTAGTTATGTTTACATATTGTTAATTCCAGTGGTAGGTTTTGGCATTATCCAGCTTTTTCAAAGAGTTATTTTGAATACCAAAGCCCAAGCAGTCAGGAGAGTCCAGGAATCACGCTGTATTAACTGTGCGAAAAAAATCCGCAATCATGATGCCTACTGTCCCCATTGTGGTTATTATCAATATGTTGAATGTCCCAATTGCCACAATTTGACCTATAAATATTTACCACATTGTCATCATTGCGGTGCTTCCCAAGATTCAACCAGCAGTTGACCTGTGAGGATGGTAAGGGATTTTTGACAACAGATTACTGCTAAGTATGGTATTGAAAATATCTGTTGTCATTATTAATAATGATGCACTTCAAATTTATGTAAAATCGCTTTTACATTTTTCCATTATAATTAGAGAAAGTACACTTAAGAGTTTTGACATATTCCCTGAGCCTAACAGAGAACGCTGTTAAAAACCAGCCATGAAAGAAATCATTGCTGCTAACATCCTCCGCTATCGCAAAAGTCTAGGCTTGTCTCAAGAGCAACTTGCAGAACAAGCCTCTGTAACTCGTCAGAGCATCAACAACTACGAAAACGCCAAAACCTTACCAGACAGCAAAATCCTCTCAGCCCTGGCCCGTGTTTTGGGGGTGACACTTGATGATCTGCTACGCCATCCAAGTGGACGACTGCTTAACTTCCGGTTCCGCGCCCATGGCTCTTTTGACAAAAACCCCCAGTTTGCAGCCCAGGTGTTACGAATCCTGCAAACTTATCACGCCCTAGAACAAGCCGTTGGCTTACCTACTTACACCCCAGAAAGTACACCTTGTCACCAAGTAGAAGGGAACGAAAAGCGCATTCAGGGAATAGCTGCTTTATTTCGTCATCGTCTCGGCTTGGGTGAAGCCCCCATTGCCAACTTATTTGAATCTGTAGAAGAAATCGGTTTAAAAGTTATACGTCAACCCATTCCCATCAAAGGTTTCTTTGGTGTGAGTGCTTGCAGTGATATTGAAGGCGCATTTGTCTTAGTCAACACCCACAACATCACTATTGAACGTCAATTGTTTACCCTTGCTCATGAAATTGGGCACCTCATATTTCACCGCGTAGAATACCAAGATACCTTAGTTGATTCAGGAAGCAAAACAGAAGAAAAGGCACGGGAAAAGGTAGCTGATTATTTTGCCAGTCACTTACTTATACCTCAAGCTGAATTTGAGCGGATGTACACGCTCACCCAAGATGTTGTCAAACTCAAACGGCATTTTCGGGTAAGTTATTTAGTTATTTTGCATCGTTTAGCAGCGATGGGAATCATTGACTTTGCTCAAGAAAAAGCTAAAATTTGCGCAATTTATCAAAAGCAACATCATGGTGAATCTTTGCAAAACTCAATGGAGTTACCACCAGCCATTGGAATAGAAGAATACCCAGAAAATGAACGTTATGAATGTCTAATTTGGCAATGTTTGAAAATGGGCAAAATTTCGGAAACCAAAGCAGCAGAACTGCTCAATTTAACTGTGGAAAAACTACGGGTGCGTCGTCAAGAGAATCAGGTTTATGCGATCGCTTAATGGTACCATTCTTGACGCTACTGCACTCATTGATTTTTGCTACCTAAAGGAGTGGGGATGGCTGCAACAGCAGTATAGCCCGTTGTACATTGCTCAGGAACTTTTAGACTCAGACCAACTGGAAATGTCTACTCGCCAAGTTGCTCACCAATACTTAACACCTCTAAACATTTCCACAGAAGAAGTTTTTGCCAGTTTTCTAGAATTTGGTGAGAAAACACCACTTCTGAGCGTTGCAGATAGGTCTACAATAGCGATCGCCCGTCATCAATTGTTGATTTGTGCAAGTGATGACGGGCTAGTTATTGAAACCTGTCAAGCATACAACATTGGCTATACTAGAACACTGCGATTATTGGGTGAAATGGTGGATACAGAACATAAAACAGTCATTGAGGTAATGGTAATGGCTGATCAATTAATCCAGGAACGTGGTAAACACATTTCTCCTCAGATTTTAAAAGATTGGAAAAAAAGTTTACAGAAATATGGTAAATGATATCAACTTCGATATCAAAATGGCCTCCCTAGGTTTCTACATCCCCGACTTCTCGGCAAAAGTTAGGGATGTGCTGGTTACAGGTTATCCCTAGGTTTGTTAAGATTTGCTAAGTAATTGTCAAAAAGACTGCGATCGCTGTAAGATAAAAGGTAATTAGGATTAATGGCAATAGCTTGGGTGTAATCACTCACGGCTAAAGCCCATTTTTTTTGGGTAGAGATAACCCCGATTGTAGATGAACTTTGATTCACCAGTACCTTAATCTCCACAGTTTGATAGTCCTGTCCTCACTCCCATTAGCCAGGGTTTGACCATCCGGGCTAAATGCTACAGACCTAACCCAGTCAGAATGACCGGTGAGGGTATGGCGAAGTTTACCTGTCCGCACATCCCACAATTTGATAGTCTTGTCATCACTCCCACTAGCCAGGGTTTGACCATTCGGGCTGAATCCTACAAACCTAACCGGTTCAGAATGTCCAGTAAGGGTGTGACGAACCTTACCTGTCTGCACATCCCACAGTTTGATAGTATTGTCAGAACTCCCACTAGCCAGGGTTTGGCTATCCGGGCTGAATCCTACAGAATAAACCCAGTCAGAATGACCTGTGAGGGTGCGGCGAACCTTACCTGTCCTCATATCCCACAGTTTGATAGTCTTGTCAAAACTCCCACTAGCCAGGGTTTGGCTATCCGAGCTGAATCCTACAGATAAAACCCAGTCAGAATGACCTGTGAGGGTGTGGCGAACCTTACCTGTCTGCACATCCCACAGTTTGATAGTCTTGTCCCGACTCCCACTAGCTAGGGTTTGACCATCCGGACTGAATCCTACAGACGTAACCCAGTCAGAATGACCGGTGAGGGTGTGGCGGAGTTTAGAGGTATCAATTGCAGGGGAAACTTCTGTGGATGAGGTTGTAATTACTGGACTAACCGGACTCAAAGCCTGAATCACTTCACTCACAGACTGGTAACGGCGCTTAGGGATAGGATGGGCTAACTTTTCGAGCATTTCTCCCAACTCATCACTTACCACATTCCCATTTAGGTAATCTCGCCATACCCATTCTCCTTCTAGGGGACTATATAAATCAAAGGGACTCACTCCTGTTAATAAATGCAGACAAGTTACCCCTAAACTATATAAATCACTACTAAATAATGGTTTCCCCATGGACTGCTCAGGAGCGCAGTACTCTGCGGAGCCGATAATTGTTCCTGTTGCTGTGCGCTGTTGTGGTTTGACTACTTTAGCTGCGCCAAAGTCTACTAAAAATAACTTGTTGTCACTGCTGCGGCGAATAATATTCTCTGGTTTAATATCTCGATGTATTACCTGTTTGCTGTGGACGTATTCTAATATCTGTAACAGTTCTGGTAATAGTTCGCGTATTTGCTGTTCTGAAAACACACCCTTTTGATCTAATTCATTTTGTAGGGTGTTTCCTGCTACAAATTCTTGTACTAAATATTGGCGACCATTGACGATAAAATAAGCCATCAACTCAGGAATTTGGGTATGTTTACCCAACTCCTCTAATCTTTGTGCTTCCTGTGCAAATAACTGGGATGCTTTTTCAATGGTATCAGTTCCCTGGGCTTGGGGTAAAAACTGCTTAATTACACAGTAGGGCTGGGATGGTTTATATTGATCTGTAGCTAAAAATGTGCGCCCAAAACCACCCTGACCTAAGATTGAGCGGGGTATGTATCTTTCTGTCAGCACTAACTTACTACCGCATTGCTGACAGTATTGAAAATTATCCGGGTTGGGGTGCAGACAGTCTGGGTTGAGACAGTAGATTTGATTGCTCATGTCTGGGGCGGTTTGTCTGGTGGCGATTACCAAGAGTAATTATACACTTAAGTATGGGTTAAAGTGCCTGCACAAAAAAGTTTTAGGGAACACACCGAATAAGGGATAAATTCCTGTGCAATTCAGTAGAATGGGAAAAACTTTATGCTCTCATTGTGTAATTTACTCACATCCCAGAGTTTGATAGTCTTGTCCCCACTCCCACTGGCCAGGGTTTGACCATCCGGGCTGAATGCTACAGACCTAACCCAGCCAGAATGACCGGTGAGGGTGTGGCGAACCTTACCTGTCTGCACATCCCACAGTTTGATAGT
>NZ_CP063311.1:4258208-4459337 GCF_015245355.1 Anabaenopsis elenkinii CCIBt3563 | reverse complement strand
ATCTCCACAATAGCGATCGCCCTCTATAATCTCCACAATAGCGATCGCCCGATTATTTGCAGGTTGAGGTTATACATCCCCGACTTATAGCAACCGCCAAGGTAATTTAAGCATAAACTATAAGTAGTCCCTTTTCATGTGAAGCGATCGCTTGCTACAGGTATATGCCCAAGCCGTACAGTTACGACCTTCGTCAAAAAGTAATCCAAGCGATTGAACTCGATGGCTTGAAGAAAACTCAAGCCAGTCAAATGTTTAATATTAGTCGCAACACCATCACCCTATGGTTGAAGCGAAAAACCGAAACGGGGGACTTCCAAGCCTTGCCTAATCAGCGTCCTGGGAATGGTCACAAAATTACCGATTGGGAAAAATTTCGTGAGTTTGCTTCCGTACATGGCGATAAAACCCAAGTAGAGATGGCCTCACTTTGGCCTGAAGAAATTAGCGATCGCACAATCTCAAGAGCTTTGAAAAAAATTGGTTTTACGCGAAAAAAAAGACTTATGGCTACCGTGAGCGCGATGAGGTCAAACGACAGGCTTTCGTAACGCAGTTGTCTGAGTTACCTGTGGAGAAGATTGTATACCTCGATGAGTCAGGAATGGACAACCGAGACCAGTATGATTACGGTTGGAACTCAAAAGGACAGCGCTTCCATGCACTTAAATCAGGTCGTCGTGAAGGTCGGGTGAACATAATTGCCGCGCTGTGTAACCATAAGCTGATAGCTCCTTTCACTGTTGAGGGTGCGTGTAATCGAATAGTATTTGAGACTTGGCTTGAAGCTTGTTTGCTTCCCACACTCAAACCAGGACAGGTTGTGGTGATGGATAATGCCACATTTCATAAAGGTGGGCGCATTCAACAACTGATTCAGTACGCAGGGTGTGAAGTGCTGTACCTACCACCTTATTCTCCAGACCTGAATCAGATTGAAAAATGTTGGTCTTGGTTAAAAAGTCGAATCCGCAAAAAACTTGAGCGGTTTGATTCTTTACGAGATGCCATTGAGGATGTCTTGCTTTTTGCGTCCTAACCTCCTTGGCGGTTGCTATATCCCTCTTCTGTCACTTTCCGAGAATAAAGAATATAATAGTTAAAAGAAAAAACTCTACAAGGTAGGTAGAGCAATGGATGTAGAATTACAAATACTCAAACATTTACGTCGAGAGGCCCACCCAACAGTGGGAGTCATAGATGAATATTGTGAAGAGTACAGAGACATATTTAAAGAAGTAAGAAATTATGAGTGCTTCAAATATTTACATTTGGGAATCATCTCAACGCTCAAAAGGAAATCCTTACCAGAGATAGCGAAAGTAGTAAGCATAAACTCAGCCCAATCATTACATCATTTTATTGCTAATTCAGACTGGTCAGTAGAGAAAGTAAGAAACAAAAGATTAGATAAAATAAAGAGAGCATTAAATGGAAAAGCAATTACCGTAGTCATTGATGAAACAGGAGACAGGAAAAAAGGTAACAAGACTGATTACGTAGCCAGACAATATTTAGGAAGTGTGGGGAAAATAGATAGAGGGATAGTTTCAGTCAATGCCTATGGAGTGTACGATAACATAACATTTCCGCTACTGTTCAAAGTATTCAAACCGCAAAAGACACTAAGAGCAGAAGATACATATAAGACCAAGATAGAATTAGCGACAGAAATAATTACAGAATTAATTGAGTTCGGCTTTACTATTGAATTAGTATTGGCAGACAGTTTATATGGTGAGAGTAGTCAATTTATAAGAAAATTAGCAGCATATAACTTAGCTTATGTCGTAGCAATTAGAAGTAATCATGCAGTATGGTTGCCTGGCAATCAGAAGGTTAGGGCGAATAAGTGGTGTAAATTTACCAGAACATTTAGTAACCAAAAATCAGAGAATAGATATATCCGCGAAATAATTTATGGTAAGAGAAAGGAGATAACTTACTGGGAATTAACCACAGATCCAGAAACAATGCCAGAGAATTCTACTTCTTTTGTCATGACCAATCTTCAAGGAAATCTCAAGAAAATTTTAGGCGACTTTTATGGATTAAGAACATGGGTAGAATATGCCTTTCGTCAGTGTAAACAGGAATTAGGTTGGACAGATTATCGGTTTACTGATTTTCAGCATATTGAGAAATGGTGGGAAATTATTTTGTGTGTTTACACAATGATTAGTTTAAACTCTCCAGCGTTTTTATCCCTAAATCAATCTCATCAGCTTGCACCTAACATACTAGAAATCAGTGCAGTTGATTTCTCTGTGCATCAGCAATGGAATCATCAAACCGGATGGAAGAATACTCTCAATAATCTGCGATTAATTGTCCAACCATTTTTACTTTTTTGGTTGATTTATCCCTGGCTTGATGTTTTTCCCAATTCCAATTTGCTGCTTGGGTTTAACCAACTCATTAGTGTTATGAATGGATTAAAACCCTTTTATTCTTCTGCATAATTTATTGTATTTACTGCTTGTTTATTTCGGAAAGTGACAGAAGAGGGATATGTCCAAAATATTCTCAGGTGGTCACAGAGTATCATAGAAGTCGGGGATGTGAAGTTCTGGGTAAACTTTGATTCACTGCTACCTTAACCGCCACAGTTTGATAGTCTTGTCCCGACTCCCACTAGCTAGGGTTTGACCATCCGGACTGAATCCTACAGACGTAACCCAGTCAGAATGACCGGTGAGGGTGTGGCGGAGTTTAGAGGTATCAATTGCAGGGGAAACTTCTGTGGATGAGGTTGTAATTACTGGACTAACCGGACTCAAAGCCTGAATCACTTCACTCACAGACTGGTAACGGCGCTTAGGGATAGGATGGGCTAACTTTTCGAGCATTTCTCCCAACTCATCACTTACCACATTCCCATTTAGGTAATCTCGCCATACCCATTCTCCTTCTAGGGGACTATATAAATCAAAGGGACTCACTCCTGTTAATAAATGCAGACAAGTTACCCCTAAACTATATAAATCACTACTAAATAATGGTTTCCCCATGGACTGCTCAGGAGCGCAGTACTCTGCGGAGCCGATAATTGTTCCTGTTGCTGTGCGCTGTTGTGGTTTGACTACTTTAGCTGCGCCAAAGTCTACTAAAAATAACTTGTTGTCACTGCTGCGGCGAATAATATTCTCTGGTTTAATATCTCGATGTATTACCTGTTTGCTGTGGACGTATTCTAATATCTGTAACAGTTCTGGTAATAGTTCGCGTATTTGCTGTTCTGAAAACACACCCTTTTGATCTAATTCATTTTGTAGGGTGTTTCCTGCTACAAATTCTTGTACTAAATATTGGCGACCATTGACGATAAAATAAGCCATCAACTCAGGAATTTGGGTATGTTTACCCAACTCCTCTAATCTTTGTGCTTCCTGTGCAAATAACTGGGATGCTTTTTCAATGGTATCAGTTCCCTGGGCTTGGGGTAAAAACTGCTTAATTACACAGTAGGGCTGGGATGGTTTATATTGATCTGTAGCTAAAAATGTGCGCCCAAAACCACCCTGACCTAAGATTGAGCGGGGTATGTATCTTTCTGTCAGCACTAACTTACTACCGCATTGCTGACAGTATTGAAAATTATCCGGGTTGGGGTGCAGACAGTCTGGGTTGAGACAGTAGATTTGATTGCTCATGTCTGGGGCGGTTTGTCTGGTGGCGATTACCAAGAGTTATTATACACTTAAGTATGGGTTAAAGTGCCTGCACAAAAAAGTTTTAGGGAACACCGAACAAGGGATAAATTCCTGTGTACTTTAGAGGATGTTTGATAAGTCATGATTAGTGTATCAACTATTGTTTCACCCCACCCTAACCCTCCCCTTGTAAGGCTATTCATTACTCACATCTTTCTTAACAATCTTGAAACATTTATGTGGCAACGGTTTCAACGCTTGAAAATTTCCGTACTCTTGACAAAATGTACCTTATTATTCTTGATAAAACCCTTATTTTATTGAGAATCATCAACGGAGGATTAAGGTTTGGGGGTTTGCGAGCGATCGCTCTCACGAATGTTAAGAAAGATCCGGGTAATGGATAGCCTTGTAAGGGGAGGGGACTGGATTTTATTGTTTTTTGTGCGGTCGGTGAGCGAAGTCGAACCGTGTTCCCCAATCCTTCCCTATTCCTGCTCCCTGCTCCCTGCTCCCTGTTCCCTAATATAAAAATTACCTGTTTAATACTTTCCAAACATCCTCTTAGACTGGGAAAAACTTTATGCTCTTATTGTGTAATTTACTCACATTCCACAGTTTGATAGTGGTGTCATGACTCCCACTAGGGAGGGTTTGACCATTCTGGCTCAATCCTACAGACAAAAATAAAGGTGATGTGATTTCCTGGATGTGGTTACAGGTTTTCCCTAGGTTTGTTAAGATTTGTTAAGTAATTGTCAAAAAGACTGCGATCGCTGTAAATCGCTGTAAGATAAAAAATAATTAGGATTAATGGCAATAGCTTGGGTGTAATCACTCACTGCTAAAGCCCATTTTTTTTGGGTAGAGATGACCCCGATTGGTGAACTTTGATTCACTGCTACTTTAATCGCCACAGTTTGATAGTCTTGTCATCACTCCCACTAGGGAAGTTTTTATACACAACTCATTAAAAAAGCCGATGCACGCTACAAAGACCATCTATTGAAATTACAAGAGGAAGGTTGCACATAATGGCTAAAAACCTGAGAGCAAAAATCAAAGAAATGTCAATAGAGAGCCAAATAAAAATTGAAGAGCGCGCTCAAGAATTAATTGCTCTAGAATTAACTAGACAAAAACTTAGAAAAGAGAAACTTAAAATTAGAAAAGCGATACAATTAAAACAAGGAAAGGTAATTATCTTGAAAAAGATTAGTAACAATGTGTCGATTTAGACTACAATAAGCATTTATGATTTACGGATAAGTCTATTGAGTTGTATTAATGGTCTATTGAAAGGATAAAAGAAGCGATCGACCTCCATCATCTCCACAATAGCGATCGCCCTCTATAATCTCCACAATAGCGATCGCCCTCCATCATCTCCACAATAGCGATCGCCCTCCATCATCTCCACAATAGCGATCGCCCTCTATAATCTCCACAATAGCGATCGCCCTCTATAATCTCCACAATAGCGATCGCCCGATTATTTGCAGGTTGAGGTTATACATCCCCGACTTATAGCAACCGCCAAGGTAATTTAAGCATAAACTATAAGTAGTCCCTTTTCATGTGAAGCGATCGCTTGCTACAGGTATATGCCCAAGCCGTACAGTTACGACCTTCGTCAAAAAGTAATCCAAGCGATTGAACTCGATGGCTTGAAGAAAACTCAAGCCAGTCAAATGTTTAATATTAGTCGCAACACCATCACCCTATGGTTGAAGCGAAAAACCGAAACGGGGGACTTCCAAGCCTTGCCTAATCAGCGTCCTGGGAATGGTCACAAAATTACCGATTGGGAAAAATTTCGTGAGTTTGCTTCCGTACATGGCGATAAAACCCAAGTAGAGATGGCCTCACTTTGGCCTGAAGAAATTAGCGATCGCACAATCTCAAGAGCTTTGAAAAAAATTGGTTTTACGCGAAAAAAAAGACTTATGGCTACCGTGAGCGCGATGAGGTCAAACGACAGGCTTTCGTAACGCAGTTGTCTGAGTTACCTGTGGAGAAGATTGTATACCTCGATGAGTCAGGAATGGACAACCGAGACCAGTATGATTACGGTTGGAACTCAAAAGGACAGCGCTTCCATGCACTTAAATCAGGTCGTCGTGAAGGTCGGGTGAACATAATTGCCGCGCTGTGTAACCATAAGCTGATAGCTCCTTTCACTGTTGAGGGTGCGTGTAATCGAATAGTATTTGAGACTTGGCTTGAAGCTTGTTTGCTTCCCACACTCAAACCAGGACAGGTTGTGGTGATGGATAATGCCACATTTCATAAAGGTGGGCGCATTCAACAACTGATTCAGTACGCAGGGTGTGAAGTGCTGTACCTACCACCTTATTCTCCAGACCTGAATCAGATTGAAAAATGTTGGTCTTGGTTAAAAAGTCGAATCCGCAAAAAACTTGAGCGGTTTGATTCTTTACGAGATGCCATTGAGGATGTCTTGCTTTTTGCGTCCTAACCTCCTTGGCGGTTGCTATATCCCTCTTCTGTCACTTTCCGAGAATAAAGAATATAATAGTTAAAAGAAAAAACTCTACAAGGTAGGTAGAGCAATGGATGTAGAATTACAAATACTCAAACATTTACGTCGAGAGGCCCACCCAACAGTGGGAGTCATAGATGAATATTGTGAAGAGTACAGAGACATATTTAAAGAAGTAAGAAATTATGAGTGCTTCAAATATTTACATTTGGGAATCATCTCAACGCTCAAAAGGAAATCCTTACCAGAGATAGCGAAAGTAGTAAGCATAAACTCAGCCCAATCATTACATCATTTTATTGCTAATTCAGACTGGTCAGTAGAGAAAGTAAGAAACAAAAGATTAGATAAAATAAAGAGAGCATTAAATGGAAAAGCAATTACCGTAGTCATTGATGAAACAGGAGACAGGAAAAAAGGTAACAAGACTGATTACGTAGCCAGACAATATTTAGGAAGTGTGGGGAAAATAGATAGAGGGATAGTTTCAGTCAATGCCTATGGAGTGTACGATAACATAACATTTCCGCTACTGTTCAAAGTATTCAAACCGCAAAAGACACTAAGAGCAGAAGATACATATAAGACCAAGATAGAATTAGCGACAGAAATAATTACAGAATTAATTGAGTTCGGCTTTACTATTGAATTAGTATTGGCAGACAGTTTATATGGTGAGAGTAGTCAATTTATAAGAAAATTAGCAGCATATAACTTAGCTTATGTCGTAGCAATTAGAAGTAATCATGCAGTATGGTTGCCTGGCAATCAGAAGGTTAGGGCGAATAAGTGGTGTAAATTTACCAGAACATTTAGTAACCAAAAATCAGAGAATAGATATATCCGCGAAATAATTTATGGTAAGAGAAAGGAGATAACTTACTGGGAATTAACCACAGATCCAGAAACAATGCCAGAGAATTCTACTTCTTTTGTCATGACCAATCTTCAAGGAAATCTCAAGAAAATTTTAGGCGACTTTTATGGATTAAGAACATGGGTAGAATATGCCTTTCGTCAGTGTAAACAGGAATTAGGTTGGACAGATTATCGGTTTACTGATTTTCAGCATATTGAGAAATGGTGGGAAATTATTTTGTGTGTTTACACAATGATTAGTTTAAACTCTCCAGCGTTTTTATCCCTAAATCAATCTCATCAGCTTGCACCTAACATACTAGAAATCAGTGCAGTTGATTTCTCTGTGCATCAGCAATGGAATCATCAAACCGGATGGAAGAATACTCTCAATAATCTGCGATTAATTGTCCAACCATTTTTACTTTTTTGGTTGATTTATCCCTGGCTTGATGTTTTTCCCAATTCCAATTTGCTGCTTGGGTTTAACCAACTCATTAGTGTTATGAATGGATTAAAACCCTTTTATTCTTCTGCATAATTTATTGTATTTACTGCTTGTTTATTTCGGAAAGTGACAGAAGAGGGATATGTCCAAAATATTCTCAGGTGGTCACAGAGTATCATAGAAGTCGGGGATGTGAAGTTCTGGGTAAACTTTGATTCACTGCTACCTTAACCGCCACAGTTTGATAGTCTTGTCCCGACTCCCACTAGCTAGGGTTTGACCATCCGGGCTGAATCCTACAGAATTAACGTACTCAGAATGACCGGTGAGGGTGTGGCGAACCTTACCTGTCCTCACATCCCACAGTTTGATAGTCTTGTCATCACTCCCACTAACCAGGGTTTGACCATCCGGGCTGAATCCTACAGACTTAACGTACTCAGAATGACCGGTGAGGGTGTGACGAACCTTACCTGTCTGCACATCCCACAGTTTGATAGTATTGTCATCACTCCCACTAGCCAGGGTTTGACCATCCGGGCTGAATCCTACAGACCTAACACCAGAAAACAAGCCAGAATGACCGGTGAGGGTGTGACGAACCTTACCTGTCTGCACATCCCACAGTTTGATAGTCTTGTCATGACTCCCACTAGCCAGGGTTTGACCATCCGGGCTGAATCCTACAGAATTAACCGACTTAGAATGACCGGTAAGAGTGTGACGAACCTTACCTGTATGCACGTCCCACAGTTTGATAGTCTTGTCCACACTCCCACTAGCCAGAGTTTGACCATCGGGGCTGAATCCTACAGACGTAACCGAGCGAGAATGACCGGTGAGGGTGTGGCGAAGGTTACCTGTCTGCACATCCCACAGTTTGATAGTCTTGTCCCCACTCCCACTAACCAGGGTTTGACCATCCGGGCTGAATCCTACAGACACAACCGAGCTAGAATGACCGGTGAGGGTGTGGCGAACCTTACCTGTCTGCACATCCCACAGTTTGATAGTGTTGTCCCGACTCCCACTAGCTATGGTTTGACCATAGGGGCTGAATCCTACAGAATAAACATAGTCAGAATGACCGGTGAGAGTGTAGCCTAATTCTAATTGATCAACATTAGTACGGGGAACGGGAAGAGGGGGCGGGACTCTCACACCCCCTGGAAAAATCTCAACGCCAATTTTACTAACGCGATCGCACCAATAGCAGCTACCATAACTTTGGCTATAGTAGTGACTCTCAACCTGCTTACAGAGTATTAAACTTTCACTAGCAACTTTTAACGCCCGGAACCATTCCTCGGCACTGGGGCGTAAATTAGGATTTTTATACCCATCATTAAAGCATCTCAGAAAACAACTTTTTACCTGTGGATGGAGAATTTCTAGGGGTATGGTTCTAGCTACGGGTTCTAGTAACTGATGGTGAGAATATAGCCATATACCCTGACGGATATAATCACCAGGTTCTGGCGGTTCCCCAGCACCTTTCCACATCCCTGCATACAGATTTTGACCACTGAATAATAATTGATATATAATCACCCCCAAGCGAAATCGGTCATGGATTTCCGTTTGCTCAATGGTTGCAAAGTCCTGACCAATTAACTCCGGTGGTGTGTACTCAGGGGTTCCCACTAAACAATGGTGAACTTTACCCGTTTGAGGATGACGCACCTGAAAAGAATCTGTATCAATAATTGAAGGTAAAGCCTGATCATTGACTAAAATATTTTGCGGCTTAATATCACCTAATACATACCCTTGATGGTGTAAAACCTTGATAATTGAGGCAATATTCCGAGCTGTGTAGTGGAGAAACCGCCAATCAGCCGGTAGTTTACATATTTTGTTGCGCCGTGTGGGGTTGTACACATCATAAATTTCTTTTCCCCCCCGAATTTCCCCCATTAAGAAGCCCACCAAATCACCCTGAGCATTTTTGAGGACTGACCGAGGCCAAGCAAAAGAAATATGATTGATTTGGTGATTTGGATCAGGGGGTGGATAGTCGAGCATCACCGCTAACTTTTGCATTCGTTCCGGTGTGGACTGGTGATAAATTTTAGCTAAATACCCACTGTGATCAGTCCGCCAAACTTTAGCTTCACCACTATTAGCCAGTTCACTCAGGAGATTAATTGATTTACCGGTACTAGCACAAGTCAAGCGGGTCATAAATGGTAATTTACTGTTGTTTAAATGCAAGGTAGATAAAAGTCTCAGAAACGCCCCTATTTTCTACTACAATCCCATTAGGATTCTCAGCCTATCTTCAACCAATGTCAGTATTTCCGGCGATACAGTTCCCCATCGCTTTTCTAGGCGTTCTACTGAGATTGATCTTACGTCCTCGCACTTGATAAAACTTTCTATTTTCACTCCTCCCTCTGGAGGTTTAACTGTGACGTGAAAAGGGATTCCCTTGTCTTTAGAAGTTACTGGCAAAACAACAACTAAGCCAGAGGCACCCTGATTAAACAGGTCTACTGAAATAACTAAACATGGACGCTTACCAGCTTGTTCATGCCCTCTTACTGGGTTAAGATCCACTGTCCATATTTCTCCTCTGGTAATTTCCGCCACTACCTTTCTACTCCATCAGCGAGAGTTTGTTCCCATGTTTGCCTTTCAGAAATTTCCTCTTGCCATAAATCCTCATTCTTCCTCAAGGCGGCGAAGGCTTCATTTGCCTGAACTAGGAAAACATATCTGCGATAATTTTCAATGGCTTTGTCTAATACTGTTTGAAGCGTCTCTCCAGAGGAGTCAACCAGTGCCAAGAGACTTTTGTGAGCAGCGTCACTAATGCTAACTTTTAATTCAGGCATACTTTTCTGTACTAGGTTGTGTTAAAGCTATTATAACTATCAAATGACAAGTATCTATTATAAAAATCCGGTTTGGTTTCTGAATTGATTTGTCTAGGTAGGGAATAGGGAACAGGGAACAGGTGAGAAGAATTGCCGTGTGTACTGAGTCTTATTCAAAAAATCAAATAGGAGTCCTATAGAGGTTGTTTGATAACTTTTCAGCCATAATTTTCATCACATCTTTACCCCATTTATAACCCCATTTAATTCATTAAATCCAGTCCCCTCCCCTTGCTTGCAAGGGGACTAAGGGGGGATTAAGGGGGGTAAACCACCTCCGATGATTGCCAAATAGACAACAGCACAGTTTTATCATCACTAGTGCGTTTATTTAGGGCTTCCGATTGGAGAAAGTTAACTAAATACTCAGCTTCCTGATTTGGGTCTGTGGTGCTTTGTAAGTATGTTTCCAATGGTTGAAAAAATCGTGGAAAAGGTTGGCAATTTTTCAAGGTAATTGCCACATTTTCCAGTCCATCTGTAGCAGCTGCAATAAACTCTGGGGATGGTATTACCTTGACTTGCATTTCCTCTAGTGCATGACTACAGGTGACAAAAGTAGTTTCATTGACAAATTCACCTTTATGGGGCTTAAACAACAGTTGATAATCTGGGGAATTTTGAGGACGTACCACCATTAACCCATCCCCAATTTGCATAGCTACCAACCATTCAGGAGTAGCGATAAAAATCAAAAGTGTACAAGCTAAATCTTTGATATCACAGTTATTTTGCTTTGCTTTTTTCCCTAATTGTGCAATTACTTCCTGCACAATTTTGGTAAACATTTGTTTGCTTTCTTCTTCCCGCAATGGGGGGGATAATTTTTCCTGCTCAGACTTGTGAAAATTTCTCGCAAACTCAATTGGCGATAATTTTTTCTGCTCAGACGTGTAAAAATTTCTCGCAATCAAATCAATGACGGTATTTACCGCTAGTTCAGAACCCACATGAGAATATTTAGCACTCCCCGCCCCATCAGCTACCACACCTACAATGACATCTCCAAAGAGGCGATAATCCCCATAATCTTGACAAGGTATGTTTTCTTGTCTGTGACTAGTTCCCACCTCTGACCGAGAAATTGCTTTCCAACCCACAATTAACCCTCAAATATTTAACTGTTATTTAACTTTGAATTTGACCCCATCCCACAGCAGGTAATGCAACAGTTTCACCCACTTTGCTCTGAGAAATTCGTTTCATAGAGGCGGAAAGCCAGATAAATAAGGAACCAAAATCTAAACCATTCAATTTCAACGGGGGACGCTCTGGGGTAATTTGTTTCAAGGTCTCAAAATCAGCACCTTCTACACCAACGGCAAAAAAGGATAATTTACGATTAACTTCAGCGTCTTTTAACCTGTGTGCTGCATAGGTCCAATCATCTGTGGGCGATCCGTCTGTAATTAAAAATACCCAAGGGCGATAGTAGGAAACACCATGGCCTTTATATGTTTGCTTGCGTTGTTCCAACAAATCCAAAGCATATTCAATGGCCTCACCCATGGGGGTTAAACCCTCTGCTCTTAACTGCGGGGGTGTAAAATCGGTGATACTCACAAAGTCCTGTGTCAGCCGCACGGGTCCAAAGGTGACAATAGCCACATCTACACTCATTGATGCTTGTCCATCTTTAAGCACATCGGCTTGAAAGGTAGCAAGACCTCTATTTAACTCTTCAATGGGTCTGCCTGACATGGAGCCAGATACATCAAGCAATAGTACCACTGGACAGCGATTTTCTGGATTATCAGCAAATTCAGGCATTCCTAAAGGCATTGAGATGCTCCTAGTGTAGTGTCTTCCAATACTTAATACTTAATTAAGATTGTATGACAATTTTGGCTTTTAGTGTAGTAATTAACTTAAATTTTTTTACCAGAACCTTGTAAAGTCTGTAAGAGGATTTTTTATAAGTTTTTCATAGGGAACAGGGAACACACAAAAAACAATAAAATCCAGTCCCCTCCCCTTACAAGGGGAGGGTTAGGGTGGGGTCAATATTTGATACACTCACCATAATAGTGATAAGTTTTAAAACATCCTGTAAATATTCTCCCAATAGATTATTTACACTTCCATCGGTCAGGCGATCGCCTAGCCATGATTTAACCCTGATAATTTAAGTTCAGTAATTCCCCCAGGAGCATAGGAGAGTAAATGAAGATGCATCAAACGGACCCGCCCTTACCTCCGCAAGAAATACTACCAACTATGTATGATTTACCAAGCGAAAATCAGGAGGAGCCGGGTTTGCCAGACGAGTTTCACCTTTTACAATCTGAATTACTACGTATTACCTTTCGCCCCCCTAGTTATCCAGAAGATAGTATTTTTACAGCCAGCGATTTAAACTTATACTACCACCCCCTACATACCCAATGGTATAAACGCCCAGACTGGTTTGCAGTTTTGGGGGTATCGCGGTTTTATCACCAAACAGACCTACGGTTAAGTTATGTGACTTGGCAGGAGGGAACTAATCCTTTTGTGGTAGTTGAACTCATATCACCAGGTACAGAAGCAGAAGATTTAGGGCGCAGTTTACAACTGGTCAACCAAGCACCTAATAAATGGTCAGTGTATGAGCAAATTTTGAGAGTCCCCTATTACTTTGTCTTCAACCATTATACTGACGAGTTGCAATGTTTTGGGTTAATGATGAACCGCTATCAACCTCTACCTATGAATGGGGGAGGGATATGGTTAGAAGAACCAAAACTCGGTTTAGGACTGTGGAAAGGGGAATACCAGGGGTTAACCAGATTGTGGTTACGTTGGTATGACGGGGATAATAATTGGATACCTACACCCGCAGAACAGGAGAAACAACGGGCTGATTCCGCTGAGTCACGACTGGCTAGGTTGTTTCACCTGATACAAACCCAAGGAATTGGTTTACCTGATGATGAATAATTCTCCCAATCAGCTACACTCAAAAATGCTGCGTTTTTCCTGATTATGTCCGACTCCCAAACTGTCTCCCAAACTGTCTCCCAAACTGTTAGTACTGCTGTTGCTAAACTCTACGATACTTATCCCTTTCCCCCAGAACCCATATTAGATGAACCACCCCCTGGGTATAATTGGCGCTGGAATTGGTTAGCTGCTTACAATTTCTGCACGGGACGTAAACCAGTAAAGCAAAATATCCGCATTTTAGATGCGGGTTGTGGTTCCGGTGTGGGGACGGAATATTTAGTACACCTCAACCCCCAAGCTCAGGTGGTGGGTATTGATTTAAGTGCTGGTACTTTGGAAGTGGCTAAAAAACGCTGTCAAAGTTCCGGCGCTGACCGGGTGGAGTTTCATCACCTGAGCTTGTATGATGTGGCACAGTTACCCGGTGAGTTTGATTTGATTAACTGTGTGGGGGTTCTACATCATTTACCTGACCCCGTTCGTGGTCTCCAAGCTTTAGCCACAAAACTCGCCCCCGGTGGACTGATGCACATTTTTGTCTATGGGGAGTTGGGACGTTGGGAAATTCAACTGATGCAAAAGGCGATCGCCCTAGTTCAAGGTGACAAAAAAGGCGATTACCGTGATGGGGTACAAGTGGGGCGACAAATATTCGCCGCATTACCAGAAAATAACCGAATTGTCAAGAGGGAAAAACAACTCTGGTCATTAGAAAACCACAAGGATGAATGTTTTGCGGATATGTACCTTCATCCCCAGGAGATTGATTACAACATTGATACACTGTTTGAATTAATTGATGCTTCTGGTTTAGAGTTTATCGGGTTTTCTAATCCGGGATTTTGGCAGTTAGATAGACTCTTAGCCAAAGCCCCAGATATTATCCAACGGGTGGAAAGTTTGAGCGATCGCCAAAAATACCGCCTGATAGAATTACTAGACCCAGAAGTTACCCATTATGAATTTTTCCTCAGTCGTCCCCCCCTAGTCAAATCCGACTGGTCAGAGGATAACTCACTCTTACAAGCCACTCCCGAACTCAACCCTTGTATTGATGGATTCCCAAGTAAATGTATATTTAATTACAATTATCAAGTAATCAACCTGTCAGACTTAGAGTTAGAATTTTTGCAAAAGTGTGATGGTAAGTTAACCCTTGGGGAGATTTTAGCCACGGTAGACCTCACCTTAAAACAAATCAGGACACTCCTGGAACATCAGGTAATTGTATTAACACCAGCCTGATCAAATTACTAATCTCAGAGGTTGTTTGATAACTTTTCAACAGGTAATTTTTATCTTAGGGAACACCGGAACACACCGAACACACCGAACACACCGAACAGGGAATGGGGGACACGGTATGGCTAACGCCACGCTATCGCTATCGACTTCGCTCACCGACCGCACAAAAAACAATAAAATCCAGTCCCCTCCCCCTACAAGGGGAGGGTTAGGGTGCGGTTAAACAATAGTTAATACACTAATCATGACTTGACAAACATCCTCTTAGGGAACAGACCGAACACACCGCAGCAACAAAATCAAGTTCCCTTAAGGTCAACGATAATAGCATAAATGTGAAAAAAAAGCAATAACCATTGATAACACATCAAGGCACTTCTACCCCCAGTGGGATCATGACAAGAAGTTAATTGTTTTTTTCTAAAGTATTGTTACCTGATCATGATATGATTCAGCTGACTGAATGTGCAGTCATTACAAGTTAGCTGTACTGGTTTCGAGTCTCGTGAGCTTGTCTGAAGATTCAATTGACCCAACTGCGACAACACAACAAGATGCAAAATCTGGTTTTGAGGACACAGAACCAGGCAACTCTTCCATGGCAGAGTTTTATCGACTTTATCAGGAACTGTTGCTCATCACACTTGCCTTAACGGGGATAATTTTTGTCTGTGTGTGGATTGGCTATTCTCTTAACATTGCCCTGAATTACCTGTTAGGAGCGTGCGCAGGTGTGCTTTACTTGAAAATGTTGTCCAGAGATGTTGAGCGTTTAGGTCGAGAGAAACAGTCCCTGAGTAAAACCCGTCTAGCATTACTAGTCATCCTAATCTTGCTAGCATCGCGGTTAAACCAACTCCAAATATTACCCATCTTCTTGGGATTTCTCACCTACAAAGCCACACTCATCATCTACGTCATCAAAACGGCTTTTGTCTCCGACTAGCCACAGTCACAAACAACCAACCCGCGTCAGGGACATCCCCACCGCAAAAACAAGCTCCTCCTATCCCAACCAGACAGGAGAAACCATTGATATGCAAAGAAAATGCCCAATTTTCTGAACCCCTACTCCTTCCCCCTCGCGGAACTGGAAGTAGGAAAACATCTATACTGGCAAATAGGCAACCTCAAGCTGCACGGTCAGGTTTTTCTCACCTCATGGTTTGTGATTGGCGTCCTGGTGCTAGCCTCCCTCGCAGCAAGCAGTAACATCAAAAGAATCCCCAGCGGTATCCAAAACCTCATGGAATACGCCCTCGAATTTATTCGAGACCTAGCGAAAAACCAAATAGGTGAAAAAGAATATCGCCCCTGGGTACCCTTTGTTGGCACCTTGTTCTTATTCATCTTCGTGTCAAATTGGTCAGGAGCCTTAGTTCCATTCAAATTGATTCATTTACCAGAAGGTGAACTGACAGCACCCACCAGCGACATAAACACCACCGTGGCCTTAGCACTGCTCACATCCCTAGCATACTTTTATGCAGGATTCAGCAAAAAAGGCTTAGGGTACTTTGGCAACTACGTACAACCAGTATCGTTCATGTTGCCATTCAAAATCATCGAAGACTTCACCAAACCCCTGTCCCTCAGCTTCCGTTTATTCGGGAATATCTTGGCTGATGAACTGGTAGTAGGTGTGTTGGTATTACTAGTACCCCTGTTCGTACCCTTACCAGTCATGGCTTTGGGACTATTCACCAGCGCCATTCAAGCACTGATCTTCGCCACCCTAGCCGCCGCCTACATCGGCGAAGCTATGGAAGACCACCACGGCGAAGAACACGAGGGACATTAAAACCCCTCAAACATCAACCTGTCAGTTCGTTACTCATAACAACTAACAGACGACAATATCTAAGACCCATTCAAACCCATAAACAAAGGAAAAAAACATCATGGATCCATTAGTTTCTGCCGCTTCCGTTTTAGCTGCTGCTCTCGCCGTTGGTTTAGCTGCTATCGGACCTGGTATTGGTCAAGGTAACGCCGCTGGACAAGCCGTAGAAGGTATCGCCCGTCAGCCAGAAGCAGAAGGCAAAATCCGCGGTACACTCCTACTCAGCTTGGCATTCATGGAAGCTCTAACCATCTACGGTCTAGTAGTGGCTCTAGTCCTCTTGTTTGCTAACCCCTTCTCATAATTCAGTACTAAATCTTAAGTACTGAGTACTGAGTACTGAGTCCAAGCCAAGTTAAACACCCTTAACTCACAGCTGAACAACTCAGGACTCAGCACCTAAATATTAGGGAAAAAATAGCAACCATGACACACTGGATCTCATTATTAGCAGTAGAAGAACTGGCCAAAGAAGGGGGACTATTCGACCTAGACGCCACCCTTCCCTTAATGGCAGTTCAATTTCTAGTTCTAGCCCTACTCCTAAACGCAACACTTTACAAGCCCCTGGGTAACGCCATTGATAGCCGGAACGACTACATCCGCAACAATCAACTAGAAGCACAGGAACGCTTATCTAAAACCCAGAAGCTAGCAGAGCAGTATGAACAAGCCCTCGCATCTGCTAGAAGAGAAGCACAGAAAATCATTGCGGATGCTCAAACCGAGGCACAAAAAACTGCAGCCGAGAAAATAGCAGCAGTGCAACGACAAGCCCAACTAGAGAAAGAACAAGCAGCTAGTCAAATTGAGCAACAAAAACAAGCAGCCTTTGCTTCATTAGAACAACAAGTAGACTTCCTCAGCCGCCAAATCCTAGAAAAGCTCCTAGGAGCAGACCTAGTTAGTCGCAGCTAGGGAGAAATCAACTTGTAATAACTTGTAATTATTTTACAGACATCAAACACACCCCCGCCCTTAGAGACCTGGGCAAAGTGTAATTTAGAGATGTCAGTAATCTTAAACCTTGGTAGCGCCATTGTGGATGAAAAATCATGGGGACTTTTTTACTGTTGATGGCGGAGTCCATCGGCACAGAGCTAGCAGAGGCAAGTGAACATAGTGGTTTTAGTCTAAATACTAATATATTTGACACAAACCTAATTAACCTTGCCATTATTATTACAGTGCTGTTAGTTTTCGGACGTAAAGTACTAGGTACAACCCTAAAAAGCCGTCGGGAAAACATCGAAACAGCAATTAAAAATGCCGAGCAACGCGCCTCTCAAGCAGCGCAGCAACTCAAACAAGCCACAGACAACCTCGCAGCAGCACAAGCAGAAGCCCAAAGAATCAAAGAAGCAGCCCAAGCCAGCGCCCAAGCCGCAGCAGATGCTATATTAGCCCAAGCCGCTGTAGATATTGAACGTATGCAAGCAGCAGGGGCGGCTGATTTAAATGCGGACTTGAATAAGGCGATCGCCCAGCTACGCCAAAAGGTAGTGCAACAAGCATTACTAAAAGTAGAGTCACAACTCAAGGGCGGTATAGCTGAAGACACCCAAAAAACCTTGATTGACCGCAGCATTGCCCAACTGGGAGGGGAAGTATGACCAGTAAAATAGCAACAGCCGAGATAGCCAGTCCTTACTCCCAAGCTCTCCTATCCCTCGCCCAATCCAAAAACCTCACAGAAGAAATTGGCGCAGATGCACGCAGTCTGTTAGCTCTACTAGGCGTCAATCAAGACCTCAAGAACTTCATCAGCAACCCCTTCATCAAAAATGAAAACAAACAGGTGCTGATTAAACAAATACTGGGAGAAGGTGCTAACCCCTACCTGCGTAACTTCCTGTTATTACTCGTAGACAAACGGCGCATATCCTTCCTAGAAGCAGTTTTAGAGCAGTACTTGGTGTTATTGCGCCAACTAAATCAAACAGCTTTAGCAGAAGTAACCTCAGCAGTTCCCCTGAGTGAAGCTCAACAACAAGCGGTTGTGGAAAAAGTTCTGGCTATGACTAAAGCTAGCCAAGTCGAACTACAAACCAAAATAGATTCCGACCTGATTGGTGGTGTGATTATCAAAGTCGGTTCCCAAGTAATTGATGCGAGCATCCGCGGTCAGTTGCGCCGTCTTTCCCTACGCTTAACTGGTAATTAGTCACAAGCGTATGGTTAACGCCACGCTATCGCTATCACCGTTGACAGTTCACCGTTAACTGTATGTACGGGAGAACCGGATAAGTTAACAAACAACCGTCACCCGTCAACAGTCAACCAACCACCATATATACTCTTTCAACGACCAAGGAAAATAACACAACTCATGAGTATTTCCATTAGACCTGACGAAATCAGCAGCATTATTCAGCAGCAAATCGAGCAATATGACCAAGAGGTCAAAGTTGCTAATGTGGGTACTGTCCTCCAAGTAGGCGACGGTATCGCCCGCATCTATGGACTAGAAAAAGCCATGGCGGGGGAACTGTTAGAATTTGAAGATGGTACAGTTGGTATCGCCCAAAACTTAGAAGAAGACAACGTGGGCGCTGTGCTTATGGGTCAAGGGCTGAATATTCAAGAAGGAAGCTCTGTCACCGCCACTGGGAGAATTGCTCAAGTCCCCGTCGGTGAAGCTTTAATTGGTAGAGTGGTCAATGCTTTAGGTCTTCCCATAGATGGTAAGGGAGATATTAACACCACCGAAACCCGTTTGATTGAATCCCCAGCACCCGGTATCATCGCCCGTCGCTCTGTACACGAACCTATGCAAACGGGGATTACGGCTATTGACTCCATGATTCCTGTGGGTCGGGGTCAACGGGAGTTAATTATTGGTGACCGTCAAACCGGAAAGACCGCGATCGCCATCGACACCATCATCAACCAAAAATCAGAAGATGTAATTTGTGTCTACGTAGCCATCGGTCAAAAAGCCTCCACCGTCGCTAACGTCGTCCAAACCCTCCAAGAAAAAGGCGCTATGGATTACACCGTAGTCGTCGCCGCCAACGCCAGCGACCCCGCCACCCTCCAATACCTCGCCCCCTACACAGGAGCTACCATAGCTGAGTACTTCATGTACAAAGGTAAAGCTACCTTAGTAGTCTATGATGACCTATCTAAGCAAGCCCAAGCCTATCGCCAAATGTCCCTCCTCCTCCGTCGCCCACCCGGACGGGAAGCATACCCTGGTGATGTATTTTACATCCACTCCCGCCTCCTCGAACGGGCAGCTAAATTAAGTGATGAGTTAGGTAAAGGTAGCATGACCGCCCTACCCATCATCGAAACCCAAGCCGGTGACGTTTCCGCATACATCCCTACCAACGTAATTTCTATCACCGACGGTCAGATATTCCTCTCCTCCGACCTATTCAACGCCGGGATTCGTCCCGCAGTTAACCCGGGGATTTCTGTATCCCGTGTCGGTTCCGCCGCCCAAACCAAAGCCATGAAGAAAGTCGCTGGTAAAGTTAAATTAGAACTAGCCCAGTTTGACGACCTCCAAGCCTTCGCTCAATTTGCTTCCGACCTAGATAAAGCTACCCAAGACCAACTAGCACGGGGTGCAAGGTTGCGGGAGTTACTCAAACAGCCCCAAAATGCTCCCCTCTCAGTCTATGAGCAAGTAGCAATCCTCTATGCTGGTATTAACGGTTATCTAGATGATATCCCCACAGAGAAAGTAACTAGCTTTACCAAGGGACTCAGGGAGTACCTGAAGACAGGTAAACCCGAGTATACCGAAGCAGTCAGCACCAAAAAGGCACTAGGTGATGAGGAAGAAGCCGCCCTCAAAGCCGCCCTACTGGAATACAAGCAGACTTTCTTAGCAACAGCGTAATTAGTCAAATGGGAGAAAGTTTAGCAAGTAGACCTTCTCCCAACCGTCAACCAACTAAATAATATGGCTAATCTCAAAGCAATACGTGATCGCATTCAGTCGGTCAAAAACACCAAAAAAATCACAGAAGCCATGCGACTCGTAGCAGCTGCTAGAGTCCGTCGCGCCCAAGAACAAGTCACCGCCACCCGTCCCTTTGCAGACCGCCTCGCACAAGTCCTCTATGGTTTACAAACCCGCCTCCGGTTTGAAGATGTAGACCTCCCCCTACTCAAAAAACGGGAAGTTAAAACCGTGGGACTGTTAGTAATTGCCGGCGATCGCGGTTTATGTGGTGGTTACAATACTAACATCATCCGCCGGGCAGAAAACCGCGCCAAGGAACTCCAAGCCGAAGGCGTAAATTACAAGTACGTCCTCGTAGGACGCAAAGCGATTCAGTATTTCCAACGCCGGGAACAACCAATTGACGGTACTTACACCGGATTGGAACAAATTCCTACAGCTAAAGAAGCTACAGAAATCGCAGATCAACTACTTTCCTTATTCCTCTCGGAAACCGTTGACCGGATAGAATTAATCTATACCAGATTTGTTTCCCTAGTTAGTTCCCGTCCCGTAGTCCAAACCCTCCTCCCCTTAGACCCCCAAGGTTTAGAAGCAGTCGATGATGAGATTTTCCGTCTCACCACCCGTGGGGGTCAATTTGAAGTCGAACGTCAAAGGGTCACCAGTCAAGTCCGTCCCCTACCCCGGGACATGATTTTTGAACAAGACCCCGTCCAAATCCTCGACTCCCTACTACCCTTATACCTGAGTAATCAGCTACTGCGCGCCTTACAAGAGTCCGCAGCTAGTGAATTAGCAGCCCGGATGACCGCAATGAACAACGCCAGCGACAACGCCGGCGAGTTGATTAAAACCCTTTCCTTGTCCTACAACAAAGCCAGACAAGCCGCCATCACCCAGGAACTCCTAGAGGTTGTCGGTGGTGCGGAAGCCTTAACTTAGTTTCTCACCGGGGAGCAATAAGGCATACTAGTATGCCTTATTGACATTTTGTACCTATAAGTTATGGTTTGGGGAGAATTTACCTGTTGGGTGTGTTCCCTATTTAAAAAACAACCTATAATCCATTACACATAAATTTACTCTCCGTTCCCCCTTCCCTCTTCCAACACTATGGAAAATGACCCAGCAATGCTTTACTGTCCCAATGAAGATTGTTTGGCTGCTAACCCTTTAAATCACAACTTTTGCCATCAATGCTCTACAGCCCTACCTAAACGTTATCTGTGGGTTGTAGGGGATGATTTGAGTATGAAGTTCCCAGGGGAAATATTGGGCGATCGCTATTTAATTATTACTCAATCTGTCGTTTTAGATACTAAGCCGGGTCTACCGCCCCAAATGCCTGAAAGTCTGGCAGACATCAAGGCTTATCTGCGGCTGGTTCCCTATAGTCTCAATATACCACAGATATATGGCATATTGCCCTATGATACCCAGGGGGAGGTTCGGGGGGCGGTGCTTTTAGAACAGCCACCTTTATCTGTGGATGGCTCAGGACTAGAGGTAACTCTGTGTAGTCCACTCACTACTGCTTGGGGTAACGCTACGCCCATGCGTCAACTCAATTGGCTATGGCAAATGGCGCAGTTATGGCAACCTTTGAGGAGGGAGGGGGTGGTTAGTAGTTTAATCAATCCCCAACTGGTGCGCGTCCAGGGGGGAGTACTTCGCCTCTTAGAACTGGTGAGCGATGCCCAACCATCTCCCAATCTACCCCAATTAGGTGAATTTTGCCAACAGTTAATTCCCCAATCTCGACCCCCGGTGACTGGGTTCATTACCGAGGTGGTTAATGGTTTGGTTTCGGGTAAGATTAGTTCACCAGACCACTTAATTGGGATTTTAGACCAGGGTTTGGCCCAGTTGGGTGGCTCACAGTCTGTGAGGGTGAAGGTGGTGACTAAAACCGATACTGGTCCAAGGCGTGCGGGCAATGAGGATGCTTGTTACCCAGTGGGTGGTACGGTGGTCAGTAGTCCGCCGGAGGAGTTACCTGTGGTGATTGTCTGTGATGGCATTGGCGGACACCAGGGCGGGAGTGTGGCTTCTAATTTGGCAGTTGAAACTGTATGTCACGAATTACACCAGACGAATAATTTAACTGGTGATAGTGTGCCCTATAATACTATACCTGAGCAGGTGGTGTGCAATTTGGAGCGGGCGGTGGGGCTGGCCAATAATCAAATTAGCGATCGCAATGACACAGAACATCGCCAAGGGCGTGAACGTATGGGTACGACTTTGGTCATGGCTTTACCTGTGGGGCATCAGATGTATGTTACCCATGTGGGTGATAGTCGTGCTTATTGGATTACTCGCCAAGGTTGTTATCAGGTTACTTTAGATGATGATGTGGCTTCCCGTGAGGTCAGGCTTGGTTATGCTATTTATCGCCAAGCAGTGCAATACCGTGGGGCTGGTTCTTTGGTACAAGCTTTGGGTATGGGTGATAGTAGCTCTTTACATCCTACTTCCCAGAGGTTTATCTTGGATGAAGATGGGATTTTTTTGCTGACTTCGGATGGACTGAGTGATTTTGACCGCATAGAAGACTATTGGCAAACGGAAATTTTACCAGTTCTCACCAGTGAAAGTGATATCGTCTCGGTGGCTGATAGGTTGGTAGAACTTGCTAACACTAAAAATGGACATGATAATGTCACTTTGGCTTTAATACATTATCAAGTGGAATATTCTGATAGTTTGCATAACGTAGCCATACCAGATTTAGGTTTAAAGGATCTGCCATCCTGGGGATATTTCTCTTCTACAGATTCTATGACTTGCACTCAAAGGTTAGATCCCACTTTGTTGGATGCTAAGAATTACCAAAAAACCCAGGTAATACCAAGAACTCGGCGCTGGGGAATTGCTAAATTACCTTTAAGTCTGATTGTTCCTTTGTTACTCCTGATGTTAGCTGGTTCTCTGTTATGGGTCAAAGGGTTAATATCCTCCCCGATAGCGGTTCCCAACCCTACAATGACCGATGAGGCCGCTCCTTCCCCAAATAGGGATTGAAGACCTCCTGACAGGGACGGTATTTAAAATTAAAAATCACATCGATAGACAGGCTTATAGTTAGCCCAGTATACAAACCTTACCAAGCTAAAATATTTGATTATCAAGCCTTTCCCAGGCTAATAAAGTACACACCAATTGATTCGGTGTGTTTCGGTGTTCCCTAAGACCATGGGAAATCCTATATTGTCAGTAACTATAATTAATTGATTATTTGTCTGCCATAAAGCGAGTAGCAAAATTTTGCGATCGCGTTGGTGACAATACCCGGGCTTTCAAAATTGCGGCCATCAAGAAGGCATAGGACAATACCCCCACCACTACTAAAAATAAAGCATTAATTGACCCTGTAGCATTCCACAAGGCATGGAGTGCAGAAGCGCTCAGATAACCAATAGAGAGAATCTGCCAACTCATCCGGGGCTTGAGAACAGCCAACCCAATAAAATATCCCAAGTAGCCACTATAGGCCATGTGTCCAGCTACGGAGCCTAAAATGCGCGGAATTAGTAGTTGAAACCCCGCCAATTGCCCAGCCGCCCCTATGCCTACCTGTTGGGCAATATTTTGAGTGATATCTGGCACATATTGCCCTAGGGTTTCCAACAGGGTAAAACCTACAGCCGAAGCAGTTCCTAGAAGAATACCATCCAAGGGTTCCCAAATACCAATGCGTTCTCGCCAAGGTGAAGGTAGGTTCCGACCCATAAAGTAAGCCACGATTAAGGGTAATACTTTGAGCAGTTCTTCCATCAAACCAGCACCAAAGAACATTCTGATCAGCAATTCTGTAAAGG
This sequence comes from Anabaenopsis elenkinii CCIBt3563, assembly GCF_015245355.1. GTDB lineage: Bacteria > Cyanobacteriota > Cyanobacteriia > Cyanobacteriales > Nostocaceae > Anabaenopsis > Anabaenopsis elenkinii. The sequence goes on along the minus strand of NZ_CP063311.1, from coordinate 4,435,243 downwards.
TGGTTGGTTCTTGAGGGGAGGGTAAGTTACCTGGTAGAATCACCCGAAATATGAAGATAAATAAATCCAATAGGGGACTAACTAAAATCAAGCTTGTACTTAATGCAACCCCCATTAGCACCCACCAAGGTTTCTGTTTACCGCACAGTTGGTAAACAAAATAGTAAGCAGCTGATGCTATGTAAGTTGCCACTATGACCTGATTAACTTGGGGCTGACCCACCGTGGCAAACATCAGCACCACAAATATTACAGTCAGTATTCCCGGTATTAGATAAGCTTTACGAGTTAAATCCTTACCAGTGGAAATAATCGGAAATAGTTGTGTAAAGCTAACCGAATCAGGTGGTTTTAAATAAGTATGGGGGTGGTTTTTTGAAGCCGACGGTAGTGGTTTGACAGGGTTGCTCATCACTGTCGGTTGGGAAATTAAGTCATACTCAAAAATAAATTGCGGCCCGTCAGTACCCAGAGAAATGCGATCGCCCGGATGCAATTCTTGACACTCACATAAGCGTTTTCCATTTAAGAAAGTCCCATTAGCACTATTTAAATCACAAATTACCCAGCTAAATTTGTGTTCTGGAGACGAGGATAGGGGACGAACCACAGCATGACGGCGAGATACCATCCGATACATCATGGCATCCAAGACAACTTGACAGGTAGGGTCCCGTCCAATTACTACCTCTTTACTCGTGAGCAGGGAGTAGCGATATCCTGCTCCAGAAGCTGCTGCATTACCAGACACTAGCCGCAGAAATGCATTATGTCTTGTGTTTTTGCCTGTCATCTAGTTAGATAGAGTCTCTTTCCAAACAAATTCATAACAATCACTATGGCTTGAAAACTTAATTTCAGCCACGCTTACAGCAGCATTGCTAAATACACTATAGCTTTACTTATAGCTAAGAAACTTTAAATTTGCCGATTTAAAATTTAAAATTGCCTAACCTACTAGTATCAAGCATTCTAGCTAATCAAATTATTTTCTGTGCTGTATTTGTCAAATATATTATTGAAAATTTATGGATACTATAGATTAGGAAATTCAAGCCCATCAAACATTAGTAGTATTTAAAACATTTATTGAATGGGTCAAGAATTGTTTAACACTCACATTTCCTGAATGTATGATAAATCGGTTCCTTTATCTAGGGAAGTGTCTAGGGAAGAGCAAAGACTTTACTATCAATATTTGATTTATGTCATACAGCAACAGACAAATCAGCATCAGAGAATTAACCCGGCTCATCCTACCCAGGTCAACTTCCAGCGAAGATCGATAGTTTCAAAATCTTTACCTTTAAGGGCTAAAAGTAGCTATATACTGGCTTATGATCAAAAATATTCTTCTGAACACTAAAGCCCGTGACGAGGATTGAACTCGTGACCTCACCCTTACCAAGGGTGTGCTCTACCACTGAGCCACACGGGCAAAAAACTGCTTTTAAAGTTGAAAGCTATAAAGCAGTGAAATTACCAGTCACTAAACAATTATAGCTCACAACTCAACAAGTGGTGGGCCGGGCTGGATTTGAACCAGCGTAGGCGCTAGCCAACGGATTTACAGTCCGTCTCCATTAACCACTCGGACACCGACCCATTTGTCTCACGATTACTAACATTAGCACCGGCTGTGAGAAATTGCAAGGGGTTTGGAAAAAAAAATTGACTCAATTTTGAGTGGGCGCTGAAAATTCTGGTATTGGTGCAAGTGCTCCTAGCCGTGGGGGAGTGTCAAGCTAACTTGTTCACTATTTGTCAAAATGAAAAGACTGTAACATCACTGCGGTGGAAAATGCCGGCAAACAAAAAATTAGCCTCAGTTGTCAGCTGTGGTGATGGAATGCCATAAAAATAATCTGGGAAGAGTAGACAATCATGAACGAAAATAAACAGGTAAACAATAAAAGCCAGCAATTGGGTGAAACAATAGAGGTATCAATGAAGAGCGAAACCAACTCTCATGAATCTGGCACGGAGGTTACCGAGCAAGTGACAACACCAGAAAACCTATCAGAGGATACAACCATTTCAGCAGAAAATGATGTTCCTGCCACCGAGACAAGTGAATCAACTGCCGCAGTGGCAGAATTGAATCAACAAATTGAATCCCTGAAAGTGCAACTAGAAGAACGCAGTACTCAGTATATGAGGATTGCCGCTGATTTTGAAAATTATCGCAAACGCACCAGCAAAGAAAAAGAAGAGCTAGATTTGCAAGTCAAGCGGAATACAATTTTGGAATTGCTCCCCATAGTTGATAATTTTGAGCGGGCGCGAGCGCACCTCAAGCCACAAACTGACGGCGAGATGACAATTCACAAAAGTTATCAAGGGGTTTATAAACAATTAGTAGATTCCCTCAAGCGCCTGGGTGTATCACCAATGCGTCCTGAAGGTCAGCAATTCGATCCCAATATCCATGAAGCAGTTATGCGCGAACAAACCGATGAACATCCAGAAGGGACAATTTTAGAAGAGTTAGTACGTGGATACTACTTAGGCGATCGCGTGCTGCGCCATTCCATGGTCAAGGTAGCCGCCCCCAAGGAAGAGACATCACCTGTAGAAGCTGAAAGTTAAACTGTAGTTAGTGGTGTCAGATTTTAAATTGGCGTAAAATCCGTCATCCCCAAGCCGCATTTCTTTGTGGATACAGTCAATCTAAAATACTCATTGTTCTGGCCGAGCCATTGCTCACGAGGCCACAATCAAATACCTACACTTGCCACAAGGGCGAGTGTAGGATTCTGGTAAATAAAGATGTCTTTGATATTCTTTTCTTTGAGATTGGGCTAATTGCTCAAAAAGATCCCACAAAAATAGTCATCAGCCCCAGGTGATAGGCAAATTGCCATAGGCCAACAAGCCCTAGAATAGAATACCAGGGAATATCAGTGGGGGGTTTTCCGTACCTAATTGTGCGGCTAGCTCCTATGGTTGATCAGCAAAGGTTTACCCTGGGAAGTAGCACAATTGTACAAGAGACAGTTTATTGTCCTACCTTGGCGGCTTGTGTGGCTTGCTTTCAACTTGCTACTGATTTTCGTGAAAGCTAAAAGGTAAAATCGATATATTAATAAAAGTTAACTTTTTATTTCTGGTTAATTACCGGCAAGCCGCCCTGAAAAGAACACTGTGTTACCCCAAGAAGTCCCCTGAAGCAACAGTAAATTTGATTGGACTGGCTGGCATACTTTTATTAGTAGCCCCTGCTCAAGGATATGACTTACCCTCAGGTAGCAAGTCTCTGTGGCGTTGATTGCCTTGTTGCTTTCTTCCTCCTAACTTTTACCTTTGCTATATGGCCCGCGACTATTATGAAATTCTGGGTGTCTCCCGTGACGCCGACAAAGAAGACATCAAACAAGCTTACCGCCGTTTAGCCCGCAAGTATCACCCAGATGTGAACAAAGAAGCGGGAGCGGAAGATCGGTTTAAGGAAATTAACCGCGCTTATGAAGTGCTTTCTGAGCCAGAGATGCGAGAACGGTATAACCGTTTTGGTGAAGCTGGTGTTTCCAGTGCCGCAGGAGGCGCAGGCTTCCAAGACATGGGCGATATGGGCGGCTTTGCCGATATCTTTGAAAGTATTTTTAGTGGCTTCGCCGGTGGCGGTATGGGCGGTCAAACGCAACGGCGGCGCAGCGGACCAGTACGGGGAGACGACTTAAGGCTAGACCTGAAGTTAGACTTTCGCGAAGCTGTATTTGGCGGCGAAAAAGAAATTCGCATTTCCCATCTGGAGGTCTGTGGTGTCTGTAATGGATCGGGTGCTAAACCCGGTACTCGCCCTCGTACCTGTTCCACTTGTGGGGGTTCCGGTCAAGTCCGTCGTGTGACTAGAACACCTTTTGGTAGCTTTACTCAGGTCTCAACTTGTCCTACCTGTAACGGAACGGGAACAGTGATTGAAGATAAATGTGAGGCTTGTGATGGGAAAGGGACAAATCAAATACCTAAGAAACTAAAAATTACTATCCCCGCAGGGGTTGACAATGGTACCCGTTTACGCATCTCTCAGGAAGGAGATGCCGGTCAACGTGGCGGACCGCCGGGGGATTTGTATGTCTACTTATTTGTCAATGAGGATGAACAATTCCGTCGGGATGGCATTAATATTCTCTCAGAAATAAAAATTAGCTACCTGCAAGCTATTTTAGGCTGCCGTTTGGAAGTAGAAACCGTAGATGGTCCGGTGGAAATGATTATCCCCGCCGGTACCCAGGCCAATACGGTCATGAAGCTGGAAAACCGGGGTGTACCTCGTTTGGGAAATCCTGTCAGTCGGGGAGACCATCTACTGACAATATTAATTGACATTCCTACCAAGGTGACCTCAGAAGAACGGGAATTGCTCGAAAAGCTCGCTAAAATTAAGGGAGATAAGACTGTTAAAGGTGGTCAAGGCTTCTTGGGGAATCTGTTTAAGTGATGAAATCTTCTCACCTTTCAAGTCCCGATGCTCAACTCGACCTGCGCGGTACTCCTTGTCCGATTAATTTTGTGCGCACAAAATTATTTCTAGAAAAAATGCCGCCGGGAGGTTTGCTCGAAGTATGGCTAGATTCTGGAGAACCTATTGAGCAAGTCCCTGATAGCTTGACCATGGCAGGTTATCAGGTTGAGCAAATTACAGATTGCATGGGCTATTTTTCTTTGTTGGTACGCCGCCCCGCTACTGCTGGCCCATGACAACAGTCACAACTATGTCAACTAATGGGCAGTTACTCGGTACGGTGCTAGCCGTGCAAGCCAATTTTTATCGCGTGCGGCTGGATGTAGAAGAAGTAGGGGTTCGGATGACCGGTTCCCCACCGGTCTTGCTTTGTACCCGCAGAACCCGCTTGAAAAAAATCGGACAGCAGGTAATGGTGGGCGATCGCGTCATCGTTTCTCAGCCAGATTGGTCTGGTGGGAGGGGAGCAGTGTCAGATGTTCTCCCCCGTGAGAGTCAATTAGACCGTCCAGCGATCGCCAATGTTGACCAAATCCTGCTAGCATTTGCGCTCACAGATCCACCTTTGGACCCTTATCAATTAAGTCGGTTTCTGATCAAAGCCGAATCCACTGATGTGAATGTACTTTTATGCCTGAATAAAAGTGATTTAGTCTCCCCACAGGTACAAAAGGAAATTAGCGATCGACTGGAGGGCTGGGGCTATAAACCCATATTTATCAGCGTCAAAAATGGCATTAACATTGACGAATTAACTAATTATCTCAATCATAAAATTACTGTCATTGCTGGACCTTCTGGTGTGGGAAAATCTAGCCTCATTAATACCCTCATACCCGCCCTTAACCTGCGAGTGGCAGAAGTTTCTGGTAAACTAGCACGAGGTCGTCATACAACCCGCCATACAGAATTATTTGAATTGCCAGCGGGTGGTTTACTCGCAGATACCCCCGGCTTTAATCAACCTGATTTAGATTCTACTCCAGAAGAACTAGTATATTACTTCCCAGAAGCCAAACAAAGGTTAGCAGCCGCTAGTTGTCGATTTAGTGACTGTTTGCATCGAGACGAGCCTGATTGTGTGGTGCGGGGTGACTGGGAAAGGTACGAACATTACTTGGATTTCTTAGCACAGGCGATCGCCCGTCAAACTCAGATCCAACAACAAGCCGATCCTGAATCAACAGTGAAAATCAAAACCAAAGGTAAAGGTAAGCAGCAATACGAACCAAAATTAGAGAGTAAAAAATATCGTCGCGTCTCTCGGAAAACACAACTACAAGCACTAGAACAAATATATCAAGACGCCCAAGAGTAACACACCGATCGCACTACACCCCCATAGTTAGAAACTAGGAGCACTGTGCGCGTTTTTTGGTAGTGAGTAAATATTTTTAAAGGTAAAGGGAAACAGAAAACTCAACTCACGATCCCCATAAAGTCCTAAAATATTGTTAATTTACCTCACCCCCTCCTCCTTCAATTCACAGTAATACCCTTAAATAACTATGGCTATCGGCTACGTCGCGCTCGTACTTCACGCCCATCTACCCTTCGTTCGTCACCCAGAAAGTGACTATGTATTAGAAGAAGAATGGCTTTATGAAGCCATCACGGAAACATACATTCCTTTATTAAAAGTATTTGAGGGCTTAAAGCGAGACGGTATCGACTTTAAAATCACCATGAGTATGACACCACCTCTAGTGTCCATGCTCCGTGACCCCCTACTGCAAGAACGCTATGACGCCCACTTAGCCAAATTAGAAGAACTGACAGAACTAGAAACTGAGCATAATATCAATAATGGGCATCTTCGTTACCTAGCTGAACACTACGCCACTGAGTTTAACGAAGCGCGTCAGGTATGGGAAAAGTACAAGGGTGACTTGGTAACAGCATTTAAGCAATTCCAAGATACTAATAACTTAGAAATTATTACTTGTGGTGCTACCCACGGCTATCTACCACTGATGAAAATGTACCCCCAAGCGGTGTGGGCGCAAATTCAAGTAGCTTGTGAACACTACGAGCAAACCTTTGGCCAACCCCCCAGAGGAATTTGGTTACCAGAATGTGCTTACTATGAAGGTGTGGAGCGAATGCTGGCGGATGCTGGTTTACGCTATTTCCTCACTGATGGACATGGGATTTTATACGCCCGTCCCCGCCCCCGCTTTGGTACTTATGCACCAATTTTTACAGAAACTGGGGTAGCGGCTTTTGGTCGAGACCATGAATCTTCTCAGCAAGTATGGTCATCTGAGGTGGGCTATCCCGGTGCTGCAGAATACCGGGAATTTTACAAGGATTTGGGCTGGGAAGCTGAATATGATTACATTAAGCCCTATATTATGCCCAATGGTCAACGTAAAAATACTGGTATTAAGTATCATAAAATTACCGGGCGCGGTTTGGGACTTTCCGACAAAGCTCTCTATGATCCTTACTGGGCTAGGGAGAAAGCAGCAGAACACGCTGCTAACTTTATGTATAACCGAGAACGTCAGGCTGAACATTTAAACGGGATTATGGGGCGGCGGCCAATTATTGTTTCGCCTTATGATGCAGAGTTATTTGGCCACTGGTGGTACGAAGGACCTTGGTTTATTGATTACCTGTTCCGCAAGTCATGGTATGATCAAGGAACTTATCAAATGACTCATCTAGCTGACTATTTACGCGCAGAACCCACTCAGCAGGTTTGTCGCCCCTCCCAGTCGAGTTGGGGTTATAAGGGTTTCCATGAATATTGGTTAAATGAAACAAATGCTTGGATTTATCCACATTTACACAAAGCAACCGAACGCATGATCGAAATATCTCGTTTGGAAGCAGAAGACCAATTACAGGAAAAGGCTCTCAACCAAGCCGCTCGGGAACTTTTACTAGCACAGTCTTCCGACTGGGCCTTTATTATGCGCACGGGAACTATGGTACCTTATGCTGTGCGCCGGACGCGATCGCATCTGATGCGGTTTAATAAGCTCTATGAAGATGTAAAAATTGCTAAGGTTGATAGTGGTTGGTTGGAAAAAGTGGAATTAATGGATAATATTTTCCCTCAAATCAACTATCGGGTTTACCGTCCTTTGTAGTATAGCTGTTCAAACCTCTTTCCCTGGCTTCTCACCAGAGGTTGGGGATGAGTGTTTTGAGTGCTTTGTGTTTCATAGGGTTTTTGGTTCTGTATGCTTAGTGAGCAATTGCAATTCTTGATTATTGAGCTTACCTTTGAAGTCAGTTGGTGATTTAATCCTAGGAGCTATTACTATGGATGTACTGATTGAATCTACACGGGATTTTGAGCAGGATTTAGAGCAATTTAGTAATACAGAAAAATTTAAGATTATTAAAAAATTGAATCAGTATGTTGAGTTGCTCTCAACAGACAACAATCTGTTTTACCAACATAGCGCTCAGTTAAGAAATATCAGACTCAATGAAAATTATGATTCTTCTATATATTCTCTGAAGATTAATGAAAATATGAGAATTATTCTCACTATTGATGATGATCCTATTTTTGAGAGAACTTTAATAACTTTATTTAGAGTAGTCAAGGCTGAAGATGCACCAGCAGCATATAATTCAGTTGCAGAAACTCTTTATCAAGACTTCACCGTTAACAATCAAGATATTCAGGTTAGTTTCTGCTAATGGTACAAATCAAGCCACTTCTGGATGAGTATGGTGTTATCCATGAAGCAATTAGGATTTTACCACAAGATTTGAAACTTGATTTCCTGGAAGCTTTAGCCGAATTAGAGGATAATGAGTGTCATAGAACCAGAAGCTTTCCTAAAACTAGACTCCATAAAGTGACAGGTATCAAACAAGCTATATACAGAGCAGACATAGATAAAATATCAGGATGGCGCATCCATATTCAATATATTGAAGGCAAAATACATTTAAAAGATATCATCGAAGGTCAACAACATGACGATGTAATTAAAGTTATTAAATCCAAGAAAGATAGATACGAATAACCGCTGTTATGTACAAAAGATAAATCTTATCATATAAATATTACTGATCATAATCTGCGTCATCAAGGGTGAGTAAAGTCTTCCTGAGGTGAATCTGTCAGTAATCGAATTTGAATATCCTGGTAAAACTCATCTTGTGATAACTCGACTTTAGATTGAGACGAGAGCAGTAGTAGAGCCCAAAAGACGCTAACTGTAGCCCCATTTTCTGAGTCATGGGTAGAACTATCTTGTTTAGCTTGCTTTGTTTGAGTCCACAAATCGACCAGTTGTTCTAAATTCAAACAATTTGATGTCAACAATAGCTTTCTGGTAGAACAATGCAACACTTGCTCTAGTTCTCCAGCTACCTCTGTCAAATTTTCCTGGTGAGCTAACTCCAGCGCCTGGCGCATTTTTTGGGACTTGGGATGACGCCGGTGTTGGGTAACAGGCTGACTAGATTTCTCCACCAGTTTCAGTTGGTTAGCCATAAATTGCAATTGCTTGACTAACTCTACCACAGTCACACGACGCTTTGACGGTGGCATTGCTGAGGGACGGCGCCGCAAATACCGCTCTAATTGCAGACGATGACCATGATTTAATAACTCACCTTCACTGCATAAAATTACATCATCTGCTATCTCATCCTCTACCTCTTCCACTGAAGATAATTGCATCAAAGTATTGGCTTTGAATAACACTAACATCGATGCTGACAAAAAAGCTTGTCCTGATTGTGACAAGTCCGACTCATAGCCTTGAGGTGTGTCCTCCGGTGCCATTAGTTCTAGGTAACGGTCAATCACCTCTATTACTTCAACATCCCAAGGATCTATCTCACCTTGTTCAGCCTGGGAAATCAGGTGTGTGATTGTTTCTAATAACTCGGAAGCATCCATAAAATTTGCGAAAAACCCTGTAGACTAGGCATCGCGGATTTTAGATAAAAATCTAAAATCCCCAATTGATATTACCGATTCACAGCCGCCGCTTCACGTGCCGCAGTCGCTTGATCTGGGTGGATACCTAAACGTGTCAGATTAATCCGTCCTTTATTATCAATTTCTCGCACTTTGACAATTACTTCATCTCCAACGGCTACCTCATCTTCAACTTTGCCAACCCGATAGTCAGCTAGTTGAGAAATGTGAATCATGCCTTCTTTTCCGGGCAGAAATTCTACAAATGCACCAATAGGGATAATCCGAGTCACACGCCCTACATAAACATCACCTTCATTTAACTTACGGGTCATACCTTGAATGATGTTACGGGCTTTCTTAGCGCGGCCTTCATCCACAGCAGAAATGGTGACAGTTCCATCATCTTCGATGTCAATTTTCGCACCAGTATCTTCAGTGATAGCCTTAATTGTTTTTCCTCCAGGCCCAATCACCAGACCAATCATGTCTGAATCAATCTTGATAGTCAATAGACGCGGGGCATAAGGTGAGGTGTCAGGACGTGCTTGTTGGATAGTCTGGAGCATTTTATCCAGAATATGTAACCGGGCTGATTTAGCTTGGTGGATGGCTTGGGCAATAATCTCCAATGACAAACCAGGGATTTTCATGTCCATTTGCAAGGCAGTAATACCGGTATCTGTACCGGCTACCTTAAAGTCCATATCGCCCAAAAAGTCCTCAATCCCCTGAATATCAGTGAGAACTCGCACCTCGTCATCTTCTTTAATCAAACCCATTGCAGCACCGCTCACGGGTTTGATAATTGGTACACCAGCAGCCATCAATGATAGAGTAGAACCGCACACTGAACCCATAGAAGTCGAACCGTTAGAAGAAAGCACTTCTGATACGACACGAATCACGTAGGGGAATTCTTCTTTTGGCGGTAGCACAGGTATCAGCGCTCGCTCTGCTAAAGCACCATGACCAATTTCGCGCCTTCCTGGAAAACGCATAGGTTTAGTTTCTCCCACTGAGAACGGCGGGAAGTTATAATGATGCAGGTAGCGTTTAGATTGGTCTGATTGCAAGTCATCGTTGAGGTTTTGAGCATCTCCAGGAGTACCAAGGGTACAAGTAGATAGCACTTGGGTTAATCCGCGGTTAAATAAACCACTACCGTGGACTCGTTTGGGTAAGATATCAACTTGACAAGAAACAGGACGGACTTCATCCAGTTTGCGACCGTCAACCCGGACTTTATCTTCAATGATTTGACGACGCATCAAGTGCTTGGTCACGTCTTTAAAGTGATTACCTATTCCCTTACCGTTTGCGGTTGCAGCAACTCGAATTTCGTCTTCTTCGGGTAATTCCGCGATCGCAATAGTAATTTTTTCCTTGAGAGCTTCCAAGGCTTCATCCCGTTGAGCTTTGGTGTATTCAAACTGAGATAGGATTTTCTTAATCTCATCGCTGGCGCGATCGCGGATAAAATTGCTCAGAGTCAGGTCTACCTCTGGTGGTTCCCCTTGCACAACTCGCAAACCCATTTCCGCCAATAAATCTTCCTGGGCTTGGATTAAATCTCTGACTGCTTCGTACCCAAAATCAATTGCTTCGATAATATCTTGCTCTGGCAATTGATTGGCTCCCGCTTCCACCATGATCACACCGTGGGGGGAACCAGCCACTATCAGATCCAAGTCTCCGCTTTGAATTTCTGCATAGGTGGGGTTAATAATAAAATCATCTCCCACTAAGCCTACCCGTACTGCTGCCATAGGCCCATTAAAGGGAATTTGTGCGATGAGGGTAGCAATGGAAGCCCCAGTTACTGCTAGGACATCTGGTGGTACCAACTCATCCATAGACAGGGTAAAGGCAATAATTTGCAGGTCATCTCGCAACCATGAAGGAAACAAAGGTCTCATGGGGCGGTCTATCAACCGACTAGTCAGAATTGTTTTCTCTGGTGGACGACCCTCCCTGCGCATGATTCCTCCAGGAATCCTACCTGCAGCATACAGTCTTTCTTCGTAATCTACTGTCAGGGGCAGAAAATCAATTCCTTCTCTAGCCTTTGCTCGCGTAGCGGTCACTAAAACAGATGTGTCCCCCGATTCTATCAGAACTGACCCACCAGCCTGGGGAGCTAGTAAGCCTACTTTTAGTCTAATATCCCTACCATCGAAGGATATTGACTTATCAACTTCTGCCATTCAGTTTTTTTTCCTTCTCTTTCTCTATTCTCTCTCTGTGGCAATCCTAACATTTATGCTCTCAGACTGACTTCTAGTACACACAAAGATAAATAAGCCCTGGATTGCCAAACACCATATAATCTCATAACCCCCTCTGCTACCCCCAGAGCCTAATTTCATTGCCAGCCTAATATTTCCCATAATATCAAGTCCCAAGGACTGCCAAAATTTCAATCAACCACCCCCCATCAAGCCGAGTACCGCCACCGTGGGGGCTAGTTTCTGGTGAACTCCACCGCCAGATATATAGGTGAGGACAAAAAAAGACAATCAAACCTATTCCCTGTTACCTGTTATCTCAATACTGACCAGGTCAGCCTGGTTGTACAATAAAACGAGTATTGCAAAGATGTCCACACATACCGGGTAAGTTTGGCTGCATATTAAATGCCCCAGCACATCCTTCTGCTGGTGTGTGGTATCTTGAGCAGATGTTCTCATCACGCAGGCATCCTTACTCAGGCAGTATGTAGCAAATCCTGTCTAGGAGAGTGGTTCATTTTGGGAATAACTTTGACCCGAATTCAGTAATGACTACCGCCTATTGTTCAGGTTGCATTTTTTAACACTTGGGAAAGAGGTAAATGCATTAACCAATGAATTGATCATGTCCCATGTATATTTTGAGAATTCGCCATATTGATTTTTTAATCATTACATCTGCCACTACTCTTAATCCTTGCCCAAAAACTAAATCTCATCCTGTTAAAATATGAGAAATAGCGCCAGATTTAGAAGTTTTTTTATTGACAAAGAGCATAATTATATATTGATTAGGTTATTATAATGACAATTTTACACGGCAATTGGTTAGTAAACCATAAAAATAATTGTTTATTTATTTGGGGAGAAACTTGGCGTTCATCACGAATAAACATCGAGTCTAGTACATCCACATATCCTCCACTACATCCATTAGCTATCAACCCATTAGAGTTGAGTGAATGGTTGGTTTCTCAGAGCATCACAATTTGCGATTTAGTCCAGCAAAACCAAGTTGCAGTGACAGCCAGTCGGCGAACTCGTAAAAGTACAACTGCTACTCAACTGAGCCTACCAACCCACTCTCAAATAATTGCCTTACCAACTCATATCCCAGAAAACGATCAGCAAGCAATAGGATTTATTTGCCCTTTACATTCTGGTACCTCGCCATCTGCAATTAACTTACCCCAATATCTCCAACCCTGGCGAGTCGAGGGTTTTTGTCTTCACCCCACTGCAGCCATAAAATTTCTGGCTAGTGTGCCCTTAAATGCTGCTACTGAGGGGGATACTTTATTTGCTAGCGACTTACGTTTCTGGTCACAAGTTGCGCGTTGGAGTTTGGATTTAATTTCCCGGTGTAAGTTTTTGCCCACTATTCAAAGGCAGTCTGATGGTTCTATTGTTGCTAAATGGCAAGTCCTCTTAGACAGTGCTATAGACGGAACACGCTTAGAAAAATTTGCCGCCAAGATGCCATTGGCTTGTCGTACTTATCAAACAAATCCTGAGTTAGAAGAAAAATACTTAGCCCTAGACTTCCCCACTCAACCACAGGAATTATTGCTGGGATTTCTCAACAGTACAGTAGATGCCCAAGTGCGAGAGATGTTAACAGCTCAACCTCTATTAGAAACAAGAGTAATGGCATCTTTACCATCAGCGGTGCGACAGTGGTTGCAAGCTTTAACTAGTACCTCTTACACCGTCAATGCAGATGCTCTGGAAGTAGAAAGACTCGAAGCAGGGCTGAAAGCTTGGACTATGCCATTACAATACCAGTTGTCAGGAACAGCCTTATTTCGCTGCTGTTTCCAACTGCTTCCCCCTACATCTGGCGATACAGATTGGATATTGGCATATTTTCTACAAGCAGCAGATGATCCTGATTTCTTAGTAGATGCAGCAATCATTTGGAATCACCCCGTGGAACAATTAGTTCATCAAAACCGCACCATTGATCAACCCCAAGAAACATTATTACGCGGGTTGGGGTTAGCTTCGCGATTGTATCCAGTTATTGCACCTAGTTTAGAAACAGAATATCCCCAATTTTGTCACCTTAACCCATTACAAGCATACGAGTTTATTAAGTCGGTGGCTTGGCGGTTTGAAGATAGTGGTTTAGGGGTAATTTTGCCTCCTAGTTTGGCAAACGGTGGAGGGTGGGCGAATCGTTTAGGGTTAAAAATCACTGCTCAAACCCCAAATAATCAGCAGGGACGCTTAGGTTTACAAAGTCTACTCAATTTCCAATGGCAATTGGCAATTGGTGGGCAGACAATTTCTAAAACAGAGTTTAATAAACTTGTAGCCTTAAATAGCCCACTGGTAGAAATTAATGGCGAATGGGTAGAGTTGCGACCTCAGGATATCAAAACCGCACAGGCATTTTTTGCTGCTCGTAAAGACCAAATGTCACTTTCCTTGGAAGATGCTTTACGTCTGGGTTCTGGAGATACCCAGTCTATTGAAAAGTTACCTGTGGTCAGCTTTGAAGCATCAGGAACATTGCAAGAATTAATTGGAGCCTTAACCAATAACCAGGTCATTGCACCTGTACCAACACCTACTAATTTTCAAGGACAGTTACGACCTTATCAACAAAGGGGTGCAGCTTGGCTAGCGTTCTTAGAACGTTGGGGGTTGGGTGCCTGTCTCGCAGATGATATGGGACTGGGGAAAACCATTCAGTTAATTGCTTTTTTACTGCACCTCCAGGAAAAAGACGCACTAGCAAATCCCACCCTGTTGGTGTGTCCAACTTCTATTTTAGGTAACTGGGAGCGAGAAATTAAAAAATTTGCTCCTCACCTCAAAGTTTTACAGCACCACGGTGATAAACGTCTCAAGGGTAAAGCGTTTGTAGAAGCAGTTAAAAAACACAATGTCATTATTACTAGTTACTCACTTATTCACCGGGATACGAAAATTTTACAAGGTGTTGATTGGCAGGTAGTTGTATTAGATGAAGCTCAAAATGTCAAAAATCCAGAAGCTAAACAATCCCAGGCTGTCAGGGAATTAAAAACTACATTTCGCATAGCCCTAACCGGTACACCAGTAGAAAATAAACTCCAAGAACTGTGGTCAATTTTAGATTTTCTCAATCCTGGGTATTTGGGAAATCGCCAATTTTTCCAGAGACGGTTTGCTATACCAATTGAAAAGTATGGTGATACGGCATCTTTAAATCAGTTGCGGGCTTTAGTGCAACCGTTTATTTTGCGTCGTCTAAAAACAGATCGTGATATTATTCAAGATTTGCCAGAAAAGCAAGAAATGACGGTTTTTTGTGGTCTGACCCCACAACAAGCAGCACTTTATCAAGAAGTAGTAGAAGCATCTTTGACAGAGATTGAATCTGCATCAGGTTTGCAACGGCGAGGAATGATTTTAGGCTTACTCATTAAACTTAAACAAATCTGTAATCATCCAGCCCAATATTTAAAATTAGGGACCTTGCAGCAACATACTTCTGCCAAACTACTACGACTAGAAGAAATGTTAAGCGTGGCTTTGGAAGAGGGAGATAGGTCTTTAATTTTCACCCAATTTGCTGAATGGGGTAAATTATTGCAAGCTGATTTACAGCAAAAACTTGGTAAAGAGATATTATTTTTATATGGTCGTACTAGTAAACAACAACGGGAAGAAATGATTGACCGTTTTCAACACGACCCCCAAGGACCTCCGATTATGATTCTTTCCTTAAAAGCCGGTGGAGTAGGATTAAATTTAACCAGGGCTAATCATGTATTTCACTTTGACAGGTGGTGGAATCCTGCGGTTGAAAATCAAGCTACTGATAGAGTATTTCGCATTGGTCAAACTCGTAATGTGCAAGTACATAAATTTGTATGTACTGGCACATTGGAAGAAAAAATACACGAGATGATTGAAAGTAAAAAACAATTAGCTGAACAAGTAGTTGGTGGGGGTGAAGAGTGGCTTACGGAAATGGATACAGACCAATTACGTAACCTATTAATACTCGATCGCAGCGCCATAATTGAAGAAGATTAGGAGGGAGAAGCTCAGTTTTTGGAACAGGGGAAACCTCACCCTAACCCTATGTTCAACATAAATCAACGGGGAAATAAAGTAAAATACAAGTTAATTTTACAGCAAAATTATGAATTATGAAACTTTGCAGGCCAGCCGTGAATGGTGGTCACAAAAGTGGCTAGAGTTACTGGATTCTTATCGCTTTAAAAAGCGTTTGGAACGGGCTAGAAATTATTCTCGCCAGGGAAATGTTCTCAATATCGAGTTTAAAGGTGCAAAGGTACTAGCTAGAGTCCAAGGTAGTGAAACTGAACCTTATAAGGTTTCTCTTTCTCTCGATCATTTTACTGAGGAAGAATGGGGTTATGTGATTGAAACTATGTCTCAAAAGGCAATTTTTGCAGCTAAGTTATTAGCAGGGGAAATGCCTCAAAATATCGAGGAACTGTTTACAGCCAATGGTTTGTCTTTGTTTCCCTTTACGCTCTCTGATGTTCACAGTAAATGCTCTTGTCCTGATAAAGCAAACCCTTGTAAGCATATTGGTGCCGTATACTATCAGTTAGGAGATCGCTTTAGTGAAGACCCATTTGTATTATTTCAACTACGGGGGCGCGCTAAAGAGGAAATTATCACTGATTTACGTCAATTACGCCGTGCTAAGGTGGAAGTTATAGCACCTGAAACACCAAAGGTTCAACCACCAAAGACACAGCCCCAATATTCTGTTAACCTTAGTTCATTCTGGCAATACAATGAGCCCCTAGATTCTTCATTGGTAGTCATTACCCCATCGAGTAGCGAGACGGTATTAGATGTATTAGGAGCGATTCCTTTAGGGAAAACAGAAGAAAGTGTAGTCAGTCCGACCTCGGGTGATGTAGTGACCAGATATTTAGGTACTGTTTATCAACAGGTAAGTCAGCAAGCAATGTTAGCAGCGATGAATATAGGAGGGGGTTGATGCAGGCGATATTCAGTTTTTGAGAAGGCCTGACAAAACCTCACCCCAAAACTCTCGCAATATTCCTCTTGATTCACCCTCCTCAATTCTTTTTCATGCCAAGATGGATCGGCAATTCTGAAATATTGTTGTAGGTTACAAATTCTTTTAAACTGACTAGATAAGTTTAAAATCTCAATAGCCCCTTGTGATGGACAACGATTCGGAATACATCAGGCAAACAGAAGCTACCCGTGTACGTGTACTCAGCGAAGCACTACCTTACATTCAACAATTTGTAGGTCGCACTGTTGTTGTGAAATATGGCGGTGCTGCGATGAAAGATAGTAACCTCAAGGACAAGGTCATGCGGGATATTGTATTTTTATCCTGCGTTGGCTTGCGTCCAATTTTGGTACATGGCGGTGGTCCTGAAATTAATAGTTGGTTAAATAAACTGGGCATCGAAGCACAATTTAAAAATGGTTTGCGTGTCACAGATGCTCCCACTATGGATGTGGTAGAAATGGTTTTAGTGGGTCGAGTCAATAAGGAAATTGTTTCCCTGATTAGCCGCGCTGGGGGATTGGCGGTAGGACTATGTGGTAAAGATGGTAACCTAATTACAGCCCGACCCCAGGAGCAAGAAGGTATCGGTTTTGTGGGGGAAGTGAGTAGTGTAAATATCAAAGTTTTGGAAACTCTCTCTAGTAATGGCTATATTCCGGTAGTGTCTAGCGTCGCCACGGATGAGAATGGACAAGCTTATAATATTAATGCTGATACGGTAGCTGGGGAAATTGCAGCCGCCCTGGGTGCAGAAAAGTTAATTTTATTGACCGACACACCCGGTATTCTTAAAGATTATAAAGACCCGTCTACCTTGATTCCTAAAGTGGATATCCGCGAAGCGCGGGAGCTAATTGCTAATGGTATAGTTAGTGGTGGTATGATTCCCAAAGTAAATTGTTGTGTGCGATCGCTAGCTCAAGGTGTAAGTGCAGCACACATTATTGATGGTCGCATTCCCCACGCCCTACTCCTAGAGGTTTTTACCGATGGTGGTATTGGTACCATGATTCTCGGTTCCCAGTTTGCCTCAAAATAATTAACTGCGATCGCCTTGTGGATATTCTGGGTTATCGTCAAGTATTAATCCTCATGTGCGATCGCTATTGAGATTTTATCAACTGGGATATCTGGGACTATATCATATGCCTTCTGCCCTTTTTCAGTTCGTCGAACTCACGTTAAAGTAGCACGTCATAGTAGTGATTACCGCAGATCCAGATAAAGTCCCTCCAACCCCTAAAATACTAGCACCAGTCCAAACCATAAAACAGCCGCAGTACTAGTCAGTGTTCCCGTCAGTCCAGCAATACCTTAGTTTCTTAAGTCTTCTCCATCCATTTGAGAAACTAATACAATTGACACCTGAATTTTGTTTAAGCAAATAGTCGCACCTACTTGGTTAAAATTAAAAAAACAACAGGTTCCTGATGCAGTGCTAATTGGTGTATAAAAAAGTGAGTACCGAAAATTTAGAAATTGCCAGAAGTCTTTACCAGACAGGAAAACTTAACATTGAAAATGGGCAATATCGAGAAGCTGTAGAAAATTTGCAACAAGCCAGCGCCCTATTATCTCGCAATTCTCGCCTGGGGGGTGAAGTAGAAATTTGGCTGGTCACAGCTTATGAAGCAGCTGGGCGTAATCAAGAAGCCATCGACCTTTGTCAACAACTCCAACGTCACCCCTTCCCAGAAACTAGCAAACAGGCAAAGCGGTTACTTTATATTTTAAAAGCTCCAAAACTCCAGCGCCCCAGTGAGTGGATGACGGAAATACCCGATTTAGGTAAATTATCGGATAATGATCAGAAAATTCGTGCTAGTGGTAATCCTGTTAAATCTACCCGTCAAGTAGCTGTTGAACCAGAAATAATTGACCTGAGCCAGGTAAATACAAAAGATAATCGTTTTATTTGGGTGGTACTAATTGTTATTGTGTTCACACTCTCATACTTGGCCTGGTTGAGTGTTTAGAATTTTTGCTCTCAGGTTTGACACTCCTCATACCTACAGGCGGGGAGTTCTGTGTGTCACTGAGGTTCCTTGCTTTTACAGGTCTTTTCCCAAAGACTGGAACAGCCGCTTGAGGACATCTCGCAGTTTTCCCCTGTCGCTATTTTCGCTATCTTCGCGGATTAAAACCAATTCTTGCTTCTCAGCAGGTACAGACTGCGCCATCAGGGCTTCTATTTCCTGGGCGGCGGTTTCAATTTGTAGGGGTTCTAAGGTTTCTAATAGCAACGCTCTTTCTAGTTGGGCAACAATGGCCTGGTGTTGCTCATTAAAAAACAATTCTCCCAGATATTCTCGTAACTCAGCCGATAGGGATTCATCAGTTAGGTTTTCTGCCTTTTGTAATAAATCTACGAGCTGATGTGCTGGTAGTAAATCATCACGACTAATGCTAAGTTCTGGGTATTTTGTTTCCAGCGCGGGGGTAAAACCGACTACGTTACCCCATGTATGTTCAGGATTAATTTCTACAGCTATGTAAGCTATGTATTCTCCCGTAACTGCTTGTTCAGGAATTTCTAATGTGTCAGCATCAGTAGCTATAGGGATACATTCAACCATTCCTAAAGACCTTTCTTCTGCAAAAATCTCTAAATCTGCTAACTCTGTCAGAACTTGTAAGACGGTATTCCAGGCACTACTAGATTGGTAATCTGAATCATAATCAAAGCGTTTGAGATACCTCTGGACTAACCAAACCGCCAAAGCTCGGCTTTCAGTGGCTGGATTAATTGTCTTGAGCTTTGCTGCTCCTTGACGAATATTTTCTGGAATGGGTATGAGTTGACCAAATAATTCAGTGTTCATCATTTTTTCACCTAGTTTGAAGTTGATACAATTTGTTAATTTTTGTCGATGCCTATGGCTTTAAAATTCTTCCATTTCCTTGATGCGATCGGCCATTTTCTTGCATAATGGTTCTAGTGTACGACGCCAGGCAGTACGAAAAGTACCTTCTGCAATGTTAAAATATTTAGCCACAATTGCATAAGTCCATTTTTCTCCACAAGCAGTCCGATCATAAATCACTAACAAAGCCTCCTGAGCCGTAATTGGTGGTGGTGGAGTTTTGCGAACAAAAGCACCCCGTAACTCTCCCGTGGGGTCATTTTCAATTTCTTGGCGGATGAGTTCTAACCGGGGAATATATGAGACCGGCTGCTGTATATCCTCAATCCCGTAGGCAGTATCAGGATCGGCGGTGGTGACTGAGGTATCAATAAGTCTCCGATTCTCTAGGTTGTTTTTATACTCTCCCTTACAACGTATATTCCAAAGAGTGATGGGACTACCACCCCCATCAGGATCATAGGCTTCTCTTCCCCGCACATGGCCATAGATTTTCCGCTCAATGTAATCCCAAGCTATACTCGCAGCTTCAATGTATAATAAATCATCATTATATTGAGGCGGATACCCTTTCCAAAAAGGGTTCTTTGGTGAGGCCCAAGCTGTCAGCATTTTTTTCATACCTTGTTGTTGCAAGTATTTTTGTTCTTGAGGAGATTTTGCCTGTAATGCTTGTCTAAAAATCTCCTTTAACTCCTCATGGATATCTGACACTGGGAACTCGTGAAGTAAATATAAATATACTTAGTTATTTTATTCCAGGAGTGTGTAGGGTGCGATTTGGTAATACAAATTTTTACCTGTTTCTAGCTCAGTTTCTCTGACCAGGTGCGCAGATTATCTCTAACTTCAGTGTATGATTCAACTAGATATATGTAAAAAGGTGCAGTTTCCTTCCCAAAGTCATTGGGAAATTTTTGGATCAGGCTTGGATAATTGCCATTTCGGTCTTTGCTTCCTCGGAACTCTTTACTTATAATCTCTCTGACATAATCAGGATCATGGCCGTAAAATTTAACTATCCCAGCTGTAATGTTGCAGTATTTGTATGATTCGGGAATACGAGATGATGGATGCCAAAGACCTCTTATTGAGAAATCACGAGTTTGAGGCGGAATAACTTTTTTACACCAAACAGCGATCGCACCACCATACATAGGCGATCGCCCCTAGGTCAACCGTCAACCATCACCCATCAACAGTCAACAGTCAACAGTCAACCAATAAAACTATAATGATGATAAATATTAGGTAGTGTTTATGGTGACAACAACTCGCACTCCAGGAATGGTGATCACCTGGGAACCGTTACCGCCTGATTTTGACCTAAAAGAGGATGAACCGGTGGATAATACAGGGCAGCCACTATTAGCAGGAGCATTAAGGGAAAGTTTAGAAATCACCGGTTGGATTCAGCCACAAATGTTAATTGCTACCAATTTTGGCTTATGTGCCACCGTAGAGGGTCAGTTTATTGCTAAAGCGCCCGATTGGTTATATGTACCCGCAGTTAAAGAGATATTACCAGATAGAAAAAGTTACACACCCCATTTAGAGGGAGATATCCCCGCCATAGTCATGGAATTTCTCTCAGATAAAGAAGGGGGAGAATATTCAATCAAGCCTACCTACCCACCGGGAAAATGGTTTTTTTATCAGCAGATATTACAAGTACCAGTATACGTGATTTTTGAACCAGAGGGAGGATTAATAGAATATTATCAGTTAGAAAATGGCCAGTATGAATTAAAACAGCCAGATGAAAATGGGCGTCACTGGGTAGAGAGTATGAGGCTGTTTTTGGGAACTTGGAGGGGAGAAAAGGGAGGACGCAGCGGCTATTGGTTGAGATGGTGGGATCAGGAGGGGAATGTATTACCCTGGGCGGTGGAGAAGATTGAGCAGGAACGCCAACGCGCTGAAGCGCAAAGCCAACGCGCTGAGTTGGAAGCCCAAAAAGCTCAACAAGAACGCCAACGCGCTGAAACAGAACGCCAACGCGCCGAAGCCGAAAGACAAGCCAAGGAAAAACTCAGAGCCTATTTACAATCCCAGGGCATTGACCCCGATAATTTACCCTAGATTGCTCAATAGGACATTTTAGCATCTGGTCTGGGGGCGATCGCCCTTCCGTCAACAGTCAACCGTCAACCCAAACCATAACAACCCATAGCCCCCCAATGGAATGGATGCTCAAAGGGTAAACCTTCGCCTTGCGAATAACTTTTGATACTTTCTGCTGCATCACCATATTTTGTTAAAAGTTGTCTTTCTTGCTGAGTATTCAAGCCTTCTTGTTCCTTGCTGGTGATTTCATGACCCATACGCTCTCTTTCCTCTTTGATATGACTCTCTAACTGCTTGCGATAGTATTTTTTAAACTCAGCCGGAGTCATCTGGCGCATTTGCCTTTGAGCTGCTTGCAGGGCGCGGGGACGGTTTAAGCCTTGCTGTCGCTGTTGATGATACAGAATAGATAACAGTGCCGCCGAACAGTCATTAACCGACCATTGACTGGCAATTACACCCGATGCGCCAGCACAGAGAAAACCAGTACTTACTGCTACTGGTTCATCAGTAATACTCTCCGGTTGAAATAACCCTGTTTCGCAACAGGAGAGAAATACTTCCTGCAGTTGGGGAAAACGCCACCCCGGAGAAAACAGTTGACTCACAGTGATTTTACCGTCGCTGAGTTTTAAACCTGATTCTAGGGGATTGTCAACCTGACTTTGGGCATGGTGACTACTGACTATGTGGCTGGCTTGTTGTAATAATTGACGGTAGGCGGTGCGGGTAGCTTGTTGGCGGATCAGTCTTTGTTCCTCTGCTACTCCAAACATTTCTGCTACTTTTATGCCCTCAAATCCACTGAAAGGTAAATCACCAGTAGCGTTTTCCGCAGTGCCATAGTTGTAACTATTCGGCTTTTTAGCAGATAAGCGTTGAGGATTGTAACAAAATCCCAAAACTTGCAAACTGGGAGCATAACGAATCAGGAATTTATCCCCCAGATAGCCTTCAGTAATGGGCAAGGCAGCAAAGGGGATTTGATGTAGGTAGAGATGGGGAACTATCAGCAGTTCCTCTGTACCCTGTAGGTGTTCTGTAATCAGGCGTTCAATTTCTAGCCTTTGGGCAACTTCTGCCAGGGTGTGGGGCATTTTTGCCGTCCAGTCTTTCCTATCGGTGATATAGGGTGTAGCCCAGGTTTCTTTTAACCACCCTTGTAACTTTTCGTAACCTTGCCCTTGGCAGGTGAAGCAGTGGGGCTGGGTTTCCCCGGCGTGCAGGATGAGGATGTGGGTGTCTTTTGCTGTGGTATAGAAACTCAGAAGAGTGGTTTTAGCCGTCAGCAGGGGGTGAAAATCCTGTAGTTGTGGTGGTTGGAGTTGCCGCAGTTTAGTCACTACTTCATCTACGTTGTTGATTTCGTCTAGGATGTATTTTTTTTGTGTTTGTAGTTCAGCAATTTTTGTAGTGACGTTCATGGCGGCGCGCAGTTGCAGGGTTTTCAACCCATCGGTATCCTGTTTGTCTTCTGACTGGAGGTTAGCGATGTGATTGTCTAAGTCATCCAGTTGTTGTAACCATTGCTGGATTTGGGGGGGAATATCACCCCCTTGATAAAGGTCGGCGGTAGCCATGAGGTCTACGAGGCGCTTGGCTCGCACCCGTTCCACAATTTCTAGGGCGGTGGCGATGTCATTAAGGTTGATGGCGGCTTGAATGGCGTTTTCATAGATACCAATAGCATCAGCCACAATTTTGTCACGTTCAGCATGGTTGGTGCGTAGGGTGCGGCTATAGTCAATGGCTGTCATGGCGATTTGATAGCCTTCTAGAGCTATGTGCCAATCCCCTTGGTTGAAGCCTAAATTACCTAGATGGCGGGCTGTGCGCAGGGCATCTACAGGTAAAATGGTGGGGTTCAGGTAGGTGAGGGCTTCTCGATAGGCAGCAATGGCAAGTTGCAGATTATTTCCCGGGTCGATGCCTAACTGGGCTTGGTTAAGGTATCCATTGCCTTGGTTCATGAGAGTCAGGGAAAGGTCTCTTTCTAAACCTAAGCGACGCCTAATCTTACCGGACTCACCATAGGCACCAATGGCAAGTTGCAGATTATTTGCCGGGTCGATGCCTAACTGGGCTTGGGTAAGGTACGCAATGCCTAGGTTATTGAGAGTCAGGGAAAGGTCTCTTTCTAAACCTAAGCGACGCCTAATCTTACCGGACTCACCATAGGCAGCAATGGCAAGTTGCAGATTATTTCCCGGGTCGATGCCTAACTGGGCTTGGTTAAGGTATCCATTGCCTTGGTTCATGAGAGTCAGGGAAAGGTCTCTTTCTAAACCTAAGCGACGCCTAATCTTACCGGACTCACCATAGGCAGCAATGGCAAGTTGCAGATTATTTCCCGGGTCGATGCCTAACTGGGCTTGGTTAAGGTACGCAATGCCTAGGTTAGTGAGAGTCTGGGAAAGGAGGCTTTCTAATCCTAAGCGACGGCTAATCTGTTCCGACTTCTGAAGAGCAGCAATGGCAAGTTGCAGATTATTTCCTGGGTCGATGCCTAACTCGGCTTGGTTACGGTAGGCAACACCTTGGTTATTGAGAGTCTGGGAAAGGAGGCTTTCTAAGCCTAAGCGACCCATAATCTCACCAGACTCACCATAGGCAGCAATGGCAAGTTGCAGATTATTTCCTGGGTCGATGCCTAACTGGGCTTGAATAAGGTACGCATTGCCTAGGTTAGTCAGATTTCCGGAAAGGTCTGTTTCTAAACCTAAGCGACGCATAATCTCACCGGACTCACCATAGGCAGCTATGGCAAGTTGCAGATTATTTGCCGGGTCGATGCCTAACTGGGCTTGGTTACCGTACGCATTGCCTAGGTTAGTGAGAGTTCTACCTCGACCTTCAGGATTATTTCGGCGCAGTGACAGCACCACCTTATAGCCATGAATAGCAATTTCTAGCACTTCTGCATACTTGCCATGAGGGAAGCCTTTAATACTTATGCAAGTGTCTTCAACTATGCTGGCAATATCTTCAACCCTTTTTGGATGCTCTCGCACAACTACTCTTACCCACTGGGTGATACTTGGACATAATGCTGGGGTAATTAAACACAGATTTTGCTGCATTAGTTGATGAAATGCCGCCTCACCATGTTGAAGCCTTGTATTTAACAGTTCTACCCAGAAGTTATCTTCTTGTGTTTGCTTATCCATCACTATCCTCTCTCATCAAAATCTTGACATCCTAACCTCACCAGTGGGATGCAATATAGCGCACCCCACCTGATCTATTATTTACGTAACTGCTCTTTGACTTGCCCTAAATCTGTATACACATCAGCTACTTTAATTAAAGCCTCGCTAGTCATGGTACGTAAACCCAACACTTCTACCCTGATTCCTCTTCGGCTGACCTGTTCTAAGGCATAAGCCAAATCTCCATCACCGCCCACAAACACAGCCGTATCATAGTGAGATGCCAATTTATCAATATCCATAGCCATTTCTACATCTAGGTTGGCTTTTCTAGTACCATCAGCCCGTTTAACTAATTCCTTAGTTATTACCTGAAAGCCATTGTGACCTAACCAACTGATAAAATTCTTTTCTTGACTCCTAGTCGAATCTATACCTGTATAATAAAAGGCTTTCCACAAACTACCATCTCCAGTTAGTAGCTCTAACAACTTTTTATAATCAATGTGAATTTTTAACTCCTGACTTGCGTAATACAAATTAGCACCATCAATAAATATAGCCACCCGTCCCCGTCCTTTGGGAGTAGCGTTTCTTATGGCTGTGTCCGAATCATTACTGCGTTTTTGCAAGGCTGCTAGGCTTTGTTGTAACTCCATTAAGCCTTGTTCTAGGTTGTCAACTCTGGTTTGAGATTGTTCCCACTGTTGTACAATGGTAGGGAATAACTGAAGTTGTGCTTGGTGGATTTTCTCTAGGGATTGACGACGACCCAGTGAGTAGGTAAACAACATAGGGATGGGTAAAGCCCAAGCGGGCTGT
This sequence comes from Anabaenopsis elenkinii CCIBt3563, assembly GCF_015245355.1. Taxonomy (GTDB): domain Bacteria; phylum Cyanobacteriota; class Cyanobacteriia; order Cyanobacteriales; family Nostocaceae; genus Anabaenopsis; species Anabaenopsis elenkinii. The sequence continues at coordinate 4,409,725 of NZ_CP063311.1, read as the reverse complement.
TGGAATGCTGCCATCAGAGCGGTACTGGCAACTGTTAAACCACCTAAAATTAGCTTTTCCATTCTCTTACCTTTTTGCTCGTTACATGATTACAACGTTGGCTGTGGGAAAATTTATGCAGAAGCGATTAAGTTTGTGTCAACCTGCACCCCACAATCAATTAACGTTACCTGTGGGAAAATTTATGCAGAAGCGATCGCCCTTCCGTCAACAGTCAACAGTCAACAGTCAACAGTCAACCATCAACAAGACAGCGATCGCACTAGATTTGCTACACTAAGCAGCCGGGTAATAAATTACCCATCTGATAGCGAAAGTCCACTATAAGTGGACTATTACGTTACATAGGGTACTCTAAGCAATGGTTATTAATGGAATTTATAATGTTATATTTAACACTCAGTCGAATTAATCCGACTTCAGCTTTAAGACGGGGGTTTCTAACCCCCGGCTCCCTAACCCCCGGCTCCTGATTATCGAGCTTCATGGCGATCGCATTACCATAGGCGATCGCCCTTCCGTCAACTGTCAACTGTCAACCAATAAAACTATAATGATGATAAATATTAGGTAGTGTTTATGGTGACAACGACTCGCACTCCAGGAATGGTGATCACCTGGGAACCGTTACCGCCTGATTTTGACCTAAAAGAGGATGAACCGGTGGATAATACAGGGCAGCCACTATTAGCAGGAGCATTAAGGGAAAGTTTAGAAATCACCGGTTGGATTCAGCCACAAATGTTAATTGCTACCAATTTTGGCTTATGTGCCACCGTAGAGGGTCAGTTTATTGCTAAAGCCCCCGATTGGTTATATGTACCCGCAGTTAAAGAGATATTACCAGATAGAAAAAGCTACACACCCCATTTAGAGGGAGATATCCCCGCCATAGTCATGGAATTTCTCTCAGATAAAGAAGGGGGAGAATATTCAATCAAACCTACCTACCCACCGGGAAAATGGTTTTTTTATCAGCAGATATTACAAGTACCAGTATACGTGATTTTTGAACCAGAGGGAGGATTAATAGAATATTATCAGTTAGAAAATGGCCAGTACGAATTAAAACAGCCAGATGAAAATGGGCGTCACTGGGTAGAGAGTGTGGGGCTGTTTTTGGGAACTTGGAGGGGAGAAAAGGGGGGACGCAGCGGCTATTGGTTGAGATGGTGGGATCAGGAGGGGAATGTATTACCCTGGGCGGTGGAGAAGATTGAACAAGAACGCCAACGCGCTGAAGCAGAAAGGCAAGCCAAGGAAAAACTCAGAGCCTATTTACAATCCCAGGGCATTAACCCCGATAATTTACCCTAGATTGCTCAATAGGACATTTTAGCATCTGGTCTGAGAGGATGTTTGGAAAGTATTAAACAGGTAATTTTTATATTAGGGAACAGGGAGCAGGGAGCAGGGAGCAGGGAGCAGGGAATGGGGGACACTCCGAAACAATAAAATCCAGTCCCCTCCCCTTACAAGGCTATCCATTACCCACATCTTTCTTAATATTGCTGGAAGGCAAACACAATAAAGGTTGTAGAGATGTGCATAGTGGGGAGGATTGACAAAAAAGAATAAGTATGGATATTGAGAAGACCCAACAGGTGATTGAGTTTTTGAATACAGGGGCGAGGGGCTACCCTCCGCCATAGGCGATCGCTAAATGTCAAGATGAGATGGGGAATCGGAGTGAAGTAATTGCCAAGTAGCAGCAATATCGTGTAAGCGTCGTAGCCCACGCCAAATGGTTTTCACACCCGGTTCACCATCACCTTTGCGACCCAAAAAACCACCAAGAGTGGCAATCATTCGCACAGCATCATGCAAAGAAGGCGGCTGGTCTGGAGGAATAGGATTTTTGTTGATAGTGGCACATAAGGACTGCCATTCACTGTTTTCCAAAACAACATCACAAGGTAAATCAGGATGAACTCGTGCTTGATAAGTAAGCCATAACAATCGCCAAGCGACAATAGTATAAGTGGCTAGTGCCATGTGAATTCGGTCAGCAGTTTCCAGTTGTAATTTCTCGATGCCACAGCCACTTTTTAATGTGTAATGATAACGTTCTATCAACCAACGGTAAGTGTACCATTGAACACAACATGCAGCATCTTCTAGGCTGTTAATTTCTAAGCTAGTAATTAATAACCAACTAATGGGATTTGTTCCTGGAGGTGGATTTTCCTCTTCTGCCAAAATTACTTGTAACCTGACAGGTTTTAGCTGTAAACGTCCAATATGGTGTAATGGTACTTGAATATCAAAACTCGTGAACCTAATTGTCAGTCTCGCCTGTCTGGAACTATGTTCTGGAGAGCGTTTTACTTCTACAGTCACTGTTCCAGATGCTTCGATTTGACGAATGGCAAGATGTAGATATTTGCCACAATGATCTACTTTTCGATTATGAGTCCCACGAATTAGTAAGTGTGATTTTTCTCGACGTTGCTGGCTAAAAAGGTCAAATATATCCGCTTCTGAATCACCTATTGTTACTACTTTAATTTCTGAGGGAATCAAATTTTGTGTAGTCTGTAACCCATCCAACCAACGTTGACTTTCTTTTTCTTTTGTCTCTCGTTGACGACGTTTTTTAGCAATACCTAAATTCTCTTGTTCTCTTGCCCATACTTGCTGCTCAATAATTCCTAATGGTACTCCATTACTTGTGGCTGCAAGTGTTGAATGTACTTTTAATCCTGATGATTTTCTGTGGTCAAGATAACCTACTCCTTTTGTGGCTGGGTGCGATGTTAAATCTATGTTTGTTGTATCTTGTATTGCCAATACTATCTCATGTTTTTTGATTCTTTCTATGGTGCTGGATGTGTGGGCAGCACGAATATCACTTGCTTGAAAATGTGGTGATTTCCAAAAATTATATGTTGCCTTTGTTGCTGCTATATTTCCACAAGCAAGTGGTACACTACTATCTGGTTGTGCTGCCAAATCTTCTACTATCCTGATTAACCGCTTGTTTCGACGTGCATCCCCTAAGTTTACCTGTGCCAATTCTTTCGCTGCCCACTTTTCCATGATGCCATTACCCAGTCTTCTCTTTCAAAACTATAGCCATCAAGGCTTTCACTCTGATGTTAAGTCTTTTGTCTAATTGTTAAGAAAGATGTGGGTAATGGATAGCCTTACAAGGGGAGGGTTAGGGTGGGGTGAAACAATAGTTGATACACTAATCATGACTTATCAAACATCCTCTGAGGAGCGATCGCCCTTCCGTCAACAGTCAACAGTCAACAGTCAACAGTCAACCGTTATATGAACTATCCTATTTTGAAAAAGATTTTAGTGAAATTGACCAGAGCATTGAGTTTTGTCTTAGTAAAAATGGCTTTGGTGGTCAAGCTGATAGCTAGGAATTTCATTCATCGGATTTTTGTCATTAAAAATCCTATCTTGTGGCTGGTTGTGTTAACATCACTACTGCTGACTGGTTGTGTAGAGTACGATGCCGGAGTGAATTTTAATCACTCCAACAGTGGCGAAATAGTACAGCATATTAAATTGGGAGAACGACTCACTAGCTTTAGTGCGGATTCCGTATCAGAGTGGTTAAGTAGCATAGAACGTCGGGCCAATCAACTAGAGGGTAAGAGCCAACTAATTTCTGCCTCCGAAATTATCGTGAAAATTCCTTTCAGTAATGCTCAGGAGTTGCAAGAGAAATTTAATGATTTTTTTAACTCTCGTGGCAATGAAAAAGCTGAGGGTGTGCAGAAATCATCTGAGTCAGCACCACCGAAAATTGAATCAAATTTATTGATAGATCAAAACAATTTGATCTTGTTAGTAAGAAATCGATTAATTTATGATTTAGACTTGCGATCGCTCACCTTCATTCCCAGCAGGGGCAAAGTCATATCTGATACCGAATCAATTCTTGATCTCAAATTTACCTTAAACACCCCTTGGGGAGCCAAAATGATTGAAGACAACGAAACTGCTATCCCACCCCAAAAAAAAGGGAGAGAATTAGTATGGCAGATGAAACCGGGTCAACTCAACCACGTAGAAGTAGTTTTCTGGTTACCTAACCCCCTGGGTATTGGTGGTCTGTTAATTATCCTGTTGATCTGGGGAGGAATTTATTTGAGATATACTTTCATGCCAGATCCCAGAATTCAGTTTAAATCTAGTAGTGACAGTTACTAAAAATATAGTCAAATATTTTTAGCTTGGTAAGGTCTAAACCTTACTGGGCTAACTACAAACCTCTCTACTGAGTTTCCATCAAAGATAGAGTCCCCAGCTACCTTTCTTAATGTATTTAGGGAACCATTCAAGTCTGCTGAATATATTTTCCCAGACTTAGACCTAAATAAACCTCTCTTGATTCTTTTACCTAAATACTCCTAAACTGACTGCTTCCGCACTGTCACATAGGTCGGGAAACCCTCGTCACCTCATTCGCAATTCATCCCACGCTCCTAAGAGTGAGTCGCGGGGCTTATTGCTGTTTAAGCTAAAGTACCAGCGATTTCAGATAAATAAAATAAAACAAAATAATTGGGAAAATCCAATTCCCAATCTCCCCTCCTCAAGGGGACAAGCGCTCAATTTTCCAAGAGCCATTATCCCAGCGAGTATAGAGCAATCGGTCATGGAGGCGACTGGGGCGGCCTTGCCAAAACTCAATTTCTCTGGGAATGACGCGGTAACCTCCCCAATGCGGTGGTCTAGGAACTTCCTGATTTGCATATTGGCGCTGAAATTCTTCGAGTTGTTGCTCTAAAACTTCCCTACTAACAATTACCTGACTTTGATTAGAAGCCCACGCACCCAAACGACTATTGGGGGGGCGCATCTCAAAATAGCTATCAGACTGTTGTGGGGAAATTTTCTCTACAGTCCCCACAATTCTGACTTGGCGTTCCAATTCTGCCCACCAAAATACTAAAGCTGCTTGGGGATTTGCTGCTAGTTCTTGTCCTTTGTGACTGTTGTAGTTAGTGAACAAAACAAAGCCTTGTTCATCAAAGTCTTTGAGTAGTACCATTCTGGCTGAAGGCTTACCGTCTGGTGTGGCTGTGGCCAGGGTCATAGCATTGGGTTCAGGAATTTGGGCTGCTAGTACTTGTTCAAACCATTTTTTAAATTGAATAACAGGATTGGGGTCAATTGCGGTTTCGCTTAAATCTTGCAAGGTATAATCTTTACGAAGATCAGCTAGGGTCTTGTCCATGTGAGTTTGTATATTTTAGATAAGTTTGCTAAATAAAAGAAGTAGCCTATTGATTGGGCTTTAAGTCCACCAGTAACACAAAGCATTGTGAATGCCAAACGTCTTCCAGAAACTACTGCCCATGTCAGAATTATCCGTCAATCATGGCAACTCGGCTTTCTTGAGGGTGAAGTAAGTGCGGGTAACTTCGAGTGGCATTTCCAATGGCATTTTCGCCGAGGAGAACTCTATGTTAAGCCTTCCCAAGGTCGCGCTTTGATTAAAGAACCTCTTGGTCGTTTTTTAGAACAACAGGATTATCAGTTAGAGGCGGGGGGAGATTATGCTTTTACTATTAGGGCTGAACTTTAGCTGGAACAGCAAGAAGCCTCTCACCTACCCAACTGACAAACAAAGCTGAAAATGCTGGTTTGTTGGTAATTGCGGTGAATGGTTCTGGTAGAAATCAGGATTGCTCTAGTTATGGCGTGAAAGTTCCTAAAAAAACCCATGAAAGATGGCATAACTGTCCTAACTGTGGATGCAATAAATATTAGAAATAGAGCGGTAGGGCATTCCGTTCTTAAAGCCAAGAGTCTCCTAAGCGATAGCGCCAGCGCTGCTGCAAGCAGATCGCCGGATTGTCTTGGAAGCCTACACTGTACTTGAAGAGTCAGTGTAGGAGTATGTCACTAGTTAGGCGATTTAAGTAACGTTCAATCAAGAGGAGAGCAACAATGTCATCTATGGGTCTTGGTGGTTGTCTCATACCCTGGGGAACGAGTCTTGTCAGCCCTTTGGGGGGGTACATCTGCCAATAGCGATCGCGTGCCTCCAGGGTGCTGTACCGCTCATCGACTAAAATAATGTTCAGCTGTTCTACTAATGTTTGGCCCAGTTGCAGCTTCCATTGTTTGGCGGTGGTTTGGTCGCCCATTACCATTAAGGAAATAGGAAACTGTTGACGTAGTGTTTCAATAGTAGGGATGGCCTTTTGCGCAGTTACCACTTGGTGATAGTACAATTGCCTATCTAGTCCCATGACTGCTAGACCACACTTATCTTTACCGGGGTCGAAGCCTAAGATGACTGGTTGTGTGGGTGAAAATTCACTAAAACTCATAATCAATACGCTGAAGTTCCATCAATGGATTGATTTAATTATTTTTTTAGCTGTTAAAAATTACTTTTCCGTTTAGTACTGCTAAGAGCCTGATTCTTAAAGGACCTGCTGTATAAGTGTCTTCCATAGCGATCGCCCTGATTTCCAAAGGTTGATCATACAGTCTCAATTGTAAGAAAAAGCGTAAATGAGTAGCTTCTCTTAACAAACCCTCGACAATTCCGGCATTACGCGCCCGAAACTCCGAAGCAGAAATCAGCAAATCTACTCTTTGAGATAGCTGATAGGGTGTCATATTTTTCGGGTCAGCCGTAGTAGTAGCTAATAGCTCACCTTCGGCAAATACTAGTTGATTTCGGGCTGCATCCGCAAAAAATTCTATTTGATTTTCTCCCCGAACGTAATTCCCGGCTGAGAAAATCCGCACAACATATTCCCGACCATCGCTAATCTGCTGGCTTAGTTGTTCTACTCTTTGTTGGGTAACCTCCAGAAGCTGTCTGTTTGTGGGATTTTCCCCAGGTTCGGTTAATTGATAATTTGCATTCTGGTTAGCTGCTTCCAAAAGTTGTATTACCACTTCACGGGCTGATCTAGGTTGGTTAACGCGAACCACCTTCGCCGCCAGCACTTGATTGCGAACTAGTCCGAGTTTACCCAGACGTAGGTCACGGTATGACTGATAATATTTTTCTAGCCTGGCGACTTCTTGTTCTAAAAAATTCTGTTGTTTTTCCAATTCTTTGAGGAGTGCTTCCCTTGTGGCGATCACTTGCTCTCGTGCGGCAATTTCTTGATTGCGTTTTTTGATCAGTCCATCAAGTTCGGTAATTTTGCGATCACGCCCTTCTATTGCTGTTTTAGCTTCAGCGTAAAGTCGTTGTCGTTCTTCCCTTAGTTGTACAATGGCCCCCTGCAGTGTTTCTCTTTGCTCATAGACCCTTTGCAGTTCTGTTAAGGCTTGTTGATACTGACTGACTACTTGACTGAGGCGACTTTCCGTACCTTGAAGCTGAGTTTGTGTTGCTTTTTGTTTAGCGTTTGCTACCTGTAAGGATTTATTAATTACCTGTAATTCTTGCTCGGCCTTAGTTTGTTCAGTTCTAGCGGTGCTTAACTCGACCTCTACCCGGCTTTTTTCCGATTCGGCAATTTTTAGTTGTTCTCGCTTATTTCTCAGGTCTTTTTGAATATCTTCCAGCTCAAATACCCCTTGCCGTAATCCTTCATCAGCAGCAAATAGAATCCCTAATGTTGAAGCCGAAATTAATCCCCCGGTAAATATAGTTACTACTACAGCGGTTTTTTTCGGACGCATATTAAATAGTGAGAGGCGTGCTTTGCCAACTCGTGTACCAATGCGATCGCCCACGGTGGCAATTACGCCCCCCAAAATTAAAATTGCCGCTATCAGGATGTACCCGGTGGTCATCTTCAACTACCGTTCACGCAGTGTACTGGAGGCATAATGCTTCCAGATACAGCCTACTACTTTTAAGCATGATCTTTTGACTATCTTTTGACACTCCCCACGTCTAGAAGCCGGGGGATTCTTGCTTCACGGGGACTCCAATGAATTTACCCGCGCTAACGCGGCGCTCCGCTAACAGCCAGGACTTGACCGTTTGCCCCACGGCTGCAAGCCCGCGTATAGCTACTACAGCACAGTATACATTAAAACTAATATTTGTCAAATTGATTTTTAGGACTGTGACTAAAGTCGCTATCGCACTACACCGTCATAGTTAGAAACTAGGGGCACTGTACGCGTTTCTTGGTAGGGGAAGACGGATAGGCAATAGCTGAAACTACTGACAATGTTTCGATTTATCCGCAGCTATGGGTGTAATTTTCCCGAAAACAGCCTTTGCCACTCCACCTCCCCAATTGATTTTAAGTGAACTGCCTGCTTAAGGTAACAGGTTTATGCACCGTAATCTTCTTTTTGTGGATAGAAATCATTTGTTTTTCACGCAAGTCCCCTAATAACCTAGTCACGGTTACCCTAGTAGAACCAATCGCCTCAGCTATCGCCTGATGAGACAACTTCAAATCAATTGTAATCCCATCGGCACAAGGAACACCAAAATCACGACATAGAATTAACAGAAAACTCACTAATCTCGAACCCATATCCCGGTGAGCCAAGGTTTCAATCATCATCTCTGTTTGTAAAATCCGCGAAGACAGGCCTCGCAGCATTAACATTGATAATTCTGGGTTTTCCTTAAAGGCCTGCTCCACCTGTTCAATGGGGGCTGACAGTAACTCTACAGGCGTAAATGCGACTGCATGGTAAAATCTATCAGACTTATTTCCCGTCAGTAATGACAACACACCAAAAACACTATTTTCCCGCAGCAGTGCTACCGTTATTTCCTCTCCTGCCTCATATACCCTGGAAAGTTTCACAGCACCCTTCAAAAGAAAATAAACTCGTTCAGCAGGATCGCCGGGAAAAAATATTGTTTTATTGCGTTCAAATGTTTCTACAACTGGAGGAAATGCTCCGGTCGCCATCTGACGAAATACATTTGCTAGGGCTTTATCTTGTGTCACGATCATCTCCCTTCCCCTACCCAATGCCGGAAAAACAAAAACTGATTACCTAAGAATACACCTGAAAAATCAATAAAGCACCGTCAACCTTTCTGTACATTCCTATACTCAAACCCATAACTTCATGGTTATTTGTTCATAATGATACATAATTTTTGATGTTTTCAGCTAGTAGTTGTTATAACTACTTACACAGTTAAGGTCATCAGGTTTTTCGCCAAAAAATTCACGATATCTTGAGAATATATTCAGGATTATCTAGACAAACTTTTGAGAAAACAGTCCCCTAAATGATCATTTTTGCAAATCATGTGCCCAAGCAAGATAAACTCGGCGCAGATTCTAGTATGCTCCTAATGATTGATCTCATTCACAATTTCTATGCTGAATCTGACTGGAAAAAACGCCTTAGTTACAGGGATTGCCAATAACCGTTCTATCGCCTGGGGGATTGCTCAACAACTGCATAAAGCCGGAGCTAACTTAGGTATTACCTACTTGCCAGATGAGCGGGGGAAGATGGAGAAAAAAGTGGCGGAATTAGTAGAACCTCTCAACCCCAGCTTATTTGTTCCCTGTAATGTCCAATATGACGAGCAGGTCAAATCTACCTTTGAAGCAGTCCAGGATCAGTGGGGAAAATTGGACATTCTCATCCACTGTCTAGCCTTCGCTAACAGAGAGGATTTGACTGGTGATTTTAGCCAAACCTCACGTTCTGGATTCAAAACAGCTTTAGAAATCAGCACCTACTCACTAGTGCAGTTAAGCGGTGCTGCTAAACCTCTGATGACCGAAGGTGGTAGTATCATCACCCTCACATATTTGGGCGGTGTCAGGGCAATTCCCAACTACAACGTCATGGGAGTAGCTAAAGCCGGATTAGAAGCTAGTGTACGTTATTTGGCGGCTGAACTCGGACCGGCAAACATTCGGGTGAATGCGATTTCTGCTGGGCCGATACGCACATTGGCATCTTCAGCAGTAGGCGGAATTTTAGATATGATTCACCATGTAGAAGAAGTGGCTCCCCTGCGACGCACTGTTACCCAGCAAGAAGTCGGGAATACTGCAGCCTTCTTGTCTAGCGAGTTAGCCAGTGGGATTACAGGACAAGTTTTGTATGTAGATGCAGGATATGAAATTATGGGAATGTAATAATTAGTGATTATGACGGTTAACGGTTGACGGTTGGCGGTTGGCGGTTAACCGACAAAATACAGTCACCAAACATCACTCATAAGTCATGCGCCCTCCATAGGGTCTGTGATTTGCCCATTCCCCATTCCCGATTCTCCACCTATGCAAAGCAGCGATACCTCCGGTAAGGACTCACTCCCACGCCCAATTAATTCGACTCACACTCCTCGCATAGCCTCGATTCATCGCACCACTGGCGAAACTGATATCACAGTTAGTATTAACTTGGATGGTACAGGCCTGTGCACGGTAGCAACTGGGATTCCTTTTTTGGATCATATGTTGCATCAAATTTCCTCTCACGGGCTGATTGACTTAAATGTCCAAGCCCGGGGAGACTGGGAAATTGATGACCACCACACCAATGAAGATGTGGGTATCACTTTAGGACAAGCTTTCAGTCAAGCCCTGGGTAACAGGAAGGGTATTGTTCGTTTTGGTAATTTTCTCGCACCGTTGGATGAGGCTTTAGTGCAAGTGGCGCTGGACTTTTCTGGCAGACCTCATCTGAGTTATGGTTTGGAAATTCCCACTCAGCGAGTGGGAACCTATGACACTCAGCTAGTACGCGAATTCTTTGTAGCATTGGTCAACCATAGCCAAATGACATTACACATTCGTCAACTGGATGGCATTAACTCCCATCATCTTATTGAGGCGACATTTAAAGCTTTTGCCAGAGCAACCCGAATGGCGGTGGAAATTGACCCCCGTCGGGCTGGTAATATTCCTAGTTCTAAGGGTGTTCTGTAGGATTTAATTAGCAAATCAAATGTAGTTTTGCAACCATTTCTGTACGAGTTGAAACACCAAGCTTACGAAACATCCTTTTGAGAGCTTGCTTGACAGAATTCTGTGTGATCCACAGTTTGCTACCAATTTCGGCATTGGTTAATCCCTGTGCTACTAACTCAGCAATTTCTAGCTCACGAGGGGTTAAGGGACTGACTAACAGTGAATTGGATATTTTTGCTTCTTTGGCTCTGAGAGTGGCAAGTTTTGCTGATAAATGAATGCACAAAGCGCTTAAGTCAGCTATGTCATCGCCATTAAAGGGATCAGTTCCTTGCTCACGGGCTAAGTTTAATGTCCCCACTAGACGACCATCGCAAACAATCGGCCCAGTCATCACGTGTTCATGGTCATGACGGGAACAGAAATGTTTCCAATCTCCCGGTGATAGTATTAATTGTTCATGGGCGGGAGCGTGTCTTTCAACCACATAGCGCCCGACGGGATTGTTCTCCATACATACGGCGGGAATACCCTGAACATTAACTGCATTTGGTGGTTCATCAATCAGATAGATACCGCAATGTTGGACGCCAAAATACTCACCAATTTCATCCATGAGAGCCATTGTTAGTTGCTGCTCGTTGCTGACATTTGCGATCGCTTGAAATATAAGGGAAAGAGAATTAGGCATAAGTGTACCCACTTGGGGACTATGCGAAGCTTCATATTTACCTCTATGCTAATACCAGCCAAGATAAAACGCTAATATAGCTAGTTACTCTAGGAGAAGTAGATGACAATTACAAAACTTTCTGCTCAGGAACTTTTCCGGGCTGCTTATGAAAATCGCTACACTTGGGACAAGAATTTTCCCGGTTATAGCGCAGATATTACTTATAAATATGATGACAAGGTATTTACAGGTCAAGTTGTCATCGACTCTAACCTGAAGGCGGAAGTACTGGGGGTAGAAGATGAGCAAGCGAAGAAAGCCATTCACGGACAGGCTTGGGAAATTGCCATCCACCGTGTCCGTCGCAGCTTTGAGGACACCCACAGTGAGAATAAATTCAGCTATGGAGACACTGACGAGACTGGTGTAACCGAAATTTTAGTTGGTGGTAAGTGTGAAGGCGATAAATATAAGGTTCGCAATAATGAAGTGTGCCACGTCCACCGTTTAATTCATGGTACTTTTGTGACAATTAACACTTTTAGCAGCCACGACACTGGGGCGGGTTATTTATCCCATACTTATGATTCTGTATACCACGATCCCAAAACAGGAGAACAAAAAGGTGGGAGGAGTGAGTTTACCGATGAATATGAAAAAGTTGGCGAATATTTTGTTTTAAATCGTCGGGAGATTCGCACTCAAACAGATGTAAAAATTTCTACTCAGGAGTTTGTGTTCTCCAACATTCAACTTTTGTCACCTGTTGCGGTTTAAGCTGAATTTTGAAATAGAAATAAGAAGCGATCGCTTCTTATTTCAGTTTAAGGGGATGGTTAGGGGAGGGTATTATGCCATTCTCTCAGATGTCTTGTGCCGATCCAACTTCAGCATCAACACACCTAACGGTGGTAGACATAAATCGAGGGAATAAGGACAACTGTGCAAATACCAGTTATCAGTCCATTTACCACCTAAGTTACCCATATTACTGCCACCATAGGGACGAGCATCACTATTAAACAACTCGGTATAAAATCCTGCCTCTGGCACACCAATGCGGTAGTGAGAATGGGGTTGGGGTGTGAAGTTGCAAATCACCACAATGAAATCATCAGAATCCTTGTCACGACGGATAAAGGAAACGACACTATGACGGTTATCGCTGCAATCAATCCACTCAAAGCCATCTTGGGCGAAATCCTGAGTATATAAAGCTGGTTCAGAACGATAGAGACAGTTTATATCCTGGAAAAACTTCTTTAATTGTTGGTGGTCTTCATATTGCAACAATTGCCACTCCAGGTCAGCCCAGACATTCCACTCACTCCACTGGCCGAACTCCATGCTCATAAACATAGTTTTCTTGCCTGGGTGAGCGAACATATAGCTAAATAGACAACGCACATTCGCTAACTTCTGCCATGTATCACCGGGCATTTTGCCGATGATATTGCTTTTACCATGTACTACTTCATCATGGGACAAAGCCAGCATGAAGTTTTCACTGTGGTTATACCACATACTAAAAGTAATATTATTTTGATGGAACTGGCGGAACCAGGGATCCATGCTGAAGTAGTCTAGCATATCGTGCATCCAGCCCATATTCCACTTTAAATTAAAGCCTAATCCACCTGTATAGGTAGGCCAAGACACCATAGGCCAGGAAGTTGATTCTTCTGCAATGGAAAGAATACCGGGAAAATAACTAAAGATAATGTGATTAACTTGACGCAGAAAATCTGCGGCTTCTAAGTTCTCTCTACCGCCGTATTGGTTAGGTAGCCATTCTCCTGCTTTTCGGCAATAATCTAAATACAGCATGGAAGCCACAGCATCAACGCGAATACCATCAATATGGTACTTATCAAACCAAAAGAGGGCATTGGCTACTAGAAAGTTCCTAACTTCATGGCGATTGTAGTTGAAAACTAAAGTACCCCATTCTTTGTGTTCACCTTTGCGGGGGTCAGAGTGCTCATAAAGGTGAGTACCATCGAAGAAAGCTAAACCATGACCATCTTTAGGAAAGTGACCGGGAACCCAATCAATAATTACACCAATATCGTTTTGGTGACATTGGTCAACAAAATACATGAAATCTTCGGGGCTACCAAAACGTGAAGTAGGGGCATAATATCCAGTTACTTGATAACCCCAAGACCCATCAAAGGGATGCTCTGCAATGGGTAGTAACTCTAAATGGGTGTACCCTAATTCTTTGACATAGGGAATCAGTCGGTCTGCTAGTTCTCTGTAGGTCAGGAAGCGTGCGCCTGGTTTGAGTTCTGAAACTACAACTACCGGTTCTGTCTCACCATTGGGTAATTTAGCCGGTTCTGAACTAGAACCATGTAACCAAGAGCCTAAATGCACTTCGTAGACGGAAATAGGTTGGGTCAGGGGGTCGGTGTGACGACGCTTTTCCATCCAGTTTTGGTCACCCCAAGTGTAAATATTTAAATTAGTCACCATGGAGGCAGTTTTTGGACGGGGTTCCTGCTGGAAAGCATAAGGATCAGATTTTTCGTAAATATGTCCTTCAAAATTTTTAATTTCATATTTGTAATGCTCTCCTACGCCGATTTCGGGAATGAATAATTCCCAAACCCCGGTGGTGCCTTTGCGCATCTGGTGTTTACGCCCGTCCCACAGATTGAAGTCTCCTAGCAAGGAAACATTACGAGCATTGGGAGCCCAAACGGCAAAATAAACACCTTCAACACCGTTGATCTGTGTGGGATGGGCTCCCATTTTTTCGTATATTCGGTGATGATTACCTTCGGCAAACAAATGCAAGTCAAAGTCTGTTAATTTGGGAGAACGGAAGGCATAGGGGTCATAGATGACACGCTCATGCTCACCTTCTTTGATCCGTAACTGGTAGTTGGTGAGTTCCGCTATTTCAATTATGGATTCAAAAAAATGTGGATTATGTACTGTCTTCATTGGGTATTCCTGACGGGTCTCAGGAAGAATTACCGATGCTACAGTGGCATTTGGTAGATAGGCTCGCACAGCCCAGACCTTTTTGCCATTTTGTTCTATGCAATGAGAACCTAGTATTTCAAAGGGATCGTGATGCTGATTCCTGACTATAAGGTTCACCTGTTCTGGGATAATTGTCGTCATAGATATGAAGCTACCTAGATTTAAATACAGTAATTGAGTGAGTTACTCCCATTGCTGACCCTAGAGAGTAGATGCGGATTTGGTCTCAACAGAACTAAATTTATGGTTCTAAATTTATGGTTCTAAATTTATTTGTAATTTCGTCGTCATCGTTATCGTACATCAGAATGGTTACTAGAGATTGGGGGTTAACGACTGTCACTCAAAATCTGCTCACATTTACCTAAAGTTAGTAACAACTGCCAAAATTGCACCTTGAGCGGCGCTATTCATCAATTTCAAATCGACCAGAGGCGATCGCCACACCTGTCTGAGAATTTGAAGGTAAGCCAGATAATATATCTAAGTTAAGTCAGTGAAGTTGCTCTTGAGGTTAATTAGCCAGCTAATTTGAAAGTTTTGGTCAATTTTGGGGAATTTTTGGAGGCTTATTCGTAACTGGTTAGTTGCAATAATAATTGCTTCAAATATCTAAAAAGGGAAAAATTTGCAGTAAGGCTTTACGCAACCTAATGAGGTAAATGGTTTGCCGTAAATCAGCATTCAGTTTAGGTGGAGGACTAACTTGTAGCTGTTCTTGTAGTTCTGCGTATTCAGCAGCATTTAGGGGTTTACCATCCACTGGCGATCGCCCATCTAGAATAATTTCCGTCCGTAATATTTCTTCTGGTATATCTTCGGGCGGGGGTAATGCCATCGCCTTTGTTCCCCAATGGCCAATCCAGCCCAGCAAGAGGGTAGTACTGATACTCAAAACCCAAAATAGGATTTTTTTCCTACCAATTAGCTTCATTCTAACCCTCACTTAAGCCTGGTGGTAATGGTTCATTACACAGTTTGTGGATTTGCACAATGCGCTCAAATAACCAGGGATACCCTTGACGATACTCAGGAATCAGTGCTAATGGGCTGAGTAAGGCCGCTGCGCTAATGTCTGCTACACTTAGCTGATTACCTACTAAGTAGTCATTTTTTTGCCAGCGAATAGATAACTCTGAAAACGCCATGACAAGTCTGTTTTTAGCTAATTCCACACTGGCTTGGTTGATGCCATATTGTTGGCGGACTACTGAAATTACCATCTGACTGACTAGTGAAGGGTCAATCTGCTTGCCTTCTACAGCGCGGAACTGATAGTATACAAACCTGGTGGCTGTACCAATGCTTTCATCCAACCAATCCTCTAGCATCCACGCTTCTGTCTGCTGTTCATAGTCGGGCAAGAATAAAGACGGCTGTGGTTGATAAGTTTCCAGAAATTTTAAAATTTCGGTAGAGTCAGCGATCGCATGAGGCTGACCATCAATTTCCGGTAACAACACAGGTAAAGTATTCAAACCAGTTAGCGGCCTAACTCGCCGGATATGCCACCCCGGAGTCAGATTTTCAGTTTTATATTTAACTTGCTTATAGCCCAGCCCCATACGGGCTTTGCGACAGTAATGGGATGTACTAAACTGTAGTAGCAACATAAAGCTACTTCGCCCCACCATCAGGATTAATTTTATGGGTAATCTTAGGTTCGACAATATTAGAGTTCGGTAATTTCCGAAGGACACGGGTTTAAGCCTTTCAGCTCGTTTCATCCTTCAGTTTTAGAGCATAGGACTAGCTAACCATCCCCTGTTTCTTTCAATCTTGCCTCTAACCTAGTACCAGACGTACTTACTCTGGTCAGATTAGAGACTTTCCTAGCTCGCTGATTTTTCCCCAGGGTTTCTCAAAAGAAAATATCATAATCTAGTAATCGCCCCAAAAAATTAGCTTAAATTAGTGGCTTATTATACTAGCTTTTAATTTTATCAGGGGCGACTTACCCAGTCAAAGTTTATTATTGGGGATTGGTTGGAGGTGCTGGGGGAGTAGGAGTGGCACCGTCAGTGGGTTCACCAGGAGTAGGAGTAGCTGGTGGAGTTGCAGGCTCAGTCCCAGGCTCACAGGCTCCGAGAACCGTAGCCAAACCTAACATTAGAACAACAGCAAAAATTTTTGTTTTCAACATAAACTCCTCTTTCACCAAAAAAATGGCAATAAAAAAATAGCCTGTAGTATAAGATAACCTATTTCTTGCTAATTGTTGAATATATTCTGCTGAGATTTGGAAAAGCAATACTTTTGGTTGATTGTTTGCGGCGGATTGATTATGCAGGAGATGAATTTACCGGGTTCAGGAATCCAGTGAGCGGATGCCAAAATATCAAAATCCGAAAGATTGCCATAAATCCCGCAGTTAGCCTGAAACATTTGTTTAATAGCTTTTTGGTTGGGTAGAGTAACCAGAGGCTCTTGTGACTTGCTGCTTGGTGTTGCCATACTGGAAATGCCCCATTGCTGCCTACTAGTGACAAGTGTTACAATGCCCAGGTAATGCCATCATTAGTGCAGTCAAGTATCAGAAGACAATTGTCACCTGAGGCCAAACAGGCTAAAGGTTTAAAACACAGTATTTTGTATCTAAAAAACACTTATGGCTGTTGTACGTAAATCGGCTGTTCCCAAAACAGGTAGTTGGTTCCGACGAAATCCTACCCCATCCCATGGGGTGAAGCCTTCCATGTCTCCTGGATCAACCTTAGGGAGTATATCTACACTTATAGATGAACCTTTACCAGCATCCTCAAAAAGACAACGGCGTGCTTTCAAAAAGTTATCGGTTTCTAGCAGTCATCCATTACCTGAAGTGCCTAAAAAACAAGTCTCCAGGGTCAAAACTCAGTCAACTAGAACAAACTGGAAGAATCAGAAGGTAGGGGAAGATAACTTACCGGTCATGCCTAATTCTGGCTCTGGAAATTTTTGGTTACTGCACTTGTATACATCATATCGTTATTCCTCCGTAGTCACGTTTTTATTGGTAGCAGTAACTTTGTTTGTGTATGGTTGGATAGTATATTCTCAACAAATGTGGAGTCAGGGATATAACAGGCTACAAAATCTGAAACTTTATGAACAGCAGTTAACCACAACCAACGCTACTCTCAAGAGCAAAATGGCTCAAGAAGCACAAGAAGCAGCTGGGCTAGTGTCGCCAACAGCAGCAAGAACAATTTTTTTGCCGGCAGCATCATCTCCATCTTTGAATTTTCCTGCGACGCCACCTAGGACAACACTAAATTGGGACAATCAGCAAAACAGCACCTTGCCACTAGGATATTAGAGTTATAAAAGCTGGAGTGAAGGATTTTAACCATAGGCTTGTGCTAATGATGCACTTAGGGGACTCCGGCTATTTCTGATAACTGATAACTAATACTGAGCAAGTAAATGCAGAAGTCACCCGATAAATCAAAATTGAGAAATTTTCAAAATCCAGCATTTAGAAGGGGAGGAAAGCCCTCTATATTAGCAGGATTGATGCAGAGGTTTAGGTTTAACTCTCATCCTCAAGACGAGATATCCAATACCAGATCCCGGCTGTTTGTGGTTTGGGGCATATTAATGACCGCAGGTCTGGGGTTAGTGATTAATTTGTATCAGTTGCAGATTATCCAGGGAGGAAGGTTAACCCAGAGGGCGCGTAACCAGCAAATGGTGAATTTACGACCTTTCGTTCCCCGTCGCCTAGTGGTAGATCGCACTAATAGTGTATTAGCCATTGACCGCCCTGTATATACCTTATATGCCCATCCTAAGCTGTTTAGTAAGTCTAATAAACAGATAGCAGAACAACTGGCTCCTATACTCGATCAACCCTCGGCTGAGTTGGCGAAAACCTTTGCCAACCGTAGGAGTGGTATTACACTTGCTTCTGGGTTACCGGAAGTAAGCGCTGGGCGTGTGAGATCATTGCGCTTAAATGGACTAGAACTAATTCAACAATACTCTCGATATTACCCGCAAAATAATTTGGTTGCGGAGGTGGTGGGCTACGTCAATCTTGACCGTCGGGGTCAGGCTGGTGTAGAATACAGCCAAGAGAATTTATTAGAACGTTCTCCAAAGACAGCGCGGCTGAGTCGGACTGGTAATGGGAGACTTTTACCAATTCATGCACCGGAAGGATTTTTAAATTTCGATGACCTGCGACTGCGACTAACTATTGATAGCCGTTTGCAAAGGATCGCCCGTACTGCTCTAGAAAAACAGATAGAGAAGTTTAAGGCTAAACGTGGCGCGGTAATTGTGATGGACGCTTCAGACGGTTCTTTACTAGCTCTGACTTCTTATCCTACCTATAACCCCAATGAATACTCTAGTGCTGATATTTCCCTATTTAGAAACTGGACAGTGGCTGATCTTTATGAACCGGGATCGACTTTTAAGCCTTTGAATGTGGCGATCGCCCTAGAGAATGGTGTAATTAAAGCAGATGATGTGTTTAATGACCCCGGTTCTATTCAAATAGGTAAGCACACGATTAGAAATGCTGGTCACAAAACTTATGGCAATATTAACATTGCACAGATATTACAAACCTCTAGCAATATTGGCATGGTGCGGATCATTCAACGCATGCAATCACAAGTCTATTACAATTGGCTAGAAAGGTTAGGATTAGGGGAAAGGCTGAATACAGATTTGCCCTTTGAAGTGAGTGGACAGCTCAAAGGTTTAAGACAGTTTCTCAGTTCCCCTATTGAAGCAGCAACTACATCCTTTGGCCAAGGTTTTTCCTTGACACCGTTACAGTTGGTGCAAATGCATGGCGCTTTAGCTAATGGAGGTAAATTAGTCACCCCCCATGTAGTGCAGGGGTTAGTGGACAGTAAAGGACAGATGCATTATGCGCCCGATCTGCCCACAACACGCCAAATTTTCTCAGCGACCACAACTCAAAAGGTAGTAGAGATGATGGAAACTGTCGTCTCAGAAGGTACTGGTAATGCTGCTAAAATTCCGGGGTATCGCATTGGTGGTAAAACCGGTACATCTCAAAAAGCTAGTCCAGATGGTGGCTATCTACCCAATGCGCGCATAACTAGCTTTGTGAGTATTTTACCGGTAGAATCTCCGCGCTATGTAGTTTTTGCAGTAGTGGATGAGCCGCAAGGTACAAATGCTTATGGTTCCACTGTAGCCGCACCAATCGTCAAAGCTGTAATCCAGGGCTTGATTAGCATTGAAGGTATCCCACCTAGTCAGTCAACCAAATAAACTCCTACCAAAAAACGCGCACTAGACCCCGTTAGGGGTCTAGTGCGCTAGCGACTTCAGTCGCAGTCCTAGAAATCCTGTTGATAAATATTAGCTTTAATGTATATTTTAATTTCGTCGCTATACGCACAACTTGCAGCCGTGGGGCACACAATCAAGATGCTTCTTGCTGTGAGCAGAGCGGCGCGTTAGCGCGGGTAAATTCATTGGAGTGTCCCCGTGAAGCAAGAATCCCCCGGCTTCTAGCCCCAGGGAGTGTAAAATCAAAGACTAAATAATTAAGGGGCACTTGATGTAATTGCTCCTAAAGGTGAGGTAAGTTATTTATCCTTGTCCCTGCTGTAGGCTGAGGGTAGGTTTCTTGCAGTGCTTGTTCAATTGAACCGAGACGTTGGTAAGCCGCTATTAGTTCATGTGATTTAGTCTTACCATTTCCTAGTATATCTTTTAATGGCGTTAAAAAATTAACATCTGAATCATCCCCCAAGGCAATTTCAGCCACTTGTAAAAGCCGTGTAGCATGAGCAAAAATATCTGGATCATCAAACCCTTTCTTTGCAGAAATTTGATGTAACGTTGCGTTAGGTATAATTGCTCTGCCTGGTAAACTTTTATCTAATATCAAACCTTTCAATAATGCCAACAAGCCCCCATAGATAGAAAAATCATCACAACTATCACAAGCTTTAAATTCAATGCGTCCGACTTCAGCAGGGATACGGGCGATTTTCGTCAAGGAGGGGACACTATTAATGAGTTGTTCTTGTTTCTCTACAAAAGCTAATGCTGCCGATCTTTGTCCGGTTCTGACAAAAGTTCTGACTGATAAACCATCCCATAATCCCCCATTGTAAAAAGGAGAACTATAACTAAAAGGAACTATATAGGGACTATAATAAGTTAGTTTTTTGCCAATATCAATCACATTTGCAATTGGTAAATGTGGCACAGAAATATTCAAATCTGGTCCATAAGTTACCATGTAAATATTGGCAGTCTGTTCATCAGGATAAGTCTGTAACTGTTGGGTCTCATAATCATTGAGAGGGGGTTGAGGCTCAAATACAGTCTGATGGGGGTTAAAACTAGTTAAAACCGGTGAAAACCCGTAGCCACTAGCCACTTCACGCAGTAGTTGAAAACTTTCTGATAATTCAGTTAAAGCACCTGAAATATCAGAGTGGATAGTGGTTCTGACTTCTATACCTTTAGGTACACAGTCTATCACCTTGTCAGAATTAGCAAATCTTTCAAAACCCTCAATATACCATCTCTTTTGCCGAATACCAGCATCCCCAACCCGTAACTGTGAATAATCCTGAGGGTATGTTGGCAGTTTTTCAACAATTTGATTAAAGTCCGGGAATTTAGTTTGGGAAAAATCAGCAAATTTTCCTTCGGGGTTGAGGAAAGCGACTTCATGCTCAATGCCAAAATTAAACTTCATGTATACTTGATTGCAATTGTTTGGGCTGTATAATTAGGATATTACTACGGGTATATTGTCTAGTAATCTATCTGATATAGTTTTGCCTTAATTAATTTATCAAATTTGTAGTAAAATAATTGAATTATGCAATTTATTGACCAAGCGGTAATCGAAGTGGAAGCGGGTAAAGGTGGCGATGGTATCGTCGCCTTCCGACGTGAGAAATACGTACCAGCAGGGGGACCATCCGGTGGAAACGGAGGACGAGGCGGTTCGGTGATTTTTGTTGTGGATAGCAACCTGCAAACTTTGCTGGATTTTCGATACAAGCATCTTTTTAAAGCGGAGAATGGTGGGCGTGGTGGACCAAATAACTGCACTGGGGCTAATGGTAAGGATTTAATCATCGAAATTCCCTGCGGTACTTCTGTGTATGATGCCAGTACAGGGGCTTTACTATGTGATTTAATTGAGCCTGGACAAAGTTTTCGGGTCGCTGAAGGCGGAAAAGGTGGACTAGGAAATCAGCATTTTTTGAGTAACCGTAACCGCGCCCCCGAATATGCTTTACCTGGACTCACAGGAGAAATGAAGGTACTACGCCTAGAGTTAAAACTTTTGGCGGAAGTAGGAATTATTGGTTTACCCAATGCTGGTAAATCCACACTAATTTCATCTCTATCAGCAGCACGACCCAAAATTGCTGACTATCCTTTTACAACTCTCATCCCTAATTTGGGTGTAGTCAGAAAACCTACTGGTGATGGTACTGTTTTTGCTGATATTCCGGGTTTAATTGCAGGTGCTTCTCAGGGTGCGGGTTTGGGATACGATTTTCTGCGCCACATTGAACGCACAAAGGTTCTGCTACACCTGATTGATGGGACTAGTGAAGATGTGATTGGTGAATACAAAATAATTAAGCAAGAGTTGCAAGCCTATGGGCGAGGTTTAGCAAAGCGTCCGCAAATTATAGTGCTGAATAAAATTGATGCTGTGGACACACAGAAAGTAGATTTAGAAGCCCTAGCGGTTCAACTTAATCACCTGTCCCTTTCTCCTGTGTTCTTAATCTCCGCAGTGACCCGGGCTGGTTTGGAACCAATGTTACAGCAAGTCTGGGGAATCCTTGACCAGATGAATGTGCTTCAAGAGGTTTTGGGGTAAGCCGATCCGAGTTTGTGGCCATAACTTAGGGTGGGTATTGATAACCCACTATGTCAACTTAATTACTAGGAATACTATTCGGCTTTCACAAACTCTAAATATCCTTTGCTGAGTTCTGTCACAGCTAAATCATAAAACTGCTTACCGTGTTCTGGTGTTGCTAAAGCGGGATTTGAACCCATACGTCCATCTGGGTAACGTCGGCGGAAGTCAGGTGCACTATAGATTTTATGTCCACTAGCAACTGCTGGTGTCAGAGGTGCTTTTTTAATAGATTCTGGATAAATATATTGGGTAACAGCTACTTCACTGGGGGTAGCATGGGAACCTTCTTGATCACCATATAATTCTTTAGCAAGTTTATATACAGAACTGCACATAAACCAGTTAGCGATTTGACATTGGGCGTTGCTAATCTGCAAATCTTCTAAGTGCGCGTAGGTTTCTGAGAATGCAGCTTTCAGGGTGGCAATATTACCACCATGTCCATTGATGAAGTAGAATTTCCTAAAACCAGTTTTATAGCAACCGCCAAGGTAATTTAAGCATAAACTATAAGTAGTCCCTTTTCATGTGAAGCGATCGCTTGCTACAGGTATATGCCCAAGCCGTACAGTTACGACCTTCGTCAAAAAGTAATCCAAGCGATTGAACTCGATGGCTTGAAGAAAACTCAAGCCAGTCAAATGTTTAATATTAGTCGCAACACCATCACCCTATGGTTGAAGCGAAAAACCGAAACGGGGGACTTCCAAGCCTTGCCTAATCAGCGTCCTGGGAATGGTCACAAAATTACCGATTGGGAAAAATTTCGTGAGTTTGCTTCCGTACATGGCGATAAAACCCAAGTAGAGATGGCCTCACTTTGGCCTGAAGAAATTAGCGATCGCACAATCTCAAGAGCTTTGAAAAAAATTGGTTTTACGCGAAAAAAAAGACTTATGGCTACCGTGAGCGCGATGAGGTCAAACGACAGGCTTTCGTAACGCAGTTGTCTGAGTTACCTGTGGAGAAGATTGTATACCTCGATGAGTCAGGAATGGACAACCGAGACCAGTATGATTACGGTTGGAACTCAAAAGGACAGCGCTTCCATGCACTTAAATCAGGTCGTCGTGAAGGTCGGGTGAACATAATTGCCGCGCTGTGTAACCATAAGCTGATAGCTCCTTTCACTGTTGAGGGTGCGTGTAATCGAATAGTATTTGAGACTTGGCTTGAAGCTTGTTTGCTTCCCACACTCAAACCAGGACAGGTTGTGGTGATGGATAATGCCACATTTCATAAAGGTGGGCGCATTCAACAACTGATTCAGTACGCAGGGTGTGAAGTGCTGTACCTACCACCTTATTCTCCAGACCTGAATCAGATTGAAAAATGTTGGTCTTGGTTAAAAAGTCGAATCCGCAAAAAACTTGAGCGGTTTGATTCTTTACGAGATGCCATTGAGGATGTCTTGCTTTTTGCGTCCTAACCTCCTTGGCGGTTGCTATAGCTAAACAAGTAATATAATCTTTGACTAGCTGAATCAATGTACTCGGACGTAGACTGATTGTACCGGGAAAAGCGGTATGATGTAGTGCCATGCCCACACTGATTGTAGGACTAACCATTGCTTGAGTTGCTTCACCCACACCACATGCGATCGCCTCTGCACAAATAGCATCAGTCCCAATTAAGCCTGTGGGGCCATGTTGTTCCGTCGAACCAATGGGTATAATAATACTCTGAGATTCTTGTAAATAGGTCTCAACTTCTTGCCAAGTGCTTAAATTTAGTAACATTGTGTGAGATAATTTAGCTTAATAGTATAGCATTTCCCATGCTCGTAAGGTACAAAGTTTTTTAGTTTTAGGGAACAGGGAATAATTTTCTGTATACTTTATTACAGTGATAAAGGCTTGAGCCAATTTTTAGTATTTTTTGAAAACTCCTCTACTACTTCATGGGGATTACCATCACACCCGGAGCTAATTCTCAGTCAATAGATTCACAAACTAATCCATGTAGTTGTGTAGCACTATTGAATTTGCAGTGTTGCATACAACTACCTGTCAGAGTGGTGTTATGGAAGTTTGCAGCTATTAAGTTTGATTGCGATAAATTCGCCCCAGTCAGATTCGCCCCAGTCAGATTCGCTCCAGTCAGATTCGCTCCAGTCAGATTCGCTCCAGTCAGATTCGCCCCTTTTAAGTTAGATCCTTTCAAATTAGCGTGATGCAGGTCAGCGCCATTAAGGTTTGTGTAACTCAGGTTAGCATTCATCAGGTTANAAGTATCAAGAACAAGCATCGAAAATTGATCATGGCAACTAAAGAGAATTTGGAAAGTCTGCAAGAGGTTGTGGCAATTTGGAATGAGTGGAGGCGAAAAAATCAAGGTGCTGAAGCTGACTCCTATACCGCTAACCTGATGAATGCTAACCTGAGTTACACAAACCTTAATGGCGCTGACCTGCATCACGCTAATTTGAAAGGATCTAACTTAAAAGGGGCGAATCTGACTGGAGCGAATCTGACTGGAGCGAATCTGACTGGAGCGAATCTGACTGGAGCGAATCTGACTGGGGCGAATCTGACTGGGGCGAATTTATCGCAATCAAACTTAATAGCTGCAAACTTCCATAACACCACTCTGACAGGTAGTTGTATGCAACACTGCAAATTCAATAGTGCTACACAACTACATGGATTAGTTTGTGAATCTATTGACTGAGAATTAGCTCCGGGTGTGATGGTAATCCCCATGAAGTAGTAGAGGAGTTTTCAAAAAATACTAAAAATTGGCTCAAGCCTTTATCACTGTAATAAAGTATACAGAAAATTATTCCCTGTTCCCTAAAACTAAAAAACTTTGTACCTTACGAGCATGGGAAATGCTATACTATTAAGCTAAATTATCTCACACAATGTTACTAAATTTAAGCACTTGGCAAGAAGTTGAGACCTATTTACAAGAATCTCAGAGTATTATTATACCCATTGGTTCGACGGAACAACATGGCCCCACAGGCTTAATTGGGACTGATGCTATTTGTGCAGAGGCGATCGCATGTGGTGTGGGTGAAGCAACTCAAGCAATGGTTAGTCCTACAATCAGTGTGGGCATGGCACTACATCATACCGCTTTTCCCGGTACAATCAGTCTACGTCCGAGTACATTGATTCAGCTAGTCAAAGATTATATTACTTGTTTAGCTATAGCAACCGCCAAGGAGGTTAGGACGCAAAAAGCAAGACATCCTCAATGGCATCTCGTAAAGAATCAAACCGCTCAAGTTTTTTGCGGATTCGACTTTTTAACCAAGACCAACATTTTTCAATCTGATTCAGGTCTGGAGAATAAGGTGGTAGGTACAGCACTTCACACCCTGCGTACTGAATCAGTTGTTGAATGCGCCCACCTTTATGAAATGTGGCATTATCCATCACCACAACCTGTCCTGGTTTGAGTGTGGGAAGCAAACAAGCTTCAAGCCAAGTCTCAAATACTATTCGATTACACGCACCCTCAACAGTGAAAGGAGCTATCAGCTTATGGTTACACAGCGCGGCAATTATGTTCACCCGACCTTCACGACGACCTGATTTAAGTGCATGGAAGCGCTGTCCTTTTGAGTTCCAACCGTAATCATACTGGTCTCGGTTGTCCATTCCTGACTCATCGAGGTATACAATCTTCTCCACAGGTAACTCAGACAACTGCGTTACGAAAGCCTGTCGTTTGACCTCATCGCGCTCACGGTAGCCATAAGTCTTTTTTTTCGCGTAAAACCAATTTTTTTCAAAGCTCTTGAGATTGTGCGATCGCTAATTTCTTCAGGCCAAAGTGAGGCCATCTCTACTTGGGTTTTATCGCCATGTACGGAAGCAAACTCACGAAATTTTTCCCAATCGGTAATTTTGTGACCATTCCCAGGACGCTGATTAGGCAAGGCTTGGAAGTCCCCCGTTTCGGTTTTTCGCTTCAACCATAGGGTGATGGTGTTGCGACTAATATTAAACATTTGACTGGCTTGAGTTTTCTTCAAGCCATCGAGTTCAATCGCTTGGATTACTTTTTGACGAAGGTCGTAACTGTACGGCTTGGGCATATACCTGTAGCAAGCGATCGCTTCACATGAAAAGGGACTACTTATAGTTTATGCTTAAATTACCTTGGCGGTTGCTATAAAAAATAACTTTTTTTGTTTATTACTGATACTTCAATTTTAAGTTGGCAAATTAGTTCAAGAATACAGGTATTTAATCACTGCTAGATAAAAAATTATAGGAGACACAGCGCCACTATGTCCCCTATCCTGCTATTTAATTCCTAGTCACTGTAGAGATGTTTGCATTCTGGAGAATCAAAGAAACCAAAAGACCAGGAAATTAATTCATGATTCTTGGCTAATCAAAGCAGTAATGTTTTTTCACGTCGCTGGTGATTTCCCATACACAAGACATACCGGCTGGAAAAGTCACTAAATCACCTTTTCCTATTTTCACTGCTTGTCCATTATCAGGGGTAACAACGACATCACCTAACAAAAAATAACAAGTTTCTTGAGTATCATAAGTCCAGGGAAATTTTGATATTTCTTTTTGCCAAATTTCCCACTGAAATACACCCAACTGGTTGAGGCGTTGTTGACTTGGTTGATGCTCAATTTTGATTTCCATGCTATGTTTTCTCGGTTGGGATTTAGCAGTAGGATTGAATGTCCTCTCCACACTCATCTACTAAATAACACAAAGCGCGAAAGCGCAAGCTAACAAATTCATCATACAGTGGATTCAGCTTACACAGAGGGGGAATGTGGGCTATTTTGTGGCCAAATAGCATGAGGTCGCGCTCGAAAGGGCACTGAGCGGGAATCATTTTAGCAATAAAGTGAGCAAAGTCACGATTCTTAATTTCAATCTTGTCTAGCCTTTTACGTAATGGTTGCAGTAAGTCGAATTTGCGTCGAGGAGATTTATTGTTGGTACTTAGTTGATCACTGGCTTCTACCTCGACAGCTTTGATAAAACCAGGTAGGATAATATGCTGATTATTTGTCTTAACCATAGCTCTGACCAAGGTCTTCCTTGTATTGATAAACTATTCGCCGATTGGGAATTACCATGCCATCTATATTCGGGATTTGTCTTGTGTTGATCAATTAAACGAGGACAATCACAAAGTGAGTAATTTGCATAGATTTTCCTGGTAAATAGTTCACTCACTTTATATTTAGCTCACTGGATCATGAATAACTGTCCCGTTAAATACAAAATAACAAAGAAAATATAAAAATGGTATTCCCTTAACTTATACTTATTAGTCCTTGCTCTTTAACATAGTGATCCCCTAGATGAAATTTAAATTTACGCGTGAGAAACTGCTCAGTAGTTCTAATTTTACTTTGGCAGTCAAGAGCAGGGCGTAACCTTGGTTCCAGCTAGGCTGGATTTGTAGTTATTCCTTGACTTTAATTTATTTTAGTCCACTGGTATCACCTAAATTGTCATCCTCACTACAAAACTGTCTTCGGATATTATTGAAAATACCCCACCATATCCTTTGATAAGTACAAACTAATCTATTGTGCCGTTGAGACTGACCATAGCTAGAAGTATTCTCACCTCACAAGCACTCTGATGAATTTATTAATGTCTTCCAGCGGGGGAGATTGTTAGCCCTAAGTACCTGTTAAGAAAAAAGTTCCTCATACGCATCACACCTCGTAACTAAAATAACTATTGTTAAGTGATATTACAAAATTTGCCAAAATATTGAGAAATTGACTGCAAGCCAAACATAGCTTTAACGTAGAACCTATAGGAGAGAAGTGAAACAAATATAAAACATGATGGACAAGAGTAATTTCCAAAAATACCGTTTTGTCTGTACCCTGACCTTTGGTGATATCTACGGTCAAATAATTGTTTGGCTAATTACAATCACTGTCAGTTTAGCATCGGCTTTAGCTTTAATGGGTGCTAAACGTCCTGTATATGCTTTAGCAACTGTAGGTCTCATAGTTTTGTTGTCCCTACCATTCTTGCTATTTGCATTTGTCACCACGTTATTCAACCATATTGAGGTCACAGCTGTATCTCCAGAAACGAAAACCGAACCAATACCGGGGAATATTTCTCAGCAAAAACCAGTGGAAGCAACTAGCTGATTTCTGGGATTTAAACTCAGTACCACAAAAATCGTGAAGAAGAGCGATGGCGCTCCGCTCCCGGCGGAGGCATCGCTCAGTTTAAACTACTTTTGCAAATTACCAACGTGCAAACCGCATTCCTTAGCAGTGGATTCTTCCCACCACCAGCGCCCTTCACGTTCATGCTGGTTAGGTAACACAGGTCTAGTGCAGGGTTCACAGCCAATGCTGACAAAACCCTGTTCATGCAACTTATTGTAAGGTACATCTAAAGCGCGGATATATTCCCACACCTGTGCAGAAGACCAGTTGGCTAAGGGGTTAAACTTAATTAACTGATGGTCTGGAGTCGAAAAAGCACTATCAACTTCAATCACCGGGATATGGTTGCGGGTACTAGGGCTTTGGTCTTTGCGTTGACCAGTAATCCAAGCATCCAGAGTATTGAGTTTCCGGCGTAGGGGTCTGACCTTGCGAACCCCACAGCATTCTTTATGACCATCTTGATAGAAACTAAACAATCCCTTCTCTTCTACTAAAGCTTGCACTTCCCCAGCATCAGGAAATTGGACTTCTAATTTAATACCATAATGTTCTCTGACCCGATCCAATAACTGGTATGTTTCGGGGTGTAACCGTCCAGTATCTAAAGTAAAAACACGGAAGTTTTTAGTAAGTTTTGATGCGATATCAATGAGGACAACATCCTCAGCACCACTAAAAGAAATCGAGATATTGTTAAAAGTTTCTAAGGCAAATTTAAGAATTTCCCTGGGTGTCTTTTGACTATATTCTGCTTCTAGGGCAGGAATATCTAAATTAGTTGGGGTAGCTACCATGTTTTTGTGTTCTATGCTTCGGCAAACTGAATTTTACCAAGTTAAGAGGATGTTCTACCATTGAACGGGGGGAATAGTCGAGTTGTTAAGACATCATCAAAGCAATATCCAATATTGATCTGGCCATAACTACCCTCGCTGAAGCTATGCCAAGAATAGGATAAAATTGTGAACAAATGTTAAGGACTGATTTCCATGAGTTGGTTGTTTTTCGCCCTGGGACTGCTCACTGTAGTCTTAGCGATCGGGATTTTATTCTATTTACTCACCCCTCGTCGTTACCAATCATCTGACTCCGTAGCTAATTCTTACGACCAATGGACAGAAGACGGGATTTTAGAATTTTACTGGGGCGAACATATCCACTTAGGTCATTATGGCTCACCACCACAACGAAAAGATTTTCTTGCGGCTAAATCTGACTTTGTGCATGAAATGGTGCGCTGGGGTGGTTTAGATAAATTACCTACCGGTACAACTGTTTTAGATGTTGGTTGTGGCATCGGGGGTAGTAGTCGCATTCTAGCAAAAGATTATGGATTTGCGGTAACAGGGATTACCATCAGTTCTCAACAAGTCCAACGTGCCCAGGAGTTAACGGCCAATGGACTGGATGTGAAATTTCAGGTAGATGATGCTATGGCGCTTTCTTTCTCTGATGCTAGTTTTGATGTAGTTTGGTCTATTGAAGCCGGTCTGCATATGCCAGATAAAGCCGTTTTTGCCAAAGAATTAATGCGGGTGCTCAAGCCGGGTGGAGTGCTAGTTGTGGCTGACTGGAATCAAAGGGACGAACGCCAAAAACCTCTGAATTTTTGGGAAAAACCTGTCATGAAACAATTACTAGACCAGTGGTCTCATCCTGCTTTTGCCAGCATTGAAGGTTTTAGTGAACTGTTATCACAGACAGGATTAGTTCAAGGAGAGGTGAAGACAGCAGACTGGACACAAGCAACACTTCCTTCTTGGTTAGATTCTATTTGGCAAGGAGTAGCCCGTCCCCAGGGATTAGTCCGTTTTGGTGTATCTGGTTTGATTAAATCTGTGCGAGAAGTTCCTACCCTGCTACTGATGCGCTTGGCATTTGGTACAGGTCTGTGCCGCTTTGGAATGTTCCGTGCTGTGCGGAAATAATCTCACTCAAAATTGAGTATATTGACTATTTTGATGCTGATAGTACTTATGGGCTGCCATGGCCATAGCTAAAAATCCCCACACAATCATACCAGAAATACCAATCATGGTACTATAGCCAACTAGCTGCACACAAAAAGTAATACTAATTGCCCGGGCGGTACTGACAAAAGTATCAAACCGGGCTTCAGCATACTGAAACACGGTGAAAATTATCAACAGCAACCCGGCCAGATAAGGTATTGCACCCACCCAACCCAGGGTAAAAAACATATCTAGAATACCACTATCTATAACAAAGACTTCCAATTGACCAGTTTTTTCGTTGAGTGTCCATGTATTTCCTAATCCGTTACCTAAAACATTAGAAAGAGCTAAGTTTAAATTTCTCTCATAGCTTTCTGATCTTTCATTAAAGCTAGTATCTTTTTCTAACTGAGAAAATGTTTCTAACCGATTTGTCACGACATCAGAAATCGGCTCAATATTAGTCAAAGGTATAACACACATGATGATGATTAAAATCATGGCCATTAAGCGCATTTGAAGATGTGCCTTGACGGAACCAAAAATCATCACTATTCCCAATAACCAACCCAACCAACTACTACGGACTTGTGTCAGTAGAAATGACAAATAACCCACGGCTGATGCCGGTAAAATTAAGGTTCCTGAACTGGTGAATAATAACAGTAGTCCTGTTTGCATAACAGAAGCAAACGGTCCAGGTGAGTGTAAAGTACTCCATACCCTCATACCAAAAGGTTCAGGGCTGCCTGAACTTGTATACATTTTCGATTCTATCAGCCAGTATCTATCCCATTCCGGTGCGACTACAAATTGATAGATAGCATAAATACTTAATAGCAATACAGCCCAGATGAATATACGTTGAATATTCTGGCGGTAGCTGGGATAGTCTCGCCAGTTCATAAACAAGTGAAAGGCAAAGAGAATGGGACTTAGCCAATCTAAAAGACCCCTGACTACGGGTAATGGTGAATTATGAACCAAACCGATTAAAAAACTATAGAAGACCCCGATAAAAGCCAAAACAAACGGCATAGCTCCCTGGGTAGAAGCCCGGGGAGAGTGCCTTAAAAAAGTGGCTATAGTCACAGATACCACTAAGTAAGGTGCTATGAGCATCTGACGGGTGGGGTCCCAGCCAATTCGATAGTCAACTAAACGGGCGGCTAAGGGTGTGAGAAACCATATCCACCAAGTAAAACCGATATAGAGAATGGGATGACGTAAGTATAAAAATATGGCTACTGCTAAAGCGATCACCGGGTAAACTAGGCGCAACACAGCCGTTGCACCGGCAAAATAGCAAACTACACTCAGTAGCAAAAAGCCGGAAATGGCTAGCCAACCCTGTAGCGATCGCTCTTGGGGAAAAAAGTGTGATTCTGAAAAACTATTGAAATGTATCTGTTTGGAAATCATGATCGCCAATAACTAATGACCGGTTACGAATTGTCGATGTGCTAACCAACGTCCCCGCCAGGATAGTAATAACTTTTGTCCGGCAATTTTACCTTGACTAGGTAAAAGTCGCAGCCATTGGATTAAACCTAAACTATCTCTTGTTCCGACTAATAACGCCCAAAGCCAAAATACAAAATGACGCGATTGCGGCAAATGTTCTAGTAAGACCAAGGTTTCATTATGAACTAAATTAATCAAAGCAATTTCATTAAACTTGTGGCGTTGGTCTTCATCAAAACGTTGGGCTGGATAGTGATCTACAGCCACCAGGGGATCATAAATCATCTTCCAGCCCGCCCGCTTTAAAGTCAGAGTAAAAGCCATTTCAAAGTGTACCTGCGCTCCCGTACCACGCATTCGTTGATCAAATGTCAATTTCCCAATTGCTTGGGTACGAAAACTCATATTCACCCCTTTGAGAACATCAACTTCCCGAGGTGCTCCTACTCCTAGATGGTGGTTACCAATTACCCGCCCAAACCACTGCAACTTACCAACTATGGGCTGTTGACCGTCTTCAATTTTTTCACCGTAGTGTACCCAATCCCGACCACCGACACCGCCAATAGTAGGATCAGCGATAAAATGAGCGTTGATTTTTTCCAACCAATCAGAATGAGGTGCTGCGTCATCATCAGTGATGGAAACAATATCTCCTATTACCACTTTCAAACCGGCGTTGAGTGCGGCTACTACTCCTGGCTCCGTCACAGGTACAATATGTAATGGTAACCTTTCGGCATAGAATCCACCGAGGAATTGCCAAGTCTGGGTATCCGTATCCCGAACTACCACAATTACTTGATCAACCGGTTTAGTTTGTGCTTGCAGCGCCAAAAGACAACGTGATAGATCTAGAGGACGGCGATAGGTGGGGACGAGAACCGTATTCCTCATGATTCATTAACTCCTCAAATAAATCTAAATAGCTTTGAGCCATACTCGTCCAACTGTGTTGTTCTGCAACTAAACGGGCTGCTTTTCCCATTTGTTGGCATAATGAGCGATCGCTGCTGAGTAACTGTAATGCTTGTGTTAAAGCTTCTACATCGTCTGAGTTTGACAAGACTATTCCCGATTCTGGTGTTACTAAATCAGCCGCACCAGTGGAACTGGCTGTAATTACAGCTAAACCAGAAGCCATGGCTTCAATAACTACTAACCCAAAGGGTTCATAACGTGAGGGGAAAACCAAGAAATCCACAGCTTTCATTAGTTCTGGTACATCAGACCTTTGTCCCAAAAAATGTACCCGCTGACGAAGTCCTAATGATTCTGCTAACTGAAGATAGGGGCTTCCTTGAGTATTTCCTGCTACTGCTAGATGTAACTCAGGAACTTGGACTAAGGCTTGTAAGACTGTATCTAAGTTCTTGCGGGTCAGTCTGATATCACCCGCAAACAATGCTAAGGGTACATTTTCAGGTAGTTGCCATTTTTGGCGATCGCTGACTCCTGGGGAAAACTCTTGTAAATCAACGCCATTCAAAATTACTTTGATAGACTCTGAGGGTACACCTATGGCTTTTAAATCCTGAGCAACTTGCTGAGAGACTGCTACTACCACTTGGGCTTTGAGAAAAGCTGGTTTTTCCCAATGTGCGTTTAAAGTTGTGTATAGCCACTGGTAAGAGTTATATAGGAAATTTCCTGGTTTTTTTTGAGTTCTATTAGAGGTAAATTTCAACCAAGAATTATGGACAAAATGTACTGCGTTCACATCTCCTGGGGGATTAGTAATTGCGCCATTGACTTTTACTATGTCCACTTCTTGGCGATGTTGTTTTAACCATATTGTGCTTTTAGTTGCAAAAATAATGTTACGGAGAAATTCTGTAGGATAGCCTTTTACAGAAATATCAACCCACTTAACTAGGTGATTTTCCTGTAATTCTAAGTCTACTTGACTAGCTAATAATGTTAATTGATAACCGCGACGAATTGCTTCTTGGGCTACTTCATAATTAACTCTACCCTGACCATCACATTTTTGTAGGCTATGGGTAACGATACAAATTTTCATTTATTACCTCGATTGTTAATTTTGCCCCAGCAATTGCTGATTTAAAAGCAAGTAACCGCCAAGATAGATGTAATACCCCTGCGGATGTGACAAGAAAATGTTTAATTTAACTTGGGTATTCCTAATTAATACTGGGGTTGCTAATATATTCGGACTATAACTGGGTGTGAGGGCTGTGATCGTAGCGAAATTTATTTTCTGCTGTTTTATTGCTTGCCAAATATCAGAACCTACTAATTCAATCTGTTGATTCCACTTTTGTGTAAAAATATTCGGATACACAAGCTTTTTACCACATTAATTAATTCATCTATCTTATTAGCAAATATGTTTCAATAATTATGTTTAAATTGAATTTCCCATCTTTTTATTTCAGAAGTTATCAAATAAAAAGTAGATAAGGTAATTAAATTGAAAAAATAAATCAATATGCCGCTAGTCAAAACAGGCCATCTTCTCAAAGCACCTAATAAAACTTTTAAGTTAACTTCTCTAGCTTTATGTAAAATCATACTCCTACAAAATTCTTTCGAGTATCCACTTTCTTCTAATTTTAAAATCATTTCTGGGATATGCTTAAACTGGGATAACAGTGCAGAGGTTGGATCTTTCTGCCAATAGCTCACACCAACAGTGCATTCTAAATAAATATCTTTAGTAACAATTACACTGCCATTAGCTGCACAAAACCCGGCTATGTAAGCTAAAGATAACCAATTACTTGCAGCATCTTGCCAAAATTCTAAAGATTTTTGTGCTAATTCACTACGATATACTGTAGCACTTAAAAGACTAACTGCACCAATACTTTTGGAAAAACAATATTCAAATATCGCCTTGCCATTAGTACAAGCATCTTCAGTCTCGATATCAAACCAACGGTTACCAATAATTGTAGGTGGATGAACAGCCTCTCCAGTAATTTTATTACGACCAGAAAAGTTAAGGAATAATAATGATAAATCTTCATATTTTTTAAGTTTACTAATAAGGTAAGTGAGTACTTGGTTAGCAAATTGATCATCATCGCTAATTGTCCATACATATTTGGTGCTACTTGATTTTAGACAATGAATAACATTTGCCATTAATCCGATATTTTCTATATTCCTATGGGATTTAAATGTAGTTAAACTAAAACTTGGTTGCCATTTTTTGATAATATCTTGAGTATGATCAGTTGAGCAATTATCAGAAATTAAAATTTCGCACTCAGATTCACAACCTTTGATTTCTTCATGGAGCCATGCTAGCTGTTTATCAAGCAATGTAGCACGATTAAATGTAGGTATTGCGATAGTAAGTAATTTAATCATAGTAAGTAAATTTCCACAAATTTTCTATTGGATTAGAGCTTCTACACGGTTTACTACTTCAGCAGATACTTCTTTCCATGACCGATTTTCGACTGAAGTTTTTGCATTTTTACCAAGAGTGGTTCTCAACTGGCTATCATTAGCACACTGTTGTATTAGATAAGCTAACTCCCCTGCATTACCTCCTTCATAAAGTAACCCATTATCCCCATGACGAATCAAATCTTTTTGACCACAGCAATTTGTAGTGATACAGCAGCGTCCAGATGCCATTGCCTGTAGTAGCACTAAAGGTTGTCCTTCAAAAAAGCTAGGTAGAACAAAGATTTGAGAACGCATAAACAGACTCAGCTCATCAGAGGCCAAAAATTTAGGAATTATTTCCAAATAAGGATGAAAATTCTTTGGCCAGGCAGCTAAAACAGCCTCATGGTCAAGACCTGTACCTGCAAGCAACCAATGAAAAGTTAAGCCTTTTTTATGCAAAATTTGAGCAGCATCAACCAAGGTTTTAATTCCTTTGCGCTCAATCCAAGAACCCATAAAAAGAATAGTCAATGGATTGTTAATCTGTGGTGTTTCATTGACATGATAGGGATAAATTCCATTCTTGTATAAAAATATATCTTGGGAATTCCTGTGATAATATTGCTTAGTAAATTCACAATCTTCTTGATTTAGAAGAAGTAAAAGATTTCCTTTTCTTAAACCTAAATCACAATAATGCAACCGCCATAAGGGAAAAAGTAACTTTGTCCGCAATTTTAATTTTTGAGAGCTTCCATATTTGTCTTGCAACTCCAATTCCCAAGATCTTCGCTCTAGCCCGTGGCTAACTACTACAACAGGAATATTAAATGATAGGAAGAATCCAGAAGCGGGTTCATGAACTATAAAAACAGACGCTTCTCTAGCCAGTTTTTTATAAAAGCGCCGAGCTGCATAAGGGAAGAATGCTTTATGAGCAAATCGGCCTGTTTCAGATGGACCGATATGCAGAAATTCGTAGCCTCTGCTTTCAAATTCATTTTTCCAATGCCAAGCAACTCGACCCATGCCAGACTCTTCGCTTAAAATAACTTCGGCAATGTAAACAATAAGCTTTTTCATAAAAATCTATAATCAGTTTTGAGTTCAAAAGGTTTTGATTGAATTTAAAAATTCATGCTAAGAGGATGTCTGTAGTAGTACCTTATTGATGATATTGATTCTCTACGGGACTGTACGCGAAGCCTTTAGGGCGTTCCGAACACCATGACAGATACCAGCTTTGATAAAAACTTGGGATCAAATTACATTACTAATTGAACTTGAGTTTGTTACTTTGTAATAATGGTTCAATTGCTAATCCAACATGATCGGCAATAAGCTGTAATTGTTGAATATTATCGTTGCTAAATTGGTGATGATGAAAGTTACCAACGTGCAAGACACCGTATACTTGCTCTTTAAGTTGTAACGGTACACCAATTATTGAGCGGATGCCCTTATTACGCAAAATTGGGCTGAAAACTTCTATTGTTGATAGATCATCTACAATTAGACGCTTGGCACTAGTTGCTATTTTACCTGCAAAGCCACAACCAAATGGAATGTGAATGCCTTCTCTAATCTCTTCTTCTAACCCAATAGAGGCACAGACAAATAATTGCTGTTCTTTTTCTGCCGGTAAAAGAACTGTAACACTATCGGCATTCATGATTTGACAGATAGAAGTAAGTAGGACTTGCAACACATTGTTAAAAAGTAAATCATATTTGACAGTCCTATCGCTAT
Organism: Anabaenopsis elenkinii CCIBt3563; assembly: GCF_015245355.1. GTDB lineage: Bacteria > Cyanobacteriota > Cyanobacteriia > Cyanobacteriales > Nostocaceae > Anabaenopsis > Anabaenopsis elenkinii. The sequence continues at coordinate 4,372,716 of NZ_CP063311.1, read as the reverse complement.
TTTGTAAATCTTGATAGCTGACTTTAGCAGCCTTTTCTACTCTAGCAAGTGATGTACTCAGGAGAATAGGAAGACGGCTACCGTCTTCGCAGATATATTCTTTCCGACTGCGGATAACTTTTGCAGGTACGCCTACAGCAACTGAGAAAGGTGGGATATCCTTAGTCACAACAGCACCAGCACCAATAATGCTACCTTCTCCAATTGTTACCCCATCTAATACTTTTACTCCTGAGCCTAACCAACAATCATCTTCAATGACAATTCCTTCACGAGTAACGCCTTGAGAGTTAATATTTTCAGTAGGATCGGAAAAAATATGATTATTGGCAAACAAGCCTGTTTGTGCTGCAATTAAACAGTTTTTACCAATTTTAATATTGCCAGAACCTGTAATACAGACATAAGGTCCTATAAAAGTACCTTCATGAATTTCAACAGAAGTGTTATTTAATGCCCTAATATCAACCCCCTGTTCAAGGCTGACTAAATCTCCTAAATATATCCTATTATTTGAGTGCCATCTTGCATCTAAATTGACATTGCGTAAAAGTTGCACTTTATTACCAATCTCAATACAAGAAGCATTGAGAATCCGAACATAACTATCAATGTAAACTGATTTGCCCAGCTTACGAAAAATCCGGCGGTAGAATAGTTTTCTTAATCTGCCTCCTACCAAATTTGTGGGTATATATCCAAATAAGTTTGTTAATAAATACTCTTGGATGTGTTGCCAATTAGATACATATTCACGATTAACCATGGCGCTAATTATTAAAAATCTAGAGACAACTAAAAATTACAGCAATTTTGATCTGATTGAGGTACAGCAGTGTGGGTGTAATGCCCACACTAAAATAGTTCTACAATTAATATCTGTAATTCATTTACCTGGAACATTTCGCTATTTCATTATTCAGGAAATGGTTCAGATAAACAGGATTAAATATGGGAAAAATCCCAAGAAATATTCGTGGTATTTATCTTAGAAAAAGCAGCAATTGTATGGGAATAGATTTTTGCTAATTTTCGTACATGAATATCCATAGTAAATTCTTCTTGATACCAAGCATTACCCATCTCACCCATCAGTCGGCTTTGGGAATAATTAATTCCTAATTCATTGATAGCAGCAGCTAACTGTTTAATATTATTAGGTGAAACTAAAATTCCAGTTTTTCCATCTTTCACATGTTCAGGAATACCCCCAACTGCACTAGCAACAATTGGGCGATAGTGACTATAAGCTTCTAGAGTGACCAAACCAGCAGGTTCCGGCCAAAGACTGGGAAAAACCACACCAAAACACTGTTGATAAAGTGATTCTAATTTTTCTGTGTCACACCAACCATGCCAAGTAATGCGATCGCTTAACCCCATTTGACCTGCTAATCTTTGCATACTGGGCTTACTCCAACCATCCCCAGCAATATCAAGATGAATACCTGGGTGGGTATGTGCTAAAGCTTTAATTAGCCATTCCACGCCTTTATCAGGTACAATCCGCCCAGCAAACAATAAACGCTGATGTTGATGAATTTCTGGAGTTAGTGGTGCGGTAGGAAGTTGGGGAGGTTTGACACTACAGCGCAGTGTTACCAATCTTTCAGGCGCTAAACCACAATTAATAATTTGTTGACGCACATAGTCACTATTAGCAATTACAGGAATTTTTAGCTGCTTTAGTCTTTGTAAACTATGGTAAGTATAAAACCAGTTATAGACAATTTTATGGGGTCTACGAGTTCCACAACCCTCTACTAAATTACCCCAAGTACATCCCATAGGATTGATAATTCGATCACAAACTTTATTAGAATTAGATAAATATTTTGTGCCACTAACACAGTAAATAGAATGATTATGTAAAGTCAATATGGCTGGACATTCTTCCTGCAAATCCAGCAACATTTCCGGGTCGTGGATGTGCAGTAATTGTGCTTGTTGCTGATCGAAATTCTTTAAAGAATAAATTGTGCGATCGCTCACCCCACTCATCTGAGAATTTACCAGAGAAGCTAGATAAGTTTCCAAACCACCACCCCCATTTATATCAACACGTGAGCAGTGATAAATCTGTTTTTTCTCAACCAATGTATGACTCATATTACAGCTATTACTTATAGTTTTATTCACGGTGTATCAGTCGGAAAAATTTACTTTTTGATATTCATCCAAAACTTATGTCTGACATCACTCACGTAATGCCGTAAGGCAATTTTGCTACTAGAAAATGTATCATGATATATAAATTGATCCTTCACATTTAAGACATACTTATCTGAGCATAATGGTATGCCATCATTATAGTGAATTGTCAAATGGACAATGGTTTGTTCTGTAAAATAGCTTGGTGTTCCTGATAAATTTGCTAAACGTTTAACGGCAAAACTCCAATCTAACTCATGCTTAAACAAAATAAATCCTGCATTGATAGGATTTAATTTTTCTGTTTCTTCATAAAGGATTCTCCCATCTAGTGAATTTGCACAATCTGGTAAATAATGACAGACTGGACTATCTGAATTAGCTAACTCTACTAAATCACTTCCCCCTGGGAAGAATAAAATATCTGAGTCTGTATAGATAGTGGCACCATGAATGGGAATTGACATCAATGCTGATAATTTTTTACCCATAGGATGGATTTGGGCATAATCACATACACATTGCGGTAAATCTGGTTTAATAAATTCCTTGATGGGTATGACTTCAACACAGGGATGAATCTGGCGCAGTAACTGACAACTCAAATCAGTATAACTACCATCAGAAATCACGGTAAATCTATGAGGTATACCAACATGAGTGATAAATGAGCGAATACTTGCGACTTGTTCTGGTAAGTCTCGTTCACAAGATAATGCATATACACTCAAGGGAACTTGTTGAGTTGTTTTGATGTCACGTTTAACCGTTTTACCTATCTTAGATTGATATAAATTACGGTTAATTTTCCCTTGCAATCGAGCCACATGATAACCAATATTTACCATTTTTTATATATCCTAAAAATCAAAAATCCACCAATTTATTCTGCAATTTACCAGCCATAAATCCGGATAAATTTATCCATGTTAGCCCATTTGATATTGGGTCTTGTGATATTCCCACAACTTGCCTTTAAGTTCTAATAATTCCTGGTAATTACCTTGCTCAACAATGCGCCCTTGTTCTAATACCACGACTTTATCAGCTTGGGCGATAGTTGAGAGACGGTGAGCGATCGCAATAACTGTTTTACCTATAGATAGCTTTTCTAGAGATTCTTGAATCAAGCGTTCAGTCATGGAATCAAGAGCGCTAGTGGCTTCGTCCAAAATCAAAATTTCTGGGTTTCGCAGCAAAGCCCGGGCGATGGCAATTCGCTGGCGTTGTCCTCCAGATAATCGCACACCCCGATCCCCCAATTGGGTATTAAAGCCTTCAGGCATTTCTTCAATAAATTCTAGTGCATTGGCTAGTTGAGCAACTTTGCGAATTTGAGCCTCATTTGCTCCTTCTGTACCGTAGGCAATATTATTCGCCACAGAACTATTGAAAATAAATGTATCCTGACTGACAACAGCGATTTTCTTCCGTAAAGACTTAATATCAAATTTGCGGATATTCACCCCATCAATCATGATATTTCCGGCAGTTGGGTCATAAAATCGGGGAATTAAATCAATCAATGTACTTTTACCAGCACCAGTACCACCAACTAACGCCGTAGTTTTACCCTTTTCAATACTCAGGGTAATATTATTTAGCACTGATGTATTCGCATCATAGCCAAAATCCACTGACACTATATCAATTGAATATTCTAGCCCATTAAATGGGAGATAACCATTCTGTAAATAGGTTTTATTGTCCGTTCTAATTAGCTCCTTAATATTATCCGCTGCTCCTGCAATTGTGCTAAGATGGGCTCTAGTGCCATTAATATCTTGGACAATTGGCACAACCCGAAAGAGAACAAAGAAAAATGTGAGCAAAGAAGCGACCTCTAGGGTTCCATTGGCAACAAAAGCAGTAAAAGCAAACACAATCATCCCAATAAGAATCGTACTAGCTATAGCTTCAGCTAGTGGTCTAACCAGCGCCCAGGTTAATACAACTTTGGTAGAGGTGCTAACTACTTGATTGCTAGCATCATAAAAACGATGGCGCTCAAATTCTTGAGTTGAAAATGCCTGAACAGTGCGAATTGCGTTAATAAATTCAATAGCTATAGAAGTAAATTTTCCATTAGCAACCGATGTACTAAAACTAGTTTCCCTGGCACGGGCATTTAGTGTTGATAATCCAACCCCTATTAAGGTGAATAATAGAAAAGAAATAATTGTCAGCTGCCAAGATAATAAACACATGGAGAGAAAATATACACCAATGGTTATCCCTCTAGTTATCAAAAATGCTGATCCACTAAACCACTGTTTTATTCTTTCAATTTCCGTAGTGACACTATTAATTATTTCTCCAGAACGTGTATTATTAAAATAACTTAAGGATAATCCTTGTAACTGCTCAAAAATTTGTTTACGCAAGCAGTCGGCTAGACGTAATTGAGATATTTCTATGTATACTTGTGCGAGGTAATTGAAACTAGCACGTATCCAGGTACTCAGTAAAATTAGTAAAGAAATACGATATAGCCTATTAATTGCCGATGAATGATCTGCTAAAATCCAAGTGTCAAACCAGGAGATTCCAGTTTGAATTGGTTCGGCATCAGGGGTAGTTAAATTTTGCAAAAATGACAAGAGAAAGCCAATACTAAAACCTTCAAAAGTTGCAGCTATTACTGAAAATAGTAAAGCGAGAATAGCAACTTTGCGGAATTTTTTAAATTCTCTCAATATTAAATAATTTTTCTGCCAAAATTTACTGGCTTTAAAGCGATCGCCTAAGACTTGGGCAGCATGAATATACATGATTCTTTGACAAAGATAATGTGATCAATTGGAACAGTCATAGAGATGCTCAACAACCCTTTAATTTGAGTTTGAGGGGGCGTCAGACAAAGGGCCATAAGGCACCTGAGAGACTAAATGCATTTAGGATCAAATCACAGTGTTGGGTTATCTAAATTCAAGAGAGTAGATTGTTGCCATGAATCCGTCATCTGCTCTTGTTCTGCCAAAGTTAGGGCATTTTCTAAAGTACAACTACCAGATCCCATCAAAGTCATTTCACCGCGCAGCACATTCCACAACTGGGGCAAATAGTCTAGATCATATTTACGTATCCAACGCCCTACAGGTGTAAGCTTCTCATTTGTGGTTGTACAAAACTTGAGGGCACGAAAGATTTTACCTCGTTTTCCCACCTGCCACTCACTGGTCAAAACTCCCCCTGGTGACTCAATCTGTAAAATGAAAAATAATACCAGCATAACTGGACTCATGAGTAGTAGTAAAAACAAAGCGGTAATCCAGTCAATGAGTTGTTGCCAACGGCTAACTTGTTTATTGCTAGACTGTAATCTCAGAAATATGGGCTTTCCAGCTTCCTGACAGGCTTCAACCCACAGTTTTAGATAATCCTTGCCAACTGTTGGATCTATACTGACCAAATTGATTGGAGAATGTTTTAAGCAATTTATTAATAATTGCTCATCATGTAAAGAAGGTAGATAAAACTGTTGAGTTTTTCCGGGGGATTTGACTAACAACTGACCACGCCGCCATTGGAGTGTACAGTAAGAAAAGCGATGATTGTGGTGTTGCTGGGGTTGATCAGAGGAATTGCCTAGAGCAGGAGGAATTAGTGAAATTGTCATATGTCTTTGGATCTATACAATAGTGAATCGCTGAGTTAATATTGAAGGCTATCAATGCCAAAGACTCCAACCGAATTTGGTTTTGCGGCAACAATAGATGATTGTGTGCAAAAATATAGTTTTTAACTTGCACTCCAGATACATCTATATTTTTGGCAATTATGCTGACGTGAAAATGTACAAACCAAAAGGATAATTAGGAAATAAGTAGTAGTAAACATACGGCACAACCAGGCAATTAAGGGTATTATTTGAATAACTTATAGACAAGTGCTTCCAGAAAATTACCTCATTCCTTAAGTGCGCCATAAATTCATATCTACGTTTAGTTGCGACTACCTATTTTTTTGCTTAGTCTCACAAAACCAGTTTAACTTTGACTTTTAGTTGTTGCGTTGGGGCTTTAATGTCTAGGATATAAGACCTTGGAGACCTGACTATATGCTCAGTTGCATTCTTTATTTAGTCTTTAAACAGCCAGTGGTTTTTATGCCAAATTATAAAGCTGCTATAAATATACTGATTTTAAAGTAACAGTAGTATCCTGGCGATTTAATATTACTCATCTAGCAAAAAGAATGTAGAGACCTTCTATGGAATTTCTCTACCTTACCTGGAATTGAAGCGGCTTTCGAGAATTATCTCAAAAAAAGATATGTGCGATCGCTCCAGTACTGTTGCTTGGATACCCGGAGGGCAGTTGACCTGAGCGATTGCACATAATATAAAACCTTTCAATTGGTGAATTTGCACACTGATACAAGTAGATGCTTCCTCTGTTTCTCCCTTATTTTTCCACCGCTTGTTGTAGCGCCAATTGAGACGACCTAGACGGCTGGGGATAGTGTACATAACTACTACTAGAGTTTGAGACTCCACTAGCAACAACCCCGATCAGGTTTAACTTACTCAACATGGTTGTAGCTTGGGTTAGTTGACTGCGAGTTACTTTACTCATACTTGCTGCGAGTACCACACTACGACAAGATGAAGCCGTAAGCATGGCATCCACCAAACCGATAACTGGCGGAGCATCTATGAGAACTAAATCATAATTTTCCTCAAATTCCGCCATTAGTTCCTTCATGCGTGGTGAACTCAGAAGATTTGCCGGGTCAATAGGTATAGGCCCGGCTGTCAAAATATCAATGTAAGCCGAATCTAAACTGGGAATACCAGTCTGGTTGGGAATAGCCACATCACTAGCCAAGAGAGTAGATAGCCCTTGCTCATTGGGAAGATTGAGCTGTTTGTGGAGGCTAGGCGCTCGTAAATTGGCATCAATCAGTAGTACCCGTTTGTGTAAACGAGCCGCACTCATAGCCAAACCCAAAGCCAAAGCGGATTTACTCTCATCTGGTAAGGGCGAGGTCACCATCAGAGACTTCAAGTTGGGAACTGAATTTAAAAGTTCGATATTTTTCAAAATTAAATCCAGGGATTCCCAACGCGGTGCCGATTGCAACACCTGAATTGTCCACGGGGCAAGAACTTCTGGTTTACCAAAAGGTAACTTAATAATTGATTCTCTGTTTTTGGTAGTTGGTAGTTTGGGAGTAGTTCCCAACAAAGGTAAGGAAACCTGTTTTTCCAATTCAGCAGTGGTATGAACAGCATCATCAGATGCTTCTCGAATAAAAGTAGTCATACCTCCCAACATCAAGCCAACCACTGCACCCAACAACAGATTCTGTTGGAGATGGGGGCCCATGTAAATACCTAATTGCGGTTCTTCCACAACTTCCCAGTTAAAGCCCCCTTTGGCAAGTTCTTGCCGCAATTTCTGTTCTGCTCGCAATAGCTCCTCTAACCTTTCACGGCTAAATTGTAGCTGTGGCATAATCCGATTGTAATAAGCCAACAGAGGCGGGAAGCGTTTGATTTCAAAACGCAATTCATTTTCTTTTTCCGCCAAACTTTGATCGCGGGCGCTTAAAGCAACTATAGTTGTTTGCGTCTCCACTAACTGAGTAGCCAGGTTGAGGTCAATATCACCAAATTGTCCTTGTTCCAAAAGAGGTACTTGGGAAGAAATTATACTATTAGACTGTACACCTAAAGTTCTACTCACCTCTTGTTGCAATAATTTCTTCTGGCTTTCAAGTTGTTCTTCGAGCTTTTGCACATTGGGAGTTGCATCGGTAAAACGCAAACGCTCTTGAGCTAGTGCTAGTTCGGTTTTTTGAATTTCGTTGAGTAAGCTTTGGTAGCGAGCAGACTGACTCAGACGAGAAGCAACCAGAGCATTTTGTGGAGAACGCCTGAGTTGTTCTTGCAAAGTTTTTTGGCGTGCTATAGCCTCTTGATACTGAGAACGAGTGGTACGACGCTCTTGTTGAATAGCATTTAAAGAGTCTTCTAGGATTTTAGCTTGTGACTCAGGATCGATTAAATTTTGGTTTCTGCGAAATCTTTGTAGGTTCGTCTCTGAGGCGTTCACTTCCTCGCTGGCTTTATTTAACTGTTCCCTAATAACTTGTAAACCTTTTTGTAACCGCGCATCCTGTTGCTGTTTATTATATTCCACATAAACTTGCCTAATTGCCTCCAGAACTTTTTGGGTCTGTTCTGGATCATTGGCAGTATACTCTACTTGGAAAATTTTTGTAGCTAAATTATCTTCTTTATTCCTGATTTGATAAAGAACTAAAGATTCTTTAATTGCGTTGACATTGATATGAGGATAGTCAGATTTAAGTTTTTCAACTGCTTGTTGTATCAGTCCTGAACTTTGCATTAGATTCAGCTGAGTTGCTGTATCTATCTGAATATTAGGCTCGATAAATTGACTGTCCAACCCGGCACCTTCTCCCCTACCTTGATAGTTAGGTTCTACAAGCAGCTGCATGGAGCTTTTGTAAGTAGGTTTTGTCCTAGAAGTTACCACAGACGCTATTGCGATTGAAGTCAGAAATACTGCCAAGAACCAAGGAAACCTGCGAATCAATATCTTAAATAGCTGTCCGTAACTGGGTTCTATATTAGAGTTACTAATATGATTTATACCGGGACTAAGACTAGGTTGATTCATGTTTATTATCCTGATATACGATACGCTATGGGTAACTTAAATCCCCTGCGGGATATAGTCATACTACTTTTAATTCTCCCTGATTCTAATCTCTCAGGCTAACTATGACAATAGATTTTATGGTGGAAACATTAGCTTTACCTAATCTTTAATTTAGAAAATATAACTCGATTTTTATTTCTAGAAGTGTCATCTTTGCTTCGTTTTGATATTTAGTATACAATAGCTCAAAAATTATAAATTCACACTACAAGTTTGTTCAATAAGCTGCTCAACCTTGTTAAAAAATACTGGCTCCGAAAAATTATTCACTGCATGGTTACGAATACTTTCATAATCCCAAATGATTCGTCCGGACTCTAGTAATGCAGATTGTATGGACTCTGGTGTTTGTCTGTTAAACAATACCCCTGTTTTACCGTGTATCTGTGTATCTAAAACTCCACCTGCCCCGTAGGCAATCACGGGTGTGCCACTAGCATTGGCCTCAACTGGAACTAATCCATAATCCTCTAAAGCTGCAACTATCACAGACTTGGCTTTAGAAAATAATTCTTTGCGTTGAGAATCACTGACGTGTCCTAAAAATTTAATATTATCTAAAGCTTTAGCTTTGAGACGTTCTTGTTCAGGTCCATCACCTGAGATTAATAATTGCCAACCTAGCCAATTAAATGCTTCGATAATTATATCTAGCCGCTTATAGCTGATCATTCTCGCTGAGGCTAAATAATATTCATCTTTTATATCTGAAAACACAAAGTTATTTGTATCAATGGGATAGTTAATGGCAATTGCTTGTTTATTATAAATTTTTTCAATACGACGGGCAACTATACTAGAGTTAGCAATGTATAAGTCAGGTTCCTGAGCATATTTCAAGTCCAGATTTCTCATTAATTGAAAAATTTGCTCAATTAATGGCGCAAAATATCGGTAGTCTCCATATTCCCTTAAATAAGTTTCTGTATCCCACAGGAAACGGGTAATATTATGACAAAAACAAATATGTTTTGCATCTTGACGTTTGCGTACTGCTTTGGCAAAGCTAGTACTGCTACTAATAATCAAATCGTAATCTTGTAAATCTAAAGCACGAAAGGCAGGAAAATACAAAGGAGCCATCAATCTAAAATACTTGACTGCACCGGGTATTTTTTGCAAAAAAGTAGTTTTAACTATACGCTCACCCATATCAATAGTTTTTTGCGGATTGTATAAAGAGGTAAAAACATCCGCTTCGGGATAGCGTCTACAAAGTAACTCAAATACGCGCTCTGCTCCACCGCGCTGGGTTAAGTAATCATGAACTAGAGCAATTTTCATAGTTGTGTGTAAATTTCTTGTTAAGTATGTTGCAAAAGTTTGCAGCTAGTTGCTGTTAATAACTTGAGTTGTGAGAATTATCAATGCCGATTCTGATATCTTTCCCCTCTACATACAAACCTAGACAAGGTCAAAAGATCTGCCCTCATGATCAATGTTGCTGGGAATCAAGTTCTAACTACAAACTCAATTGATGTTTTTGTGGAAGATTCCCTCAAATATCGTCTGAGCTTTTGAGGGGGTTTCTTCACTGCACTGATACAAAAGATACTGTTATTACCCAACCATTGCCAGAACTTTTTCGGATGCAAAATAAGCGTTCTGTTCTGCGCGCAGTTGGTCGCAAAGTCTACCTTGAGGTAACTCTACATCATCGTAGGTGATGACTTGATCCTGGTAAATGTCTCGTTTGAGGCGACATCCTTCGGCTAAACCGATGGGTAGCAATTTCTGGTGTTGAACAATGGCAGAATTCTCACATTGGCCGTAGGTCATATAGTAGCCAATACCATCTAGGGTTTCGCCAGCTTTGAGGTTAATTTTGGCAGTGGTGATTACATCTACCACTGGGCCGGCTAGGGGAGATAAAACGGTATCCTGGAACAGGACAGCACGGGCTACGGATAATGGAACTTCAAAATGGCAGAGGTGATAGGGAGTGTAGAAGCTATATAAGGGACCTTCACCTAATTTGTACAAATCTAGATAGTGGCGTTGTTTGGGGTCTTCATGAGTAGCAAATACAAACACGCCAGGGCTAGGTTGAGCGCCAACTACATAATCAACAATACCACCAAGTTCTTTGAGTTGTTCTACATCGTACATTTTGGTCATTTGATCTACATGACCAGTGAAGTTGTAACCTAGCATTCCCCGCTGGGCTACTTTCATTCCTGTGGCGTTGGCAACGATCGCTTGCTCGAAGGATATTTTGGTTCCATCGGCAAAGCTGGTGACCATGTGGGCTTTTTGACCCCAACGTTTAGCAAATGCTTCTTGGGTTGTGGGATTGCGATAGGGGTCTTGAAGTCCCTTAATATTACCGCATAATAGGGGAGTTAGACCAATACTTTTGACAAATCGGTAAAGATTCATTTCTACCCCTGGTTGATCACCATCACAGGCGCTGAGAATGACTCCAGCTTTGTCGGCATACACTTTGAGGATCGGTCCGATGGTCGCGTCAAGTTCGGCGTTCATCATAATTACATGTTTACCATGGGCGATCGCTTCCATCACAATGTGAGCACCAAATTCGACTGCGCCAGTCACTTCGATGATGGCATCAATTCCCTCAGCTTGGCAGAGTAATTCAGCATCTTCGGTAACTGCATATTTATGCTGTGCGATCGCTGTTTCTAATTCGGTTACACTGGTAACAACTTGAATATTTTCTCGTCCTGCTTCTGTATAAGCTCTTTTAGCTGCATCAACCTGACGGCTAAAAACCGCCACTAACTCCATTCCGGGAACTGAATTAATAATTTGATTAGCAATCCCCCGACCCATAAAACCAGCACCAATCATCCCCACTTTCACCGGATTACCTGCTGCTGCGCGGGCTTGTAAGGCACGATCAATAATAATCATTAGCTCAACCTTCTGTGTTATTTTTTTAAAATTCTGGACAAAATCAGTAAATACACTTATAAAATTAATCCGCGCTACCAACCGGGATCATTTCCAGTAAAGTCCAATTTAAGTCTTTCTCTGAAATCTCAGTCACTTTTAGAGGCCATTCAATATTAAAAAATGGGTCATTATAGCGTAATCCCCGTTCATAACCTGGTGTATAAAACTCACCGACTTGATAGACAACCTCAGCCTCATCTGTCAGGGTTTGATAACCATGAGCAAACATTTCTGGGACATACAAAGCTCGATGGTTTTCTGCGGTCAATTCCACACCAATATGTGATAAAAATGTGGGGGAATCAGGACGCATATCAATAATTACGTCATAGATAGCCCCTTGAGTACAACGCACTAATTTGGTTTCTGCAGCTGGGGACACTTGATAATGCATTCCTCTGACAGTACCCTTCTTGTGGTTAAAAGATATATTACATTGGGCAACCGTAGGTTTTAAACCATGTGCCATAAATTCCTGAGCACAGAAACCACGTGCGAAAAATCCCCTATGATCCGGCTTTTTTTCCACATCAACAATGAATGCGTCTTTGAGTGCAGTTGGAGTAAAATTCATAGAATTTATGAAGTTAGATTATCTCGTAATCGGTAGTTTAATTAATCCCACTATTCATGTATTAAACTACTACCAGAGAAAATTCTCGTTGCTGAAAATCTGCAAGTTGCATAAACTGCTGAATCTGAGATTGGGTTTTTTCCTGCATATCATGGCCTTTTTGCCAGGCTTTAGTCCAATCCACAATCCAAGCTAAAGCAGTCGGTAAATCTAATTGAGGTTCCCAATGAATTTCAGTCCGGGCTTTAGAACAATCCAAGGTTAAAAAATTAGCCTCATGGGGTTTAACTCCACCATCCTCAATCCAATGAGCGTTGTCACCCCAAAACTGCTGTAGCTGATTCACTACCCAAGCTACAGTTTTCACTCCTGACTGATTTGGTCCAAAATTCCAGCCCCCACAATATACTGAACCCTGAGTAAATAATTTTTCAGCCAGCATTAAATAACCGTTTAGGGGTTCCAGAACGTGTTGCCAAGGGCGCACTGCTTGGGGGTTTCTAATGACAACTTCTTTCCCGGAAAGCCAAGCATTGAGAATATCGGGAACCAACCGATCTTTAGCCCAATCCCCTCCACCAATTACATTCCCGGCTCGCACACTGGCGATCGCGACCCCATGTTGGGCGTAATCAGCGGGATTAAAGAACGATTGACGATAAGCTGTAGTGACTAATTCGGCACATCCTTTACTGCTGCTGTAAGGGTCATATCCCCCCATAGGATCTGTTTCCCGGTAGCCCCAAACCCATTCCCGATTTTCATAACACTTATCAGAGGTAACCGACACTACTGCTCTGACACTGGGTACATTCCTGACTGCTTCTAAGACATTAACTGTTCCCATAACATTGACCGCATAGGTGTCTACTGGGTTGTAGTAAGATTCCCGCACCAACGCCTGAGCAGCCATATGGATCACAATATCTGGCTGGTAGGTTTGCATTACTTGCTGGAGAAAATCTAAATTTCTGATGTCTCCTACTACCGATGTCATTCCATCAGCAACACCAGCTAATTCAAACAGATTCAACTTTGTGGGAGGAGTTAAAGCATAACCATACACTTGAGCCCCTAACATTTGTAACCACAGTGATAACCAACTACCTTTAAAGCCTGTATGTCCGGTGACAAAAACTTTTTTTCCTGCCCAAAAATTGGATTCCATGGGATAAATTCTCCTCATACAATACTACGTAAATCAACCATTTAATTACCACACTTTCCAAGGAGCCTGACCACTTTTCCATAGCTCATCGAGGAGGTTTTTATCGCGTAATGTATCCATGGGTTGCCAAAAACCATCATGTTTAAAGGCAGATAGCTGATTCATCTGTGCGAGTTTTTCTAATGGTTCCTTCTCCCAAACTGTAGAGTCATCAGCAATCAAGTTAATTACTTCTGGTTCCAAAACAAAGTAACCGCCATTAATCCATGCGCCATCACCTTCAGGTTTTTCGTGAAAGCTGCTGATTTTAGTTTGCTCTTGTCCTAGGGAAATAGCACCAAAGCGTCCTGCAGGTTGAACTGCGCTGAGTGTTGCTAAGGTTTTTTGTTCTTGATGAAACTTAATTAACTCTGTGATATTTATGTTACAGACACCATCACCATAGGTAAAGCAAAATGTACTGTTACCAATATGCTCACTAATGCGTTTTAATCGTCCACCAGTCATGGTGTAATCTCCCGTATTCACTAGGGTGACGCGCCAGGGTTCAGCATAACCAGAATGTACATTCATTTGGTTAAATCGCATATCGAAGGTAACATCTGACATATGTAAAAAGTAATTAGCAAAATACTCTTTAATGATGTAACCTTTATAGCCACAACAAATAATAAAGTCATTAATGCCGTGGGCGGAGTAAATCTTCATAATGTGCCAAAGAATTGGTTTACCACCAATTTCAACCATTGGCTTCGGTCTGATACTAGTTTCTTCACTGAGGCGTGTACCTAGTCCTCCAGCCAGAATTACTGCTTTCATATAATTATATTGTTGAGGATTTCTCGCTTATTGATTTCTCCAACTTCTGGGCATAAAACAGATGCACGGGTTTTGATCAGAACCAATTGCTGGTATAAGGTCTTTATTTCTATAGATAATATAACTGTTATCTATAACAAATTAATGAAGCTGGCGTAAATAATTTTATTAAGTCTATAAAATATAAATGAATAATTGATTATGAATTATACATCAATTGAACTTCAACAAAATAATTAGACATGACAAGCAATAACCTATCATGTCTTTGTTGGGAATATACTCAAAATATTTAGATAATAATAGTTATTATTTGCCGATTATATTTGGTAGGTTACATATGCAATTACCACATTGCCGAACTTTTTAATAAAGCAGTACATTGGCTTTCTATAATTACACAAATACTGCTCACCGCTTGCTGGTAGCTGTGTGTATCCTCTTGTTCTAAGGATACCTTGGCAGCGGTTTGTAAATCTTCAAGAGCCTTGAGATGGTTGTCGTCAGAGTCTTGACCAATATATTGTGTAAGTTCATAGCGAATCATCCCCCGTTTGAGATAGACTTTCGCCAAGTTGCCATTGATTTTTAGTGCTTGGTTGAGGTCAGCAATGACCTGTTGATACTCGGGAATAAAGTTGCTGCTAAATTGTGCCATTCTATAGCGAACTTCACCGCGCTGAAAATAAGCTTCTGCTTTGGATGCATTCAGTCGAATAGCCTGGGTAAAATCAAGAATCGCTTTTTGATAATCTTGTACAGATTGACCGCTGTATCTAGCCATTTCCGAACGGACAATACCCCTTTTAATATAGGCTTCTGTTGCTTGATCATTCAGCAATAAAGCCTGATTAAAATCAGCGATCGCTAGATTATATTCCCGATCAGGATCGTGGCTATATTCAGCCAGCACATAACGAACATTACCCCGGTGGATCAAAGCTTTAACTTCTTGAGGGTTAATCTGTAAAGCTTGACTATAGTCTGCCAGAGCGCCTTCATAATCTCTCAATTCAGAGCGCGCATTACCTCTGTGAACATAAGCACTAGCATTTGTTGGTTCCTGTTCTATAGCTTGGCTAAAGTTTTGTAATGCTTTGTGATAATCTTGTGCTTGGTAAGCATCATGACCTTGTTGATAGTAATCGCCGAAAGTCAGAGTCTCTGGCTGGGGTTGAGGACGAGCCATCAAAGTTTGTTGAGTGTAGGCATTTTGAGAAATATAAGGACGAGTAAATTTAATGGCTACGTCTAAATACCCCAACAGACCAAAACCCAGTAAACACAAGATAGCGGGATAAAACTTTGTATTTTTTTGAGGTTGATAAACAGAATACTTAGGTAATTGCCAAGAATTTATTTGGGATTGCGGCCTGACTCGTTGTGGAGAACGTGGACGCTGGGCGTAACGCCTTTTCGGTACAATTCGCGGGTGTAGATGTTCGCGATTTTCTACTGCTCTGGGTGATGGAAATGGATCACGTCCACCTAAGCGTAAAGCACGTTCACACCAGGGACAACTATCTAAATGGTGATTGTAGCGATGCTGGGGATTAGTGGTACAAGTAATCAGACTATCTTCTGCTTCGGCTAAAACTGATAACCAAGTTTGGGCGTTAGGGCGCAGATGTGGGTTATGGTGACCATCCTCAAAACAAAGTAAAAACAATTCTTGCAACTTAGGATGCAGCACTTCCCAAGCAGGTGCGATAGGGGTAGGGAGATAAGGTACTTGACGCTTTTGACTATAAGTGAAATGTCCTGCAGCAATCCGGGCTTCGTAGGGTGGTGGCTCAGAAGTACCTTGAAAGATACCTGAAAAGGGGTGAGTACCCTCCATTAAAAGTTGGAAAATCAACACAGCCAGTCCAAACAAATCATGGGTGACTTGGCGATCATGTTGAGCAAAAATTTTATTCTGTAGTTCTGGTGGGGTAAACTCTGGTTTACCTACAGGACAGCGATAAACAAGATCCTGATCAGGATCGTATACTTGGAAGGAATCAGTATCCACCAAAGTCACCAGTGCTGTATCGCTGACCAGAATATTGGACTCGTTGACGTCACCAACGCAATATCCAGTATTATGTAAAGCGGCAAAAGCTGCTGCTAAATTGCGAGCGGTACGTAGCAGATACTGATAATTGAATAAGGGACAGTGTTGGCGACGGGTTCTGGGATTGTAAAAGTCGATAATGGGACGCATCCCACGAATCCGAGGCATCAAAAAGCCGATGATCCTATGATCTTGATCTTTTAACCGTAATAAATCCACAGGCCAAGCAATGGAAATATGTCCCAAGCTAGCTGTGGGGTTTTCTGGAGGGTTAACCAGCATCGCCTGGAGTTTGTTGGCGTGAGCAACTGTTGGTTTGTGATAAACTTTAGCGACTAAATCACCAGAGGACGGTACTGCATAGATACAAGCTTCACCGCCACGCCCCAAACTCACGCTGAGGTTGATAATTTCTGGTTGAGGAAAACAACGTAAGACCTGCATGATAAAATTACTGGGAATAGAGTTATATAAATTACTAATATCGCCAACTCATTAGAACACTGGTCAGACACAAGATTATTGAGCACTCCTCAAGCCTGCTAAAATCAGGGTGAGATCATCATCCGTCCGTTGGGTAATACGTTCAGAACCTAAAAACCTCACCAACTGCTCTTTGGCTGTTGTCTGATCTTCGGCATTTTCTACAAAGTTAAATAAGGGGAAAAAGAAGGGTTTATGAGGTTCACCCACAAGCATATTTAAGGCCAGCATTTGTAGTCCATCGGTAAGGACGCCAATATTAACTATGTTTTCACGCCATAATCTGATTTGCACTGTATCTAAGGCATGAGGAGAAGTTAAAAAAGTCGTCTCGTTGATGTATTCCCCATGATCAGGTCTTGTCAGTGCCATTAAGTTACCCATACGATCCTTGGCTACTGCTAAACCATCACCAATTTGTACCACTGCAACCAGATCTGGTGTAGCAACCATAATAATTAAGGTAGTTGCTAAATCTTGAGGCTGTTTGCTATCAGCTATTGCTGCATCCTCTACTGCTTTTTTGGCAGCTCCTAAGGCCTCATGCAATAGCGATCGCACAATTGCATCATCTGCAAGGGAATCTCTAGTAATTTCCTTGATAGCAAGGGTTTCTATTGCTGTTTCTACAGCTACCATTGCTCCCACTTTTCCCAGGCTGGCAGAACCCGCACCATCCGCAACCGCAGTTAGTAATACATTACCTGGTAGTAGCTGCCAGTGGTGAGCATCCTGACACATCTGTTTATTTCTGATGTGGCTTGTACCGCAGACAGATGCTGCCACTACTTGCCAATGAGATATCTGTTTCAATGTTGTATTCATAGTTTTCTTCAAGGTATAGCTCCTGTGAGTATCAGCCACGATACCCAGGCCAGGATAAGCGACGCCAAAGCGATTAAAGAGTACCCCAGCCAATGGGTGGTAGTGCTACCTGTTCATCTACATGAGAATGAGAAACTGCTGACATACTGGCTGATAACCAAACAAACATCTCAATAAAGTTAAGTCCTTTGAGTTTGAGGGGGGTTCGTACTGCTAATTGATTTAAGCGCATCATGTTAGCGTTTTCTACACCTACTGTGAAGAATGCAACTCGTTTATTGGCTTCATCTCCTTGCAGGCGTTGGGCTGCTTGCTCTATGAGGTGATCTAATTCACCCTGTGGTTCTCCATCTGTAATCATGAATACCCAAGGACGATAATAAGCAATGCCATTGGCACGATATAATGATTTACGCTCTTCCACCATGTCCAATGCTTTATGAATTCCTGCGCCCATAGTTGTTAGTCCCTGGGCTGTCAAAATGGGTGGGTTAAATTGGTCGGCTGTGACAAAATCCTGAACTATATTCACATTACTGTCGAAAGTGATGATAGCCACTTCAACCCTTCTGGCTGCTAAGGAATTTTTTAGTAATTCATCCTTCAAACTCAGTAAGCCCTGATTTAAAGCTTCTATAGGATCTCCTTGCATTGAGCCTGAGGTATCTAGCAATAGCACACAGGGACAACGTGGTTCAGGATTTTCGGCAAATTCAACTATTTCATCGAGTTGTAAGGTTTCATGCATAACGGTTTTTGTTATGTTGTAGGTCATTGCTTTATTTTCCTTTTTTCAAAGTATATACTTTGGTTTCCGGATGCTATCAGACTAAACATAAATGTTTAGCCATAATTAGTGCAATCTTTATGAAACAGATAGTTTTACCGAACTTATCTACATATATTATTTTTTGATTAAGATAACTCTAATTATTCTGCGTGTATAGGTTAATTCTGTCAGTTTAATTGCTTTATATACCTGCATTAACTGAGGTTTATTACATATCAATTTTAAACATCATAATATATACCCATTCATTTATTTAGTTCCCAAAATAAACATTTTCAATATGAAGATTAGTAAGAACATAGTAATTGATACTCCCACATATTTATTACATCTGATTCAATCCGATATTTTACCAAATAAATCAATGATAAGTTTATGTATATAGCATTTACCATCCTCGTGACGTACAAAGTTTTTTAGTTTAAGGGAACAGGGAACACCGGAACAGGGAATAAATTAGTGTTTACTTCATTAGACACACACAAAGGCTTTAAACGCTATACATAATACTTTCTTGAGATAGATATTAAATATTACCAAAGTATGCATAATTATCTTCCCATTTCAAGTTATCTAAAATACTCCAAAATTTGATTAACTTTGATAATTCTACGAAATGACATCATCATGTTTATGAAAATACTGATGTGTAGCATGTTTAGTATTTGAAAAATCACCGATAAATGTACGAAAATTGTCATTATCTTATACATATTGGTGGGAGTTAAAAATTGTCTTGATGACAAGGGAAGGGAGAAGGGGTTTTTGGGATACTTTACCTTTGTGGAGATACTGTGGTTTTGTTATCAAATTATTATACTTAGAATATAAGTAGGAAGAACCCTGGATACGAGTAAAAATAAAATCTCATCTTAGGCATAACTTTCTGTAGAGAGTTGATGCTAGGATGTTTCTTCTCCTGTTAGCTATAATATTCAGGCTCAGGGATTAAAAATAATAAATAACATAAATCCTGGTTATGAAAAAGTAACGGCTGCTACTATCACCGTAATAAAAGTTGATAAAAATTTTTTTTCACCAGAGGTACAGCAGTTCTCAGTAGATCATTTGTCGTGACATAAACGCTGTATCTAACACAAAAATTATCATATTCAATGTGATTTAATAGATGTAAAAATATGAAGAATCACTAAAAAAAACTGGAAATAAGAAGAGATGGATTACTATTCTTCTGCTGGTAAAATTTCATCAATTTTTGGTTCTAAGCTGCTATTAGGAGTTAGTTTTTTAGCATCACTATCTGGCTGAGAAGATGGGGAAATTATGACTAAATCACCTTCTTGGTTTTGAGTATTACCCCATTGATCTAGAACATCTTTAATCAATACTTCTTGTAACCAAATTTTAGCAACCACAGTTAAAGGTAAGGCTAAAAATAATCCTAAAAAACCAAAGAAAGTAACGAAAAATAGTTGTGAAATTAATGTGACAGCAGGTAGTAGTGAAACTCGATGTGCCATGACAGTGGGAGTAACAAAGTTGGCATCAATCTGTTGAATCACAAAATAGAGAAGCAAGACTAATAGAGGTTTCCAAGGATTATCTAACAATGCGATCGCCATAGCGGGTATTACACTCAATGTCGGACCTAAGTTAGGAATTAAGTTGAGAAATCCTGCTAAAACTCCCAAAGCTAGAGCAGCTTTCACACCCAAAAAAGATAAGCCAATTACACTTGATATTCCCACCACACTCATAGCAATAAAAGCACCTGTAATCCATCCCTCCAATGAAAGCTCACATTTATCCAAAATCCCATCTATTCTGAATCGATAAAATGAGGGAAACAGACGAATAAATAATCGGCGATAGGCTTGAGGGTCGGCTAGTAACATCCCTGTGAGCACTAGGACTAATAACATCTTAAGTAGGACTTCTAGTGAGCCGGAAACAAAAGCAAATGAATTTCCCAATAACTGATTAAGAAATGGTTGTGCTTGTGCAATCAGATGACTGAGATTAGGGAGGTAGGGAACTAGGGGGCGAGGAACGAGGGTTTCTAGTTCCTTGAGCCAACTATTAAACAGAGCAAAACCTTGGGGAACCCGATAAGTTAGTTCTTGAAACTGTTGCACAAAAGGGGGAACAATCAGCCAGAAAAAACACACTACACCTAGGAAGAAAATAGCCACTGACAGGAGAACAGCCAAGCCACGTTTCAATCCGAAGCTTTGAAGACGTTTGGCTAGCCGATTTAAAGTGGTAGCCAAGACGACGGCGGCAAATATCAGCAACAGCACCTGCCGAATTTGCCATAAGATATACCAAGAAAGAACTATAGCAATTAAGCCGATCCATTGCCCAAGGTTCACAAGCTGCCCCCAGATGTATCATTGAGATTAGGTTAGCTGATTTTACCAATTTCTACTTGTTTTGTGGCTGTGCTGACTGAAATCTCCAAAATAAAGCCATGGACAGCATCACATTCGGTAACAGAACTATAATCAGGGCATTGGCATTTGTGGCGGCGATGGATAAATTTGGTCCTGCATATTTAATCAATAGGGACACCAAACCGGAAAGCATCAGCAATTTAGCTATAAATCCTAAATTATTTTTCATCATAGTACGGCAATGCACATTGCTCTGTGGGGTATACCCGATATTTGGTTACTGGGTTTAGTTTCTAGAATAAACCTATATAGACACAAATCTTGAGATCAATACTGCCAAAATCGTTGCTGTGTGAAACTTTTGGTTGCTAATAGTGGTTTACCGTCTAGCTCAGAAATATATATATGTATTTGTGGGTTTTGGAAAGGGGCAAATTCTTTGAGGAACTGATACAGCGGTGTACTGGTGAGTAGATAACTGAATAAGGAGGGTGTATTTAAATGCCTGTAGAAACTAATAATTACAAAAGATCAGATAAAGCACCGGAACCTAGGCAGTTGGGTGGTAGTTTACTTATTCTATTGACTTTCTTATTACTGCTTAACTTGGTTATTCCTAGTTTGTTTGGGCAGAGAAAAGCCCAAGTTGCCTATAGTGAGTTTATCACGCAGGTGCAAAATAATCAAGTTGAGCAAGCGGTTGTAGGTAGCGATCGCATTCAATATACTGTTAAAACGCAAACTCCCGAAGGCGAAACTGTAAAACAGGTATTCACCACCACACCAGTAGCTCTTGATTTAGATTTACCGAAAATTCTGCGTGAGCATGATGTAGAATTTACAGCACCGCCACCATCCCAAAACGCCTGGATTGGTACCTTACTCAGTTGGATTGCACCACCATTAATTTTCTTTGGGATTTGGGCTTTTGTCATCAGTCGTCAAGGTGGCGGTCCAGCGGCCTTAACAGTGGGTAAAAGTAAAGCCCGCATCTATTCCGAAGGCATCACAGGTGTAAAATTTAGTGATGTTGCCGGTGTAGATGAAGCTAAAGCAGAATTAGAAGAAATCATTGATTTTCTCAAAAATGCTGGTAAATACACCAGACTGGGGGCAAAGATTCCTAAAGGTGTATTGTTGGTAGGACCGCCGGGAACGGGTAAAACCATGCTAGCTAAAGCGGTGGCGGGTGAAGCTGGTGTTCCCTTTTTCAGTATTTCTGGCTCAGAATTTATTGAATTATTTGTGGGTGTAGGTGCAGCCCGTGTGCGTGACTTGTTTGATCAAGCTAAACAGCAAGCCCCCTGTATTGTGTTTATTGACGAATTAGACGCACTGGGTAAGTCTCGTGGGGGTAATGGGCCGATTATGGGCGGTAATGATGAGCGTGAACAAACTCTCAACCAGCTACTGAGTGAAATGGATGGTTTTGATGCTAACACGGGAGTGATTATCATTGCAGCTACCAACCGTCCCGAAGTCCTTGACCCCGCCTTACGTCGTCCTGGTAGATTTGACCGTCAAGTTGTGGTTGACCGTCCTGATAAAAGCGGTCGTGAAGCGATTCTGAATGTCCATGCTAGAAATGTCAAATTAGCTGATAATGTTGATTTATCAACTATTGCAGCTAGAACTCCTGGTTTTGCAGGTGCAGATTTAGCTAACCTAGTCAATGAAGCGGCTCTGTTAGCAGCTCGACAAAATCGCCCTGCAGTATTAATGGCAGATTTTAATGAAGCTATTGAGCGGTTGGTGGCTGGTTTAGAAAAACGTTCTCGTGTGCTCAATGAACTGGAGAAAACCACTGTCGCCTATCATGAAGTTGGTCATGCTATCATCGCCGCTTTAATGCCTGGTGCTGGTAAGGTGGAGAAAATCTCTGTTGTACCCCGTGGTGTGGGTGCTTTGGGTTATACAATTCAGATGCCAGAAGAAGACCGCTTCTTGATGATAGAAGATGAAATTCGCGGACGCATTGCTACTTTATTGGGTGGCCGTTCTGCTGAGGAAATTGTTTTTGGCAAGGTTTCTACTGGTGCTGCTGATGATATCCAGAAAGCTACTGATTTGGCAGAACGAGCTATTACTATCTATGGGATGAGCCAAAATTTAGGTACTGTGGCTTTTGAGAAGATTCAACAGCAGTTTCTGGAAGGTTTTGCTAATCCTCGCCGTAGTATTAGTCCCCGGGTGGCTGAGGAAATTGACCGGGAAGTGAAGCTGAGTCTAGATAATGCTCATCACATTGCTTTGAGCATTTTGCATTATAACCGCGAGTTGCTCGAGGAGATTGCACAGGCTTTATTGGAAAAGGAAATTCTTGAGGGTCCACAATTGCGGGAGTTTCTTAACCTAGTTCAAGCACCCGATGAACTGGATGAGTGGTTACGAACCGGTAAGTTATTGGCAGATAAACCATTGATGCAATCACTTCTGGTTTAATGATTTTAGCGTGAATTGTTGAGCGATCGCTCTAGAAATAGGGCGATCGCTTTTTTCTTGCTCTTGCTGACTACCGGATAAATTATCTCACTTCGCCAAAGGCGTGTTCTACGTCTGCCATATTGCCATATTGCCTTTCTGGCATTTTTTGGAGGATGTCGAGGATCTCTTGGCTAGCGTTTTTCTGTCTGGCATGGTTGACTAAATCCTGTTTATTGGCTGGAAAATCTATGCCACTGAGACTTTTAGAAATATCAACTGCAGATACTGCCATAACTTCACCTCTGTTAGTGGGTTGTATCTAGGCTATTGGCTATCCCTGTTTCTCATGCTCTACCTAGGGTTGTATCTTGGGTCTGAAAGTTGTCATGATGGCATATATATCTAAACTTGATTCATCACCCCATCGAACTCCCATCTAATTAGCTTCTGTGCCAAATTTTTATGGTTTTATCAAAACTGCCAGAAACTAACATATCGCCGGAATCTGTGAAGGCTAGGGCTGTAACTGTATGGTTATGGCCTTTAAAAGTAGCTAGTAATTCACCTGTTTCTATGTACCATAACTTGATGCTTTGATCTGCGCTACCACTGGCTATAATTTTTTGATCTGGACTTAAGGCGATAGTATATACTTTATCTGTGTGACCCTTGAGGCTACGAATTAATTTCCCTGTTTCCAAGTTCCAAATTTTAATTGTTTGATCCCAGCTACCACTGACGAGTAGTTTACCATCGGCACTGATACTCATGGCGGAAACTATGTGAGTATGACCTTTGAGGCTGTATAAGGGTGATGACTCTTTAAGCTGTTTCCACTCCCTGGCTTGTGAAGTCCGCCAAACTTTAATTTTACGGTAGCTACCTGTAGCTAATATTTGCCCATCTTGACTGAACACTAGGGAATGAGCTGCTGTATCATCTAAGGATAAGGCGATCGCTACCTGACGTTGAGTCAAATCCCAAAATAATACTTTTCTGTCATCTCCTGCCGTTGCCAACAGCAATCCATCTGGTGTAAATGCAACGCACCGCACTATACCATTATGCTTGTGTAGAATATCGATTAAATCTAGTGCACCTACGTGCCAAATCTTCACCGTAGAATCAGCGCCACCTGTAACTAAAGTTTGTCCATCAGCACTAAAAGCTAGAGAATTTACCATATCTATCCGGCCAGACACCACCCAAGGATATTCTGATAATGTCTGAATTAATTCACCCTTGCCTAAATCCCATATTTTTGTTTCCCCATAACTGCCACTTGCCAATATAGGGGAGGTTGTACCATTCTTACAGCTGTAATTAAAAGCTATACACTTAATACCTCTTGTGTGGCCTTTCAATGTTTGCCAACATTCCCAATCACCAATTATTGCCTTTTGGGGATGTTCTGCTGGTACAGTCTGAACTGTTTCTAGTATTATCTGTCGCTCAATTAATGGGTGTATAGGTTTTTTGATATTTCCTTGGGTAACTAATGATTCCAAGTACCAACTCAAACCTCCCGTATATAATAAATGACTGGGAGTAAGATACAGTTTTGGTTCGGGAAGTTCAATTTGGCTCGCCGGTAAAAATCCCGCCACTATACAGTGCTTTTGATAACATTCTCCATCGGTAAATGGATGCAGTAAACACAGAAAAACTAATACTTGATAATTCCTTAAATCATCCTGAGTAACTGACCATCTAACTTTATTTTTCTTAATACTATTAACACTTTCTCCATCAACTGCGTAAACTTGAATACTCAACTGAGGATTACTAGCCAATAGGTAAGGAAATTTGCTTTCTGTGCGCAAATTCCCTTCATCATCTAAGAGGATGTTTTCTGGAGTGTTCTGTGGGATTTTTTTGACTAACTTACCCAGACATTCAGCCATGACTAACCCCACAATTTGCTCTCGGAAAAGATAATCTTCTGCTTGTTTCTGGAAGTATTCGGGAAAAGTCATCCCCCAGTCATCCGGGTCGGGATATTCTGGGGGGGTGGGGGGTGGATTTTTGGCGACAATTTCGGCTTGCTGGCGGGAAGATTCGGATATTTTCAGCAATTGCTCACCGTAAAATACTATTCTCTCACGGTGAGATGCTTTAACTTGACTTTCCAGCAAGGATAAATCATAAGTTTTAGGTTTTTTCACACGTTGAAGGAAGTCAGCTTGTTGAGCTTTGAGTAAGCTAATCCAATCCATCTGCATTGGGTGTGACACAATAATATTGCATACCTAGGGTAAGCTATACCAACGTCATTACTCAAGAGCAATCTGGAGTTTATGACTTACAGCAGTTTTTCATGGACAAGGATTTTCAGTAGTGAGTGGTCAATTTAGAGAAACAGCTGTACATTAGTTGAGGTTAGTTATCTCATCCTCACCTTGAAAGCATCCATCTATGGATAGAAAAACCAAGCGCCTGTTGTTGCTCGTTTGTTCCTGTAGTTTAGCGGGTGTAATTCTAGGGGGTACATCCAGCTGGGCAGAAAGTAATTCTTGCTTACAATCTCAGACTGTGACTAGTGATTGTCTCACACAAGACCCCATACAAAGAACTATCCAAGGAATGGCTACAGGTTTGGTAGCAGGCGCAGGGGCGGCGGCCGGTGTAGCATGGAATTTACGCCATGAGGATTAAAAGCGATAATTGCGATAACTGCGATCGCCGTAGGTATCGCGCACCCATAAACTAACGGGTATAGCATTACCTTGAGGGTCTACTCTAACTCTGACGGTGAGGGGTCGAATTTGTGAGCGTCGATTTCCTCTAGTTTGCTGGGCGCTGCGGAAAATGTCGTTACTAATTTGCTGTCTTTGTTGTTCTCGAAGGTAATAAGTTTCTATTCCATAGTTAATGGAATTATCTTGATATACACCTCTGATGGCTACTTGATTACTGGGAAGAAAGTCAGGTAAATTCCTAGTCACCCTAATTGGTCGCCAAGGACTGGGAACCCCACGATCGGAACCAAGTTGCTCTTGCAAAATCACGTATAAATTAGTCCCTGGGAGCAGCTGTCTGTTTCTCCCCTGATTGCTTCTAAATAAATCATTCCAACCGGGAAGCCGGCGCAAATTTTGTACACGGGATATATTGTATTCTAGTGTCAGTGAAAAATCTTGCACGACATTATTAGGGTCTTGAGCCAGTGTTTGCAGGATCACATCCCTACCGGCGATGTTAGTGTATAGTGCTTGGGTGGGAACAGCTAGGATAATTCCAGTTTGAATTAAGAGGGGAACTAAGAGCCGCCAAAAAGGTAGGGGCTGGTTTGCCTTTTGTTCAGTGGCAATGAGGTAATCTCTAAAGGTGAGCTTTTCAGAAAATTCAACTTCAGGGGATAATGTTTTAGATGATTGGTTTCCAGTTGATTCAGAGGAATTATTTCTCATCAGCCTAGTCCTCAGATGAAGGGTTATTATTGGCCAAAATTTTGTCTGGTGAAATTGGCAGAATGAGGACTAACGCAGAGATTCTTTAACAAGGGTAAACCACCCAGTAAAACTTCCGTAATTGTTACAAAAGTTTAATTATGAATTAGACTTACTAGGTAGACGACGTTCAAACCATAGTCCGGCGGTAATTAATCCCCAACCGCAGATGACGAACACCAAGGACTGAAACAGTCGGTCGGTGTTATACTCTATTACCCTACTAATAATTTGTAAGGTTAATAATAGCATACCTCCCCAGAATGTTCTCCTATTGTTTAACTTTAATCCTTCTCGGATTAACCCGAATGCTAAGAAGGCGAAAAGCACATTAAAGATGAAAGTGCCTAATTCATCAATGCGGGTAATAGCTAGATGCCAGAAAGGTGTAATAATAATGAAAGCCAAAAAGGTAACAATAACAGCCAGGGTAAAAATCACCTCCCGGCGGGGGGGATTATTGCGCAGACGCAGCATTGATAACCATTGTAATACTGCTAAACCACTGAGAACCCCTAAATCGATCACAGGGAGAGACATGAATAGGTTATTGTTGCTAGTGGACATAAAAGGATTCAATGTTGGGGCTATCCATTGCCAACGGAAAGATAAGACATAAAACACTAAGCTAAAAAATATTAAGGCGAGGTGACGCGCGAGGGGTTGAAATAACCTGTAATTGACTGTGGGGAACAGTAAATCGTCATAACTCCAGAATAATGCAGGTGGCAGTGCAAAAGCAAAGGATGCTGCCCAAGGGGCTATGTTGTCAAGGTTGAGCAGTGGTAGGGGATTGACATTCAACTGCAAGGTACCAGCAAACACAAAGGCTGCTAAGACAAAAATCCAGCGAGAGCGACAAAAGTATGCTAAGGGTACGAAGAGCAACCATGACAATAAGGGCATATGTCGAACAGCTAAACTTACCCAGTTCCAGTCAAGTGTGGAAACCCCAAAGTCTCCTCTTCCAGCCCAGTAACCAATTTGGCTGAGGATAATAGCCATAATTCCCAGGGAGTTTAAACACAAACTGTAGGCCATGACCAGAACCCCAAATCCCCAGGCTAAAAACAATTGTGCTGGGGAACCATTAATATTGAAAATCTCTGCCATGAGCAATATGTTTGCACCTAAAATGAAGGCACTCAGAATGAGTAGTCCTTCTCCCAAGATGCGTTTACTTTGTTGCTGTTTTCTCTTTTCATTGTTCCCAGATTTAGCTTCTACCCATGTAGAGAAGCCCGTGATACTAGTGGAGAGAAATAAACTGATCATCAAGATGAACTTGACTTCTCGTGACCATGATTGCCAATTTGTGGCTATGAAGGTAATTATACCTAAACACAACAGGATACTACCTATACCAATTGCAGTGACCACAAAGCGATCGCGTGATGCTGCTTCTAGGTTCTTAAATCCATAACGTTGTGCTAAGTCTTCGTACTGTGAAGCACTAATTAGCCCTTCATCTCGCCACAATTGCGCTTCTCGGCGTAATTTATCCGGGAAATTATTCAACATTGATGATTATCTCCGAACAGTTTTGGAGCAAACATTCTTGATTCAGTTGGATTAACCGGTCATGATATTTTCAGTATGCAGCTAAGACTAGCTATAACATTGTTCTTCTGTGACATTTTTACTAATGGAAAAGCCATCGAATTTATTACTTAAGCTCTCACGTCGTTTGTTTGAAAACCCTGATAAACAAGAGCAATTTGTTGATTCATTAATGAATCCTCAACCCTTTAACCCTGCTATTATTTGGTGTCAAAATCAGCCTAATTTATCACCTTTTTCGGTAGAATCATCAATAAATTGGCAACCAGATTTTGTGCAGCGTTTATCATTAACAGAAAAGCCTGGTAAACATCCTCTACATCAACAAGGTGATTTTTATTGTTTAGATTTTTCTTCTGTGTTTGAGGCTACAGTTTTATTGATGATTCCTCCGTCGGTGGGTTTAGTTTTTGATATGTGTGCTTCCCCAGGGGGTAAGAGTATTTTTGCTTGGAAAGCTTTGCAACCTAATTTACTAATTTGCAATGAGGTCATTGGTAAACGTTTAGGGATGCTGATTTCTAATTTAAAGCGTTGTCAAGTTAGCCCTTGTACTGTGGTGAGTCGAGATTCTAGTATTTTTACGGAGCAAATCCCATTATCTAGTGATTTAGTTATAGTTGATGCGCCTTGTACTGGACAATCTTTAGTAGCTAAAGGTGAAAAAGCCCCTGGCTGTTTTCATCCCACAGCGATTAATAAAAGTGCTAATCGACAAAAGAGGATTCTAGCTAATTCGGCTCAATTAGTTGCACCCCAGGGCTATCTTGCTTATATGACCTGTACTTACTCTCCAGAGGAAAATGAGCAGGTTTGTCAATGGTTTATGTCACGGTTCCCTGATTTTAAACCTGTTACAGTCAGTTATTTAGGGGAATATCAATCCCATTTAACTGATATTCCTTGTTATCGGCTGTTTCCCCAGTATAGGTTAGGTGCTGGTGGGTTTACGGTGCTGTGGAAAAATACCAGGGAAGGTCAAAGAAAAAAAGTAAATTTAGATACTTTGCCTCCGGTGTGGAGGAACGGGAAGGATTAAAATCAAGGCGCAGTACCTCTTTTTCAGGATTTTAAATCTATCTTTAGAGGTATTTTTTTATTTATACCAAAGATGGTAGTATCTTTAAATACTGGAATTAATGAACTTGTGTGATGGAGATAATAATTAAAAAACTAGCTAAGGTGATGCTAGGTGAACACCATAATTTACCTGATTCACCAGGTATTTACTTTATATGTGATGATGCTTACAGGGTTTGGTATGTTGGTATTTCTACGAGTAGCTTAAGACACAGACACCAAAACCATGAGCGGACTGGGGATTTCAAAAGTAATGGCGGTCAGTGGATATGTTACTTAAATTGGGATGATGTGGATGATTTGCATGACTGGGAATATAAGAATATTCAAAAGTTCCAACCACCACTAAATAAAAACTTAACTGAGCCTGAGTTACCCCTGGTTGATTTAGGGTATGATGAGTCTGAGTATTTTCACAGATATCGGGAAATTAAGCAGATGCAGGCGAATCTAGAGCAGGAATTGGAGGAGTTAAAGCCTAACCTGGTGACCCTGATTCAGAAGCATGGGGGAAAAATCAAAACCCCTGATTTAAATGCATATTTAGTTAAAAGGAACACATGGGACTATTCGGAGGAAGTGGAGGCGCTCAACTCCCTGCTGAAGGAAAAGAAGAAAGAAGAGGAAAAGACAGGTATAGCCACGGTAAAGTCTGTGGCGATTTATCCTGTGGTGCGAGGTTTGGGTTAGTGTAGAGGGAAAATAATATATATCATGGATGGGGCGATCGCCCCCGGAATAGCGGGCTGAATACTTAGATTATAGATAAAGAATCATGTCGAACCTCCCTACCCAGTGTGAAAATTTAAAACAGCAGGTTGAA
Source organism: Anabaenopsis elenkinii CCIBt3563 (assembly GCF_015245355.1). Classification (GTDB taxonomy): domain Bacteria; phylum Cyanobacteriota; class Cyanobacteriia; order Cyanobacteriales; family Nostocaceae; genus Anabaenopsis; species Anabaenopsis elenkinii. The sequence goes on along the minus strand of NZ_CP063311.1, from coordinate 4,342,552 downwards.
ACTGTATTACAACTGTTGCAACAAGAGCCATCTTTGCGCTCTGAAGATATTGCATCTGTGCAAACTTCTCTGGAAAAAGTCGTTTCACCGCAGTTTGAAATTGTCTTTGCAGGTGCATTTAGTGCGGGTAAGTCGATGTTGATTAATGCACTACTGGAAAGGGAATTACTATACAGTGCAGAAGGACACGCTACAGGTACAGAATGCAGAATTGAGTATGCACCATTAGATCAGGAAAGGGTGGTTTTAACCTTTTTAAGTGAAGTAGAAATTCGGGAACAAGCCAGTTTTTTATGTGAAAAATTGGGGTTTCAAACAGCAGCTAATATTAACCAACCTGAAATTATTGATTTACTGCGTCAAGGTTGTAATGCTATTATTCAGCAGGAAGGTGGAGAAAGTAAGTCAGAACGAGCAAAACAAGGGAGGGCTTTAATATTACTACTTGATGGCTATGAGGCAAATCGTCAACATATTCAGACGATGAAGAATGCTACATATTCTATGGAGCAATTTAATTTTTCTAATATTAAGGAAGCTGCGGGATATGCGCGGCGTGGTAGTAATAGCTCTGTTTTAAAACGAATTGAATATTACTGCAATCATCCCCTGTTAGAAGATGGAAATGTAATTATTGATACTCCTGGTATTGATGCACCGGTGGAGAAGGATGCACAGTTAACTTATGCTAAAATTCAACATCCGGATACATCAGCGGTGGTGTGTGTATTAAAACCTGCTGCTGCTGGTGATATGACCAAGGAGGAAACGGAACTTTTAGAAATAATGCGAGACAATGGGGGAATACGCGATCGCATTTTCTACACTTTCAACCGCATTGATGAAACTTGGTATAATACCCAGCTAAAGCAGCGCTTAGATGACTTAATCAGTAAAGAGTTTCGTGATGCTCCTAGGGTCTATAAAACCAGTGGATTACTGGGATTTTACGGCAGTCAGATTAAACATACAACTATCAGCGATAGATTTGGGTTAGATTCTGTTTTTGCAGATACTGTTAAAAGTAGTAATGGGAGAGAAGAAACACCGCAATTTATTAATGAGTTTAACCGTTACTGTGCTAATTCTGGTAAATTATCATCCAGTCATTTTCGGATTTCGGTAAACAGTTATGAAACTCCCAATGAGAATTATGTCAGAATTTTAGCAGAGCAGGGAACGCCTTTAATTAATCAGCTAATTCAAGATAGTGGTATTGAGGAATTTCGCACAGCGATTACTAAATATTTGGTAGAAGAAAAGCGCCCACAACTATTTGAAAATTTGGCTGATGATTTAGAAGATGTTTGTATTAAATTAAAAAAACATTATCAAACTGAATACATAAAACTAGATAGTCAACCGCGAGAAATTGAGGGGATGAAGGCGCAGGAGTTACAACGACTGAATCAGCAACTCCAGCAAGTATCTAAAGAATTTGGTCAGCACATCACAGAAGAGGTCAACCTAATAATTAATCATTCCTGTGATGCTTTTGAGCGTGATTTTCGCCAACTACAAGGGCGGATGATTCGGCGTTTAGATGAGTTACTAAACACATTTTCCGTCGCTGATGCTTATCAACGTTCTACCCGTAGCCATCCCCGCAATTCCACTGCGCCTTTACTGGCGATTTTAGTAGAAGCATTTTATTATTTAGCAAACGAGTTAGAGGATATTTTGAGCGAATGTTGTCAACAATTAGTAAATAATTTGTTTGGGCAATTAATTGACAAGATTCGCAAATCAGAATACTATCGTCAATTGTATCGATTGTTAGGTAATGATGGGGGAATTGAGGAACAGGTAAAAGCTACAGCCAAAAACGTTTCAGTGATTTTGGATAATGCAGCGAGTGCGGAATGCGATCGCTTTGTGCGAGAAAGTCCGAGATTTTATGATGAGGGGACTTTTTCTATATATCAGTTTCGTCAGACTTTGTTGCAAACCTCCCAAAGTTACGATTCCCAAAGTATGGTAGAAGCTGAACCAGCAATTAGACAATTGTTAAAGTTGGATTTTGAACCAAAGGTTTCCCAGACAGTTTGTAAATCTTTGCGTCAAACTATCAACACCATCCTCAAAAAGCAATTATTAGCCATGGCACAGGAGCAAGAGGATAATATATTACAGCAATACTCCCAAGCCCGTGCTTATTTGGAAAAAACTTTACAACAGGAAGCAGAGGACAAAATTCTGAGTAATCAACGCTTACTGAATGTTGTTAAAGAGAAAATTGATGGTTATAACACAGCAGTCTCCCATATTAATAACTGTTTACAGTCTATGCAGTTGTATGATCATTTATTACCTGTAATTAGCAATGAAGATTTTCAGCAGATTGTCGCTGATTCCTGAAGTGATGGTAACTAATGAATAAAACCCCCCGGATTCCCATTCCCTCCTCAGTGAGAAAATACGTATTTGCAAGAGATAAATATCAATGTCAAAGCTGTGGTAAAACAAGTTCAGAAACTAAGCTGACAGTTGACCATATTATCCCCCTAGCTCGTGGTGGTCAAAATGATATCAGCAACTTACAGACCCTGTGTTTTACTTGTAATCAGGAAAAAACAGATAAACTTGATCCCCGCTTTCGGCGACATTTTCAGTAATTTATCCTCAATTAAAAGCTGAGTCTGACTATCCCATGACATTCAAAAAATCAGGATCAACAAAATCAATGTTTGTGTTTGAATGATCTGGTTGAGAAACAACATTCTCAGACTCCTTGACAGTAGATAAGTTAGTCTGCTTCACCAACCGAAGGGCGACATCCATAGCTTCGGAAAACGTATCGGTTTGGGTAGAGTCCATTAATCTTTGCATCAGAGTTAATGCACGGTTAACAACTTTAGATACGCTGTCAGTTTCGCTATTGTCACCTTCGGTTAATACCACATCATAATTTTCTTCCTTGATCGTAGCAGTCATGCTCCAGACATGGGTTGAACCGGAACGTTTTTGAAGCTTACGTCGAGCAATTTTTTTCCTGACAAAATCCATATTAGCTATTAATTTTTTGTCGTCCATAGAGACCTATAACATTATCGTATACGGGGTTACGGGTAACGTGGAACTTGGGGGAACGAGCAGCTTTATCAATAACTAGATAAGCACTACCACCTGTAAGGATATAGCGAGAAATTTTATGGAAGTAACTAGACCAGACAGCTTGAGTTTTTCCCATCACCGACTTAAACCAGTTATCTATCTCATTTCTGACAATAGATGAGAAATCATAACCATCAATGACATAATCATTGAACTCCAGACAATTCATAATTACATCGGCCTCTAGATAAGCCATATCTGCTCGGTCAGCTGTAATGACGCGTCTGATTTCCGTGGCCAGGTCAAATGTACCCCCCTTAGGACTTCTCAAACTGGCTTCTGTTAAAACATAGCCATCATAATCCACTAAAATAGAGTCAATAGTGGCTCCGCCCAAATTTAGCACTCCTGTATAGTGGCCTTTGATTTGAGGTTCAGAATCATTCAGCAGATACCAAGCTCCCAAACCTTCCTCAAAAACAGTCACAGACTCCACCGTGAGTGAGATATCCCGTCCGTCAAGAGTAGCTTCTGTCTTTCCCTTGAGCTTTTGCTCCAAAAGATTTTGATGAAGTTCAGCTTCTGTAGCATTGACTTTCACCGCTAGAGTCAGATCTTTCTGTTTGGGGAAAAGTTTACCGATACAGGGTAGCAGATAAAGTAAGCATTCATCAAATTTAGGACGATTGTAGACCCGTTCGTAACGGGGTTGTCTGGAGGCTGCTTCGCCAATCAAATAGCGAGTACCATTATATTCAGAACTACCATCTGAGGTATGAATTTCAACAACAGATGATTGATCATTCATACGGATGGGTTTACGATTCCCAGATAGCCATGCATATAAAGAAGCTAGTTTGACAAGATTCTTGCCATCATAGAGCAGAATTGAGCGATTACCAGGGTCAAAAATCACTTCAATGGCTCTAGGAGCAGCTACAAATGCGGTATCCTTTGATAAACCAGTTTCTACTGAACTGCGTGTATCTGCTTCCCGTTTTACTGCTGTTTGAGATTCCGCAGGAGGTTGATCATTGGGTTGATCAGGTTTTAACTCTTGAGAGTTGAGATTTTTAGACATTTGTAAATGTAGACCTAAAAATTTGCAAGGAACAGTTTTACCCCAATTCAAGAATTAAGGGATCTAGGCATATCAGTAATCCTGCTAGTCCATAGATTTTATCAACTAAAGCTTAAATTACCATGACTTCTAAAAATCTGGTATCGCTGATCTTTTTCCCAGACACGCATATTCTATTAATTAAGTCAAGATAAATAACTGCTTTTTTCCCTAGGATATTGATTGAATATAAAAAAATACAAAGTATATTTTGGGTAAAATATTTTATGATTAATATCATCGGTAATTGGGCGATCGCCCAACTACCGAATTTAATTCACAAATAAAAATATCAGTGAATTTTTACTGCTTGATTTCCTCACTGGTAAGTTTAACGTGTTCAAAAAATCGAGATATCCAAGGTAATGCGGCGAGAATTCCTGCTAAAACCATGAGAAATACAGAAATAGCTAAAATTTGATCGCGGGGAATTTCCAGAACCCCACGTAAAATTACTTCTCGCAAAGCAGATACAATAGTAATTTCTACCGCTGCCCCTACAGAAATCTGCTGCTCCTGGATATAATCAAGTAATAACCGGAATAATTCTACTAAAATCAAAATAAACAAAATATCAGATGTTACTTCCCGTAAATCCAAGGGACGTAAAAATAACAAAAACATATCACCTAGTCTAATCAGCATCACGCCGAATAATCCCAAGCATAGAGAAATTACAATAAAGTCTTGGAAAATTTCTAAGTTCCTCACAATTCTCTCACGCCTAAACCAACTTTTGACTTCTGTAACTACCCGCTGTGGCATAATCAACCTATATAGCAACCGCCAAGGTAATTTAAGCATAAACTATAAGTAGTCCCTTTTCATGTGAAGCGATCGCTTGCTACAGGTATATGCCCAAGCCGTACAGTTACGACCTTCGTCAAAAAGTAATCCAAGCGATTGAACTCGATGGCTTGAAGAAAACTCAAGCCAGTCAAATGTTTAATATTAGTCGCAACACCATCACCCTATGGTTGAAGCGAAAAACCGAAACGGGGGACTTCCAAGCCTTGCCTAATCAGCGTCCTGGGAATGGTCACAAAATTACCGATTGGGAAAAATTTCGTGAGTTTGCTTCCGTACATGGCGATAAAACCCAAGTAGAGATGGCCTCACTTTGGCCTGAAGAAATTAGCGATCGCACAATCTCAAGAGCTTTGAAAAAAATTGGTTTTACGCGAAAAAAAAGACTTATGGCTACCGTGAGCGCGATGAGGTCAAACGACAGGCTTTCGTAACGCAGTTGTCTGAGTTACCTGTGGAGAAGATTGTATACCTCGATGAGTCAGGAATGGACAACCGAGACCAGTATGATTACGGTTGGAACTCAAAAGGACAGCGCTTCCATGCACTTAAATCAGGTCGTCGTGAAGGTCGGGTGAACATAATTGCCGCGCTGTGTAACCATAAGCTGATAGCTCCTTTCACTGTTGAGGGTGCGTGTAATCGAATAGTATTTGAGACTTGGCTTGAAGCTTGTTTGCTTCCCACACTCAAACCAGGACAGGTTGTGGTGATGGATAATGCCACATTTCATAAAGGTGGGCGCATTCAACAACTGATTCAGTACGCAGGGTGTGAAGTGCTGTACCTACCACCTTATTCTCCAGACCTGAATCAGATTGAAAAATGTTGGTCTTGGTTAAAAAGTCGAATCCGCAAAAAACTTGAGCGGTTTGATTCTTTACGAGATGCCATTGAGGATGTCTTGCTTTTTGCGTCCTAACCTCCTTGGCGGTTGCTATATATTGTTGCTGACTCCACCCATATCATAGGGAATTGAGAATTTTAAAAGTTATTATTAATCACCTTTGGGGTAAATGTAGTTAATCTTAAACCTTTGCGCTCCTTTGCGTGAAAAAAATAGTGCGTTGTGCGGGACAACACACTATGGTAATCTAGATTCAGATGTTACTAGTTACTCCAGTTCTTCAAGGTTATACCAAGTCCTTGGTATATTCTTTGAATATCCTGGCGCCAGCGTGCTAAACGTTGTTCACGGATTCTCTGTTTATCTACTGCAGGAGTGGGTAAACCTGTTGTGTGACTAAATTGATTATATTTTGGAGGAATTCCTTTAAAACGAGTTATCCCGTCATTCGGGTAAATATTATGTTGCGTTCTCAGCCACTTTTCCGCATAATATTGCCAGAGGAAAACATGATCATGAATTTCACCGCCAAAACGATATAAACGGCGAATATCTGAGATAGATAAATTTGGCGATTGAAATAATGTTTCTTCCACATTAGCAGAGGAATTGCGGTTAAACAGTAAAATTTCACTGCCATTACCCCGGAAGAATTCTACAATAAACCAATCCCCAAAGTCAAAGATACAAATTTCTGTCTCATTACTATCATCATTGACCAGAATATCAATATCTCGTGTTAATTCTTGAGTATTCTCACTAGTTGATGCGGGTACTAAAATACGCAGACGTTCAAAGCGATCGCTATAATTTGACCAAAACTCTTTACGTCTTTCTAGTTGGTTTCTTTCATAATCTAGTTTGTCACATATCTTGTTATTCTGTCGTAAGTTTCGTAACTGTGAACTCCGATCATTGATTAACGCTGTAATCATTCTGTCAAAATCTCCCCAAGTAGCAGCACCAATCCATTTACGTAATGCTAGTTGAGCTTGTGGTGATAATTGACTCCACCGAGAATTAACAGTGCGGGGTCCATAATTTTGACGTAACCATTCTACGATTGATAAAAAACCGCTTCCTATTTCAGGGGCGATCGCTGTCAATAAACGATTAACTTCCTGACATTGTTGTGAGTGGGACATTTGCGCAAAACAACGCAGTAACCATTCTGGGAACCATTCTGGTTTGTCTTTCCTGTCTGAAAATATTGTCACTACATAGTTTAAAGCCTGATTCACCGCATTACCAGTTGATGGAAGATTAAATTTCTTGAGTAATTCTTGGGGTGTACAATTCTTCTCCCTAGCAATTAAAGCTAATCTGTGATAGTCGTCCTGGGTGATGGCTTGTATGATTTGTAATATTTGTGCGTCACTGTCCCCTGATTCCCTGATAAACACAGAAAAACTTGTAACTAAAGATTCACTGATAATTGGCTGTGACTCGCTATGATTCAACACTAACAGCCATAATAAAGTTTGTTGGAGCCGTAAGTTATTAACTGCTGCTCTCCAGATTAATGCTGAAGTTGTATAGCTGATTTCTGGGTGTTGCTTATCCCATTCAGCCTTATTATGGAGACAATAGACCCATTCTATGTGTTGAATGTCGTCAATATTGCCGGATTGGATGGTTTCGATAATTTGATCTAAAGAACGCCAAGTATCTGTTTCTACATTAGGGAGATTGTGAAGCTGGCGGAATTGTCCACTGTTAGGGAAATTGTTGACTAACTGGAGTAAATTGGTTGGTTCCGGTGACTGGCGATCGCTTAAGGATAAAGTGCGAAAATTTAACATCATATTTTCTAGGTTGTCAAAATCATTTGGACGGAAAAATACCAGATAAATTATCTCCCTTAAATTGCAACCGGAAAATTACCTTTCTATCATTGGGGTCATCAATATTTGGATTAGCTTCAATTTCTCCCCTTCCAGAAGCAAGGATTTTTTGACTCAGTTGTGATTTAGTTTGAAATTTCATCTCTGGAGAGAAGATATATTCAGCAACAGCAAAAGACCTCAACAGACTTAACTGTAAATTACCGTTATAAGTTCCACTAGAACTAGTATGTCCTTCAATCACAACCCGGGTAATTTCTTTCTCATATTCAGGGTTGGATAAAATTACATTACTGTAAACCGGGATAAATGATCGTAGAGTGCTTTTTCCAGCATCACTTAATTGAGCACTATTTTCTGGAAATAGGATATTTTCTTTCAAGCTAATATCTCCGGTGTCTGGATTAACTTCTACCTTCACGTTATTTGCTTTTAAAGCACCAATCACTTCTCCAATGACAATACGTCTGGGTTCTGATCTTTGACTCAACTGTAAAGAAACGGTAATAAACAACAGCGCAAATATCATTAACAGTCCAGACATCATATCGCCAATGGCGAGTAAAACGCTGGAGTTATCCTCTTCTATTTGTGGTGTTGGTTCCCAATCGCTAAAATTATTCATGATTCAGATTGATGACGACGATTAGCTTCTGCAGCTACTAGATAATTAGCAGCTTGTAGTAATTGATTAGAAATTCTGGTTGTGGCTTCATCTGCTTGGGTGAAAAACAGGTTTTCAGATGCAGATGCTTGATTTAGGTAATCAACTAAATGTTGATTACTTATTTCCAAAGCCTGATTTAACTGTTGAATCATAGCTGCATAGGTTTGTTCAATCCTATGAGCTTCTCGACCCAATCCCCTGGTAATTTCTTGGATTTGTGCTAGCCTTTCTCCTGAAGTTAACCCGGTGACATTAGCAAAATTACTGACCTTCTCTACAGTTTGCCCAATTCTGCTCATACTTTCGTCCACTTGTGCGGTTAAAGTTGAGCGTCTGTGATATTCTTCGTTAAAAGCAGTCTGTAAATCATTGACAACCTGAGCTAGTCCTTGACGCTGTTCCCCTAGGGTTTCTTCTAGTAACTGATTTTGGCTATTGAAGAACTCTTGTAAAGCTGTTTGATAACTCAGGCGGAATTGCTGTAGTTCTTCCTGTACAGTGATGCGGGTATTTTGCAGCATAGTATCAATGTTAGAGAGAGTAGATATTAAGTTCTCTCTGGCTCCATTCATTAATTGAGATGCTTCATTACCAACGGTGGTAATACTTTCAGTTTGTGTGGTGATAATCGCCAGGGTTCGATCTTGAAATTCCTGGAGCATTTGACGCTCTATTTCTGCTTGGGTATGTAGTGCGGTTTCTAAATCTTCTCGAATACTTCTAAAAGTATTGGCTGCTTGATTAGAACTGACTTCAAAAGCAATTCTCTGAGAATTTATCGCTTCAACACTTGCAGTTACAGCTGACTGAATTTCTGTAGATACCCTTTCCATTACTCCTTGAGTATCAGAACGAAATTCAGTTAAGATAGACTGCAAACTAACTGCAAATTCCTGCAATCTAACTAAAGTCTCTTCTTGGAATTTTTGGATAGTCATTACAGATGTGCTGAGACTTTGGGAAATTCCCCCCAGTTCTTCTCTGAGTTCACGAACTGCTTGAGAAGCTTCTTGAGTCAGTTGTGCACTCTTGGTAAGTTCAGCTATGAGGGGTTTGATTAATTGTTCTCTTTGTTCTGTAATTAAATTTCTTAATATTTCCTGACCTTGATCCTGTTTAATTTCTCTGAGTGCTGATAGTTCTTCTTTGATGTCCTTAAAAATGGGAGACATGACTGCTCCCACTTCTCGACCAATAGCATCAGGACTTAATTTACTTTGTACCTGGATTAATTCTTGAAATCCGGTTTTCATACTCTCAGCAGCATCCCTTAAACTGGTTGCTGCTTTTTCAGTTCCATCAAGGTTAAAACGAGATAAAAGCCTTGTGGGACTTTCTACAAAAGCAATCCTATCTAATTTTTGGCGTAATTCATGACCACGTAAGCGTTTATATGCTTCTCCAACTGCTAAGAGAATAGTAAATACACTGCTAGAGCCTAACCCCATCAATGAAGTAGAAAAAGCAGTTTTCATACCTTCTAGAAGATTGACACTAGCTTCTAGTAAGTTGGAGTTGTTTTGATTAATATTACTCAGGTCTATTTGTGATAATCCTTCCTGAATCCCATAAAAGGTTCCTAAAACACCAATGGCGATGAGAATGGTAGGTATAAAACGCAAATAGCTGCTACGAATAGAGGGATTTAAAATTCTTGGGTATTGTAATAATACAAATTTTCCCGCCTCAACTTTGGGTTGGAAACCTCCCTCAGTATCTGTTCCAGCTAGATGTTTCCGGAACCAGGACAATCGTCCATTTGGGTTTAAAGTAACTTCATTCGTCTGTGAATTTTGCGGTTGATTTCTCTGGCTCTGCAAGTAATTAATACTTTTTTTAGTATCTTCCAAATCTCTTTTTGTGGAACTGCAATACAGAAGAATAGATATAACTTCGGCTATTCCTCCCACCAGGAAAACAATTAGAATACTCCAATGAAAAAAAGTATTCTGCCAAAAAATATTGATGAAGCCTTGAATCATTTGACTACACTCCCCACTAAATTGTAAATTTGGCTATTTCTTCAGAAGACAGCAATTGTTGAGCTACACGCACGGGAAGATGTGCCGCATTCCAATAATCACCTATTGGTTGGCGTAGAATTAACCCATAAAGTTCTTCTGTGGTTGTTGTTTCTGGAGAAGTATCAACTTCTAAATAAACCTGTTCGGGTGCATAAGTACGTAAGAGTCGCACTTGTAACCGGTTCTTTAAATCCGCGAGTGAGTCTGCTATGGCTGAGGTATGCTCTCCCATGTCAGCAGTTAGTTTCCAGGCTTGATTAACAGCTACAATTTCTTCAACTAATTCTATTACCGATGGTGTCAACTGGATCATGAAATTCCCTGGTAACTGGAAAACAGGCGATCTGGGCTGTGCAATGAATCATTAGATTATTATACAGATCCATGGAAGTTACCTCTTCCAGTTACTCGGGGGGTGCGATCGCCCTGTGTATCCAAGTTTGGGGGTTAAAAAAGATAGTGTATGGTGTTGGGTTGTTCCGGTGTTCCCTAAAACTAAAAAACTTTCTACCTTAGGAGCATGGGAAATGCTGTAAATCAAATAAATCGTAAATTTGACTACAGTTATTATTTTTTCAAGTGTTCTAAATAAACGGCAAAATATATTATAAATTTGTTACAAAGTTGTTAAGAATAGTTAACGCTCTTAACAGAAGGCAATATTTCCTATGGTAGTCTCAGTTGGGAAGAATGCACCACATAAAGTTGTCATCATTGGTGGTGGTTTTGGTGGACTATATACAGCCAAGACTCTGGCGAAAGCCAATGTAAGTATTACCCTCATTGACCAACGGAACTTTCACCTATTTCAGCCACTGTTATATCAAGTCGCCACAGGTACCCTCTCACCTGCTGATATTTCCTCACCATTGCGAGCCGTATTCAGAAGAAGTAAGAATACACGAGTGCTGTTAGGAAAGGTGAGTGATATTGACCCCAAAAAACAAGAGGTTATTTTAGATGATCAGGTAGTCCCTTACGATACATTAGTAGTAGCTACAGGTGCTAACCATTCCTATTTTGGTAAGGATGAGTGGAAAGCATTTGCACCGGGGTTAAAAACTGTGGAAGATGCTATAGAAATACGTCGCCGGATCTTTACAGCATTTGAAGCAGCAGAAAGAGAAACTGACCCAGAAAAACGCAAGGCTTTGTTGACCTTTGTGATTGTGGGTGGTGGTCCGACCGGTGTAGAATTAGCAGGTGCGATTGCAGAATTAGCATACAAAACACTGCAAGAAGATTTCCGCAATATCAATACTTCCGAGGCGAAAATTTTACTATTGCAAGGGGGCGATCGCATCCTCCCATACATTTCGCCCAAGTTATCGAAAGCAGCTACATCAGCTTTGGCAAAATTGGGTGTGATGATCAGAACTAACACCAGGGTGACCAACATTGAAAATGATATCGTTACTTTTAAGAGTGGGGATGAAGTTGAGCAAATCCCCTCAAAAACAGTCTTATGGGCTGCTGGTGTACAAGGGTCATCAATGGGGAAAGTTCTAGCAGAGCGTACAGGTGTAGAATGCGATCGCTCTGGACGTGTGATTGTGGAACCGGACTTGAGCATCAAGGGACATAAAAACATTTTTGTTGTGGGAGATTTAGCTAACTTCTCCCATCAGACTGGTAAACCCTTACCTGGTGTTGCACCCGTAGCTACTCAACAAGGGGAGTATGTAGCTGGACTGATTCAAGGAAAACTTCAAGGTTACACTTTGCCACAATTTCATTACAACGACGTGGGTAGTTTGGCGATGATTGGGCAAAATTTAGCCGTTGTTGATTTAGGCCTAGTCAAACTCTCAGGTTTCATTGCTTGGGTATTTTGGCTAGTAATTCACATCTACTTCTTAATTGAGTTTGACACTAAATTAGTAGTAGTAATTCAGTGGGCTTGGAACTATATCACCCGTAATCGTCGTTCCAGATTGATTACCGGTAGAGAAGCTTTCTTAGATCCCAAACCTGTGAACAATGAAGATGATTACCAGGGTAAAGAAAAGCAGCATCCTCTGAATGTCTAGTATTGTGCCTTTCTTGTGAGGGAGAAAATCGCACAATGTGCACCCCACAAGATTGATCAGGTCAGCACAACTGCTGTATCACTACTCAAACTGACTCAGAATATAGGTAACATTAACGCCTAACTTTTGTCCTAATTTCAGTAATTGACGACATTGATAATTTTCTTCTGTATTATTCAAGGTCGTCAGATATAAAGGTTCAATTTGACTGGATAGACAGCTAAAATATAGCTCCTGGGACTTGTCCAAAGAAACGTTGATATTCAGCTGATAGCTGGCATCAATCAACCTTTCTAAAGATTGGATTTGGGTGGCGAAACTGCCATTGACATCGTGTAATAATCGCCACAGTAACCGCATGATCAGTTGTTCTAGAATTTGCTTACCTTCGGGAATATTTAACCGACAGTGCAAATTCTGAGCTTCAGTCGCGATCGCTTCTAATTCTACAATGTGATTTAAACTTAATACTGGGTCTGTGATCTCTTGCTCAAGCGATCGCAGTATGACCATACAGCGTGCGCCCAAAGCAATTTCCGCGGCTACCTGTAACTCTTGGGGTACTTCTAACTCATCCCGGTGGCAGGCCATCAATAATCCATAATTATCCCGATACACCTGGGTATAAAGTTGGTCTAACCGTGTTAGTGTTTCCTGACTCAGAAGGCGCATAATCCGGTGACGTTCTTCGGCAAAGAGATTCTGGAGGCTAAATGTTTCTTCTCTAAATAGCTGGGTCATCACCAAGATACTGTGGGCAGCACTCCCCTGTTTTAAAGAGGTAAACAGCTTTTCTTTCAACTGACTGTACTCACGTCTACCGGTAAATAATTGGGTACAGCAGTGGAAATCCCAGCCGCCCAAATGCAGCACAGCAAATACTAAACTTTCACTTTCCCAGGTAACTTCTGACACCAGCTTTAAATTTCCTACCGCCAAGGTCAAGGAACCCATACGTTGCAGCTGGTAATCAATCTCATCAAGACTGTAGCAATAAATGCGCTTTTGGGTAGATTTTTGATTAGCAAACAGAGAACTAATAGCATAGTGTGCTGTGACTTGCTTGACACTCACTTGGGCAGTTTGCACCATTTGGCGATAAAGTGACCCACCATCTGGGAAAACATCCACATTACTGGGGGCTAAAGATAGGCGTTTGATGAAAGCTTTCTCTAACTGTACACCAGCCACATCCCCAGCCAACTCCAAAGCACGGGAAGCATAACGGAGAATTTGCGTCCCTTCTGGGCGAGAAATTTCTTCAAAAAACCAGCCGCAACTAGTAAACATCAGTAAAGCGTGACGCTGCATTTCTAACAAGCGCAAAGCATCAACCTGTTCTGCGGGGGTGAGTTTGTGGGTTTGATGGCGAGACAGGAAACTGTTCACATTAGCCACAGAGCGATCGCGGATCACCTGAATATATTCATCCCGTGCTAACCAGGGATCATTGAATAGCCGCCGGCCATGTTTCTCATAGACATCAATTAACTGATCCCGCAGCCAATTTAAAGCATCCCGCAAGGGTCGCCGCCATTTTTGATGCCACACACCACCTTCACCACCACAACCACAGTCATCTTGCCATCTATCCACCCCGTGGGCGCAACTCCAGGCTGTGGCGGGTTTAATTTCCACCTCCCAAGTGGGAGTATTGAGGCTGAGATAGTGAGCAAAGTTGGTGACAGTCCAATGGCGCTGAGGAAATTCTCCAATAAAGGCGTAGGCTAAAGTTTTTTCAGTACCTTTCTTATGGTGTCCGAAGGTTTCCCCATCTGTAGCTACAGAAATTAATTGTGCTGGTCGGTGATCCCCACGTATTGCTGAACCGATACGTCCGGCAAAATGACTAGAACTATAAACCACATCACTAAAGCCCATATCCCGGGAAATAGGGCCATCGTAGAAAAAGATATCAATGTAAGGGCGGGATTGGGGATCAGTATCCCTGCTTCCCTGTAAATAGCAGCGATAGGGGCGGGTGGGATCAATTTGACTACCCCCAACTTCTTGCCATTGGGGATGAGGATCATCCCGTGTGGGTAGGGGGCGACAACGTTGGGCTTGGGATGGTGCAAGGATAATAAACTTGATATCTTCAGCTACTAACGCTTCTAAGGTGGCATAGTCTACCGCTGTTTCTGCTAGCCACATACCTTCGGGATCGCGGCCAAAGCGTGAGCGAAAATCTGCTTTACCCCAGCGGATTTGGGTGTATTTATCCCGTTCATTGGCCAGAGGCATAATTATATGATTGTATACCTGGGCGATCGCATTGCCATGACCCTGCAAGCGTTGACAGCTTTTGGTGTCTGCTTCCAAAATTCGCTGATAAACCTCAAAATCGTGGCGTTCTAGCCACGACATCAGGGTTGCTCCAATATTAAAGCTGAAATATTCGTAATTATTCACAATCTCGACTATTTCCCCCTGGTCATTAAAGACCCTGGCGAAAGCATTAGGGCGATAGCATTCCCAGTGAATGCGTTCATTCCAATCATGGAAGGGTGACGCACTCGGTTGACGTTCAATTGCTTCTAAATAAGGGTTTTCCCGTGGGGGCTGATAAAAATGGCCATGCACCGTTACATAAACACCAGTCGCCTGTTTGAGCGGGTCTATCTGCTTGTTCTCATGAACAGTCGGGTGTGATGTCAGGGTTACGCCGGGTTTAACTGGTCTTTCAGCAGCAGAAGTCATGTATATTCATCTCCATAAAAAACTTACACTTGCGCCGAATACGGGTATTTAAACCTTTAAACAGAGGTTTCTATCCAGAATCCGGTATATAATAAAACTATGATTATATGGTTCGGCCAATTCTCCCAAAAACTGTTTCACTACAGTAACAAATCTGCGTTAACCCACAGACATCAGGGTTTTTGATCAGCAGTGTCAGTCAAATATTGCACGGTCTACTTATCTAGTCAGAATGATATTGTCGCTCAACTCCAGACTTTTATGGCTATTTTCCCTACAAAATTTTACAAACTCTCCATCAATTACAACTTTATTTTACATATCCGCCTTGAGTCTAGAGACAGTACAATCTGCAACAATACTGTAAACTAAGAAACCTAACTGCACAAGGTGATATTAACTTATCTTATTATATATACGTATTTCAAAAGATGCCTATTTGATTCCTCAAAATTTCACGAGGGAATAGTCAGTAAAAAAAAATTTATCCATGACCATGATCTGACTAATTCACTAGTATCATTACGGTTGAAATTCTTTGAGGAATATAAAGCCTTTTTCAGGCTAATGAAGTACACATCAATTGCCTGTTCCCTAGTTCCCTGAAACTAAACAACTTTGTACCTCACGAGCATGGGAAATGCTATATTTGAGGAATATATTATTTGTTTACTCGCTGCAATAACTGAAAATTTGATCAGGGGTTGAAAAAAACAAACTCAGAATATATAGTCACCTAATAAACCAGAAATGTTGAATGTCTTTACAAAACTTTACATAATTCTGTATAGTAGTCTTATCAAGGGTGAAAATGTCAACATAGCATAATATCTTCCATCCAATGGACGTAACTGATTTGTTGACACATACAGGCTTGGAGATAGCGAAATTTATCTAATAACTTATCACCCCATTCTTTAGGAATAGAGACGAGTCCTAAAATTAGATAAGCGATGAGACTTGCATACAGTTGAATCGCAATACCATTCACATTTTTAGTAATTAATTTATCCAGCTTCAAGTGCATCTTTAAGAACTTCCATAACAGTTCGACTCCCCATCGACAGCGATAAATATCCCGGATATCTTCATCTGTCACTGGTGCTTCTCCATCGGCTGGTAAATTAGTAACCAACCGGAATTCTACTTCAGTTTCTAAGTCACAAAAATTAATCACTCTATAAGCTTTAGCATCTTTAGCTGAACCAATTTTTACTAGTCCAGTTTCTGAATCAGGCTCTAGTTTCCAATTATTTTTTATTCGTAAAACAAAATACTTACTAGCTTGGTTTAATTCGTCGATAAAATTTAATCCGGCGAAGCCCCTATCCATTACTCCAACAGCATCTGCTGGCAATTTAGACATCATTTTTGAGCCAAACTTATAATCATGTTTATGCCCAAAATTGATGAAATTATCCTCTGGAATTCCCGTGGCAAGATTGAGAGAACTAAAAAGCTTTACTTGGTGATGACCTAACACCCATAGTAATTTACTTGTCAATGTGATGACGGTTGAATCAATTGGACATATTGCGTATTTATTATGTAACTTCTTCTGGGCTTTTTTCTGAATTAATTGATTTAATTGCTGATATATTTTTTGGAATGGTTCTTGGCTTCGATGTGTGTTGGCTTTGGAGAATGTGCCAATATTCACGCTAAACCCTGTATGATTTAATCTTTTAAATAAATCCCGCATACTCGTTAAGCTATTATCCAGTGCATAAGCTAGCCAACACTCCACGAACAGACGGCTATTCAATACCGGATAATCGTTTTTTGGTAATGGGCTGAGGATGTCTTTGACAATCTTCGGAAATGAATTTATAATCGTCATTAAACAATACCTTTTAGATAGCTAGCCCAAATTTTAATATATTTTGGGCAATTTTTATACCCTCTTTCTTAACATTCAACACTTGTGCTAATAAACATACAAATAATCTCCGTTTCAATATAATGGGTTAGTCCTGAATCATCTGACTTTCTCAAATGTATCTTGAATTGACATTCCGTGATTATCTCCCAGTGTCTCAAAGTCTCCAGGGTTTTTGCTGACTTGCTGCTTTTAGTAACCAGAAAACCGACTTTATTGATCAGATACTATGTGATATTCTCCAGGTTTGATGATCCCCGTGCTGAATCAGGCTAGTGAGGCTTAATTTTCTATGGTTTGCCCAAGAGAGGTTTTACATCCTTCTCACCTGAGTTAGTGCACCAGACCATTAATTTACCAAAAATTCACAAAAAAACTTACTTAACCATAAGATTATATCAGGTTATACTAATAAAGTGAAAATTATTTAAGTAATTTTGTTGAGTTTAACTAAGCTTAAATGAAATTTAGGCTTGCATAATCAGTGAAATATGAGATTATTTATAATTAATAGTTGCCAAAAGAATATTACAGAGATTTTGGTAATTTTTCCGTATTAATAATTCCGGACTAACAACAGGTTTGTTTGTCAAGTGAGAAATTAAATGATTACTAAAATGAACAACGATGAGCGAAATTGGCCTGCTAATGACGAGTATATTAAGCGTCAGACAATTATCTTCACAGCAAAGATTACCGAATGTGCAACCATTGCAGATAGAAAGTAGCTCGGAGCATTTAAGGAATAATGTAAGTAAATTAGTTAACGATCACTCTCAAATCACGCCACCGGAATTTATCCCCACAGATGCAATTTCTCAAACCACCTCATCTGCCCCCCACCTAGCTCAACAAAAACTGCTCGCCTCAATCACAACTAGCCAAAGGAATCACCAGACTAAGGCAGCTACTAAGGACAATAGTATCACAGTAGCAGCAGTTTCATCTAGTTTCACTGGCCAATCTCTACCGACTTTGCGTTTTGGTACTTCAGGTACTGCGGTGAGAGTTCTACAAAGATTGTTAGTTTCTAAAGGCTACGCAATTCGAGTTGATGGGTCTTTTGGTCCACTGACAGAAACAGCTGTCAAAGCCTTTCAGAACCAGCGGAGATTAGGGATAGATGGAATAGTGGGGCCAGTAACTTGGCAACAGTTGACAATGTAGTTATTGATCTAAGACACTAAAATGCATGTGGCAATAAATATTGCCCATAATACAGCAGGAAATTACAGCGATTTTCAACTGACTGTAAGTAGTATGGTGACACCGCTATCTATGATCAGATGTTTAGTCAGCAGTGGTCGCAACTGCCTGTACGCGTAAGTGATCTAATTACAACT
Organism: Anabaenopsis elenkinii CCIBt3563; assembly: GCF_015245355.1. Classification (GTDB taxonomy): domain Bacteria; phylum Cyanobacteriota; class Cyanobacteriia; order Cyanobacteriales; family Nostocaceae; genus Anabaenopsis; species Anabaenopsis elenkinii. The sequence goes on along the minus strand of NZ_CP063311.1, from coordinate 4,324,237 downwards.
TCAAATATACTGAGTGATTTATGCTAACATTACGTTTTGGTAATTCAGGTCTTGTGGTGAGAGTTTTACAGCGGTTGTTAGTTTCTCAAGGCTATAGGACGCGAGTGGATGGAAATTTTGGGGCGCTGACTGAGGTAGCTGTCAAGGCTTTTCAGAGCCAGCGCCAACTCAAAGTAGATGGAATAGTCGGACCAATAACTTGGGAACAGTTGACTAATTAAACTTCTAGCGATGCTGATGCTGCGCTAATAACTCTTGTGCTTTGGGTTTGTAAATTAAATAGAATAAAGCCTCAAGATAACGCAACAAATCCTCGCGGTTTTCCTTGGAGGTAAAGTTCCAAAAACCATAAATCCTGGCTAGGGATAACAACTTAGTGGTATGGATTTTCCAGGTATATGTACTTAAGACCCGGTTGATTGCTTGTCGGGAAACGGCATCCCAATATTCAGGGGTTTGATTACATTTGGTGACAAAGGAGAGGATTTTGGCGGCTGTCTCTTCTAAGTTTGTAGGGTTAATGTAAAACCCATTGACTTGATCTTGAATAATTTCCAGAGGTCCACCAAATTGGGTAGCAAAAGTTGGTAGTCCTGAAACCATGGCTTCTAAGATGGTTAAACCAAAGGCTTCAAATAAAGCAGGTTGAATAAATATCCCTTGGCGATCGCCGATCACACGGTAAATCTCACCGGAATCAGATTTGGATAGGCGTACACCTAACCAGCGGATTTTCCCATAGAGGTTATACTGTTCAATGATCTGATAGAGTTTAATTATCTCGTCTCGTTCTTCGTTGTCGTCTGACTCTTCTACACGCAACTTACCCGCCACTAGGATTAAGTTACAATGCTCCTGTAATTCTGGGGACTGACCATAACATTCTGCTAAACCTGTGAGGTTTTTAATCCGGTCAAGACGGGCCATAGAAAACAGGGGGCGCTTTTGAGGATCATCTAGTTTGCCAAAAATTTGGTTAGAGTCCTCCAGGGTAAACAGCATTTGAGCAATTCGCTGGCGATCGCTTTCCACTCGGTCTTGAGTGCGGGAGTAGGGGAAATAATAACTCTCATTCACCCCCGGAGGTACAACATTAAACTTAGGACTAAATAATTCAATGCCGTTAACTACGTGGTATAACTCCGGCATAGTGAAGCACTTGTAAGACTCATACTGTCCCACGCTATCGGGTGTACCAACAATTTCTTGGTAAGTACTGCTGACAACGAAATTGGCGGCGTTCATGGCAATCAAATCAGCGGTAAATTGTAGGGAGAAATGGTATTTATCCTCCAATTCTTCCCAGTAGAGATTACTAAATAAGTATTTAGACTTTTCCAAGGCGTGGGCGATGTTGCACTGAGTCACATTCATGCGCCGTGCTAGGAGAAACGCCACCAAATTACCATCGGAGTAGTTACCCACAATTAAGTCAGGTCTACCCTGAAATTCTGCCAACAGTTCTTTTTCTGAGTCAAGAGCAAAAGTTTCGAGATAAGGCCAGAATTCAAATCGAGAAATCCAGTTTTGGGTCATATTGGGATTAAATTCCCGCACAGGTACGCGCAAAATCCAGGCGTTCTCTGTACCGTGAACTTTTTCTAGCCTTTGATTGCATAGTGTACCGTCGCTATTAGGTATTAGCCGGGTGAGAATAATTACTTTTGGTTCGACGTTCAACCCCCCTAAACCTGCTAGCTCCATGTCTTCTTGTAGTTGTTTTTCCAGGTTCTTGGCTTGGTCGAGGACATAAACTACTTGTCCCCCAGTATCGGGACGACCTAAAACACCTTCTTGACCGAACCAACCATGAGCGGATACGAGGACGATTCTAAAAATCATCGGGATGCGAGAGATGAAAGCTTCGATGGTCTGAGGGTCAGGAGAATCAATTAATTCATCTAAAATATCCAGGGTATCACGGACTCGCCCGGCTGTATTACCCCAACCCGGTTCAAAACCCATCATCTGCAATTCAAAGCGGAATTCTTCATAGGGTTGATCTTTAGTCCGCTCGCTGACGAAGGTGATGGCTTTTTTTACTTGGTCAGAAAGTTGCTGCTGAGTCTTAATGCGCTGATTAATTAACAGCTGCACACCGTTATACTGGTGGAGGCGCAAGAAATTCAATAAGCTGTCCAGCAATTGTTTTGAGTCTTGAAATAATTTGCTGGATAGATAGCGGTTGAGGAATTGTACACCCTTACCAATATTTTTCGGGTCGCGGATGACTGGGGTGTAATCGTAAAACGGGCCAAAGTCTAATTCTAGTAGATCACCCTCTAGGGGGTGATATTTATTCACGAAGCGATCGCGCAAGTCTAGCAGTTCCTGTACTGACATCGGCTCAAAATTTAAATCCTCTGTGAGCCGATAAACTTCTTGACGAGCAATTTTAGGACGAATGATCAAGCACAGGTTGCAATCTTCTTGAATAATTTCCTGAGTATAGTAGATGAGTTTCCCTAAGCGGGAAGAAGCCGCGGTAGTTTCTGACTTCTCAGACTTAGAGCAATAATCCTTAAATACATTCAGGATATCGTTACGCAGTAAGTATTTTTGTTCTTGCTGGCGTAACTGACTCAAAAAGGAACGCAAGTCGCTTTTTTCTTCACTATCTAAGATTGCTTGGATCAATTCAGACATGATAAACCTCAGATTGAATTTGCATTTAACACGTCGCTCTTTGACATATCAACACAAAAAACCAACACAGACGGATTCTCTATCTATCTGTGTTTTTCTACTTATGAGCAGGCAAATTGCTTTGTCTTTTTCTTTACTCAGAATATATGCTACTCAGTGTTATTTCACTCTAACTCAAGTTAGACAATTTTGGGGGAGATTCCCTAGGTTTCTTATGACAAGTTCTCCAGCACTCTAGACTGTTGATTGTACTCTCTGGTAAAATAGGGCGAACGATGGGACTCGAACCCACGAATGGTGGTACCACAAACCACTGCCTTAACCACTTGGCTACGCTCGCCATTGTATTGTGATTATAACACGATGATCAGAAAATGATCAAGACCTTTTTTTAGAGGGGCGGATTTTCTCAATTTCCAGTGGAATGACTATAGCGAGTTTAACCCAGAAACCATGAAAGCACTGACAACTATCGGATGTTCGGGAGTTCTAGGACTATTAGCCTTGGGGGTAGCAATGGCTATGACCAATCCTTCCCAGGCTGCATATGAAGAGTATGCCACACAACGGCTGACAGAATATTTAAAGGTGGACGTTTGCCAGAAAACCAGCAATTTTTTAGAAAATTTAATCAAGTCTCAATGTGACAATCTGGTAGATCAAACTATTCCCCAAATGCGGGATATCCTCGCACGGAGTACCCAAAAGCAGGATTTTGTCATTTTTAGTGTTTACCGGACTGATTTAAAAATCAGTTCCTGGATACCGTTATATAAATTTGAAACCGTAGGAGCTTTTAATAGCTTTTATACTTATACTGCCAAGCCGCAATAATTATGATGTCTGCATATTTACTGGTATCCCATGGTAGTCGTGACCCCCGCCCCCAAGTGGCTATGGAGGAATTAGGACAGTTGGTATCTGCGCAACTGGGTAATGGTAAACATTTGGTAGGTATAGCTGCTCTGGAATTACAACCCCAACCTTTATATCAGCAGATTCAAGACTTTGCTGGTGTTGCTTTGAGGGAGGGGGTTAAGTCTTTAGAAATTGTCCCAGTGTTTCTGTTACCGGGTGTCCATGTGATGGCGGATATTCCGGAGCAGATTGCTTTGGCACAACAGGCTCTGGGTGAAGATATAATTATTCATCAGCACCCCCATTTAGGTAGTCACGGGGATTTAGTTACTTTGCTATCCCAGCAAATGGCGACAATCCCAGCAGAAACTACAATTTTATTAGCCCATGGTAGCCGTCGTCCTGGTTCCCTAGAGCCTATAGAAACCATAGCGGCCCAGTTGGGTGCAGTTACTGCTTATTGGGCTGTGGCTCCTAGTTTAGAATCACGTATCCAGGCTTTAGTGGCTGCAGGACAGACAAAAGTGGCAATTCTACCCTACTTTTTATTTACAGGTGGCATAACTGATGCGATCGCTCTGTCTATAGAAAGGCTAAAATTACAATTTCCTACTGTGACTTTCCAACTGGCTGCGCCTTTGGGAGCAAGTCGAGAATTAGCTGAGATAATTGGGGATTTATTGACATCTCCCCTGGTTGAAACACAGGGGATTCTAAACTGATGTTGCTACGCAGGCCCAAGCCATGCTGTGCAACGTTTACAACGTGATTTACTTAATCTAATAGATTAAGTAAATTACTTTGTTTTGGGTCTGTCAAGAACCCCTACCCACCTTGGCTAAAGGTATATTTAGCTGTGTGGCTACTTAAGGAAAGCATCTTTTGGGTTTTTCACCATATTTGTGGATGCTTTTTTATCCTAACTAATCAGAAATGCTTTGTAAATACCTGTTAAAGTTTTTTTGTAAGGATACGACAGGATAAATCCTGTTGAGTCACGTTTCATCCCCTCGCTAAAGCGTAGGGGTTCTCACTCTCCCACTATATTTTAATAGATACATGAGCCGCACGGTGACGGGTAAGGTTTATTTATTAGGTGCGGGTCCAGGAGACCCAGGACTAATGACCCTCAAGGGTAAGGGTTTATTAGAATCTGCTGATGTGGTGATTTATGATGCTTTGGTTAGTCCAGAGATTTTAGACATGATTAACCCCCAAGCGGAGAAAATCAACGCAGGTAAGCGCATGGGGAGACATTCGTTACTACAGTCAGAAACTACCCAGTTGTTAATTACCAAAGCTCAAGAATACCCCCTAGTTGTGCGACTCAAGGGCGGTGACCCTTTTATCTTCGGTCGTGGGGGGGAGGAAATGGCGGATTTAGTGGCTGCTGGTATACCTGTGGAGGTTGTGCCGGGTATTACATCGGGTGTGGCGGCTCCTGCCTATGCTGGTATACCTTTAACCCATAGGTTATATAGTTCTTCTGTAACTTTCGTTACGGGACATGAATCAGTGGATAAGTATAAGCCAGAGGTAAATTGGCAGGCGATCGCCCAAGGTTCACAAACTATTGTGATTTACATGGGGGTTCAGAATCTGCCTTATATTGTGGAACAATTAAGCCAAGCTGGGCTAGATTGTGCAACACCCATTGCTTTAGTGCGTTGGGGGACACGACCAGAACAACAAGAATTGATTGGAACCTTAGAAACTATTATTGCCCAAGTTACAGCCACTGGATTTACCGCCCCGGCGATCGCTGTGATTGGTGCAGTTGTCAATATGCACAGTATTTTATCTGGCTGCTCTCCTGTGTAATTCTACAGTAAAAGCTGAGTTCCCAAACCATGACTACCTTTTCCCCCCAAACTCTGACAATTGATGGATTTCTGAAACTTCCCTGTGTAGAGGAATCCCCAGCATGGGAATACATGGACGGGGAAGCCATGCAAAAACCAATGCCAAAAACTCGCCACTCTATTTTACAAAAGCGCCTGTTAACTGAAGTTGATAGTCATAGCCAAGCATATACGGCCTTACCTGAACTGCGCTGTACTTTCGCCGGGCGATCTATTGTTCCTGATATCGCTGTAATTGCTTGGGCGCGAATTGCAGTCAACGAAGTGGGAGAAGCGGAGGATAATTTTACAGCACCCCCTGATTGGTCTATTGAAATTCTTTCCCCTGATCAGAAGGCGAATCGGGTTATTGATAATCTTTTACATTGTTTAAAACATGGTTGTCAGTTAGGGTGGATGGTTGATCCAGATGATTATTCTGTCCTGATTTTGACCCCAGACCAACAACCTCAGATTTGTAGAGGAGCTTCCCCCCTACAAGTTTTAGCAGGAGTCGATTTAAACCTGACATCAGAGCAAGTTTTTACCTGGTTGAAAATTAATCAGCGCTCATCCTGAAACCAGAAAATCCAGTCCCCTCCTCTTATAAGGAGGTTGAGGGAGGGGTGGGCTTTTTTACCTACCCTAAAAAGTTATTTTATGTAAAAATATTTAGTTAATTTATTAAGTTCCATCACCTTTAAGTACAACAATTTTAACTATAAAGTTCACCTAAAGTTTACCTCAATATGCTTATACTTATATAATCAGTAGAGTGCTGGTAACAGATATACTCCTGAGTATTGAGAGGTAACCCGATGAAAATTGACCAGCTACAAGAAGATGTAATTGTGCGTGGTTCCATCTTTCCAGAACCAGTACAGGTGTTGTCCGTGAAAACAATGGGGACAGCAGTTAAACTCACGGGTAAAGGACTCAAAACTAATCAGGTTTATCAACCCATACTCAACGCTGAACAGTTGGAACAGTTACAAGCTACACCGGAAAGAGAACCCTTTGATGGTAACGCCCAGTATTTTCGGTTCGGTGTGGAAGCTCTACGTTTGGGGTTAGCTTACGAATATGATCCTTATTTTGCCTTGGCGATCGCCCGGGTAGACCCCCTCCCCCATCAATTAGAGGCGGTTTATGAGTATTTTTTAAAACAGCCAAGGCTGCGGTTTTTACTGGCGGATGACCCCGGAGCGGGTAAAACCATTATGGCGGGGTTGCTGCTCAAAGAATTAAAAGCTAGGGGACTGGTGAAACGTACCCTAATTATTACACCCGCCAACCTGACATTTCAATGGCAACGAGAACTAAAAGACAAATTTCGCGAAGAATTTGAGGTAATCCGGGGTGATGTCCTGCGGGCTAATTATGGTTCTAATCCTTGGCAAGACAAAAGTCAAGTGATTACTTCTGTATCTTGGGTTTCTCGCATTCAAGATGCGAAAGATAGTTTATTAAGAAGTAACTGGGATTTAATTATTGTGGATGAAGCACATAAAATGAGTGCTTACAGTTCCGATAATAAAACTTTAGCCTATAAACTGGGTGAACAACTCTCCCAAATTACCGACCACTATTTATTAATGACCGCTACCCCCCACAAGGGCGACCCAAAAAACTTTTGTTTATTCCTAGAATTATTAGATAGAGATGTGTATGGGGATGTGCAAAGTTTACAAGCTGCAATTGATCAAAATCATGCTCCTTTTTACCTGCGTCGTACCAAAGAATCTTTAAAAACATTTCCCGATGCAGAAACCGGTATTGTTAAAAAATTATTCACTAATCGCAAAGTTGATACCATTGAGTTTCAAATTGACGCGGAAGAATTAGAATTTTATCATGCTCTGACAGACTATGTAGAAGACCAATCAATCAAAGCTGCAACCGATGATACAGCTAAAGGTAGAGCATTAGGTTTTACCATGGCGATGTTACAACGTCGCTTTGCTTCTAGTATTTACGCTGTGCGGCGCAGTTTAGAACGAATGCGCGATAAACGCCAAAGAATTTTAGAAGATCCAGAAGCCCATCGTCAAGAGCAAATTAAGAAAAAGCTTCCCGATGACTTTAATGATTTAACAGACACAGAACAGGAAAAAATTATGGGGGATTTAGAAGGTGTGGTAGCTTCTATTGACCCCATTGCATTACAAAGGGAAATCTTACAATTAACTGCTTTAATTCATCAAGCCTTGAGCTTAGAAAAACGGGAAGTAGAATCTAAATTAGTCAAACTCAAAGAAGTAATTACCCAGGAGGGAATTTTTCAAGACCCTAAGATGAAAATGCTCATTTTTACTGAGCATAAGGACACCTTAGATTATCTAGTGGGGAAATTACAAGCTTGGGGTTTATCCGTGACCCAAATTCATGGAACAATGAAAATAGGCGATCGAGATACACCCAACACTCGCATCTATTCCGAACGGAAATTTAAAGAAGAGTGTCAGGTACTAGTAGCGACGGAAGCAGCGGGAGAAGGAATTAATTTACAATTCTGCTGGTTCATGATTAATTATGATATCCCCTGGAATCCCGTCAGGTTAGAGCAGCGGATGGGACGTATTCACCGCTACGGCCAGGATAAAGATTGTTTAATTTTTAACTTTGTCGCTATTAATACCACTGAAGGTAAGGTACTATGGAAGCTGTTTGAGCGGATTCGCGCCATTGAAAGGGATTTAGACCCGGAAAGAACCGGTAAAGTATTTAACGTCCTAGGGGATGTTTTCCCCGCCAATGAGTTAGAAAAGATGATCCGGGATATGTACGCCCATAACCTCACTGAGTCGGCAATTCTGAATCGGATTGTAGAACAAGTAGATACAGAACATTTCCGTAAAATTAGCGATTCTGCCTTGGAAGGATTAGCCAGACGGGAATTAAATCTGTCACAAATTATCAGTAAATCTGCTGAAGCTAAGGAACGGCGATTAGTCCCCGAAGTCATCCATGATTTCTTTGTCCAAGCAGCATTCATAGCGGGGATTCATCCCAAGGAAACAGGGAAGGGTAAGAAAATATATAAAATTGGGCGGGTTCCGCGCACCTTGTGGGGAACGGGAGATAAATTAGAAACTCGCTTTGGTAAATTGGGGCGAGAGTATAAAAAGATTACCTTTGATAAACATATCTTGACAGATGACCCCACCTTAGAATGGGTCACCCCAGGACATCCCCTATTTGAATGTGTGCGGGAGGAAGTTGCTACCAAAGTACAGGAACACCAGCACCGCGGTGCAGTATTTTTTGATTTACATCGTCACACCCCAGGGAGGTTAGATGTATTTTCCGCCGGGATTAGTGATGGACGGGGTAATAAACTCCATGAACGTTTATATGTAGTCCAGACAGAGTTAGATGGAAAAATCACCATCCGTCAACCAACCATATTTTTAGATTTAGTATCTAGTACCAGTGGAGAAGGTGAGGACAATGGTAACTGGGTTAATTCCATACCAGATGACAGTAACTTACCCAGTCGCGAACAGGTAGAACAAGCATTAGTTGAACAAGAATTAAATAGCTTTTTAACAGAAATTCGCACCGAAAGACAAAAGGAAGTCAAGACAATTTCCCAGCATATAGAAATTAGTCTGAATGTGATTATCAATAAAGTCCAGATTCAATATGCAGAGTTGTTTGAACTTAAGGAATCTGGCTCTAAAGAACAGGGATTAGAAGGACGAATTAAACAATTAGAAGACCGACTATTTGAATTAAATGGTCGATTAGAACAACGTCGGGAAGAATTGCAAAAAGAAGCCAGTTGTACCATTACTAGTATTAATCATCATGGGCGAGCTTGGGTGTTACCCCATCCCCAAAGAACATCCCCAGAAATTGCGCCCATGGTTGCTGATGAGCAAATTGAAAAAATTGCCATTCAAGCAGTGATAGAATATGAACAAGCTAGAGGTTGGGAGGTTGTGAGTGTGGAAGCAGAAAACCGGGGTTTTGATTTAATCTCCCGTCAACCAGACTCTGGCGACCCTTTAAAAGCTAGTGAAGTGAGGTTTATTGAAGTTAAGGGACGGGGGAATATTGGCCAAGTCGCCTTGACTACAAATGAATATAAAACTGCGGAAAGATTACAGCATGATTATTGGTTATATGTGGTGTTTAATTGTGCGTCTTCTCCTAGGGTGGTGACTATTAAAAACCCTGTGCGCTTGGGTTGGGAACCTTTAATTAAAATTGAGCATTTTTATTTGAAAGCAGAGGAGATTTTAGGAGATATCATATAAGATATGGGCAAGATTAACACCAGAGATTTGCTGCAAATATCTTTGACCCCACCCTCAGAGGATGTTTGATAAGTCATGATTAGTGTATCAACTATTGTTTCACCCCACCCTAACCCTCCCCTTGTAAGGCTATTCATTACTCACATCTTTCTTAACAATCTTGAAACATTTATGTGGCAATGGTTTCAACGCTTGAAAATTTCCCTACTCTTGACAAAATGTACCTTATTGTTCTTGATAAAACCCTTATTTTATTGAGAATCATCAACGGAGGATTAAGGTTTGGGGGTTTGCGAGCGATCGCTCTCACGAATGTTAAGAAAGATCCGGGTAATGGATAGCCTTGTAAGGGGAGGGAACTGGATTTTATTGTTTTTTGTGCGTTCCCCATTCCCCATTCCCTATTCCCTATTCCCTATCCCCCATTCCCTGTTCCCTGTTCCCTAATATAAAAATTACCTGTTTAACACTTTCCAAACATCCTCTGTTAATTACTTTGAAGCTAGACCCAGCGCGGATGCAGTTAATTTCAGGGTTTGTGGATGTCTATCTCAATTTGAATGGGACCGAAGAGGAATTATTTCAGGTGACGGCGAATAATATGGGATTATTACAGGAGGAAAAATATATGGAAATTGTCACCAGTTGGGAACGCAAAGCTCGCCAAGAAGGTATTCAGGAAGGTGTTCAGCAAGGTATTCAGCAAGGTGTTCAGGAAGCACAGGAAACCATCGCCATTAATTTACTCCGCAGGGGTATGGGTGCAGAAGAAACTAGAGAAATTACAGGTTTAAGTTTAGAGCGGGTGCGGGAGTTACAAGGGCGCTTATCACAGGATAATTGAAAGGATGTTTTAAAATTTATGTTCAGTGTATTAAATATTGTTTGACCCCACCCAGTTCTCTCTATTCAAGAGGGAACTGGATTTTGTACTTCCCTTTTTATCCGGTGTTCCCTAAGAGGATGTTTTAAAAGGTATGATTAGTGTATCAAGTATTGTTTCACCCCACCCTCACCCTCCCCTTGTAAGAGGAGGGGACTAGATTTGATTGTTTCCGATGTTTCCCTGTTTTAAGGAGAAAGTAAATGTCTGCAAGAGAACGATTAATCAATGAAATATCTCAAACACCTGATATTTTAATCAAAGAAGTTTTAGACTTCCTGTTATTTATTAAATACCGGTCAAATCAAGAAATAGTGAAGAAAGATAATTCTCATAATTCTGATTTACCATCTTTGTTAAATTTCATAGATCAAATCAATTCTGAAACACCCACAGGAGATAATCTACAGCTACCAAGGGATTTATCAAAAAATCTAGATCACTATTTATATGGTGCATCTAAAGAAGAATTATGAGAAAAATATTTGCTGATACAGGCTATTGGATTGCTTTACTCAATCCTGATGATGATTTACATCAAAAAGCTAAAGAAATAGCAAATCGTATCAATAATATTGACCTGGTGACCAGTGAGATGGTATTTACTGAATTACTAAATGCCTTTTCTGCAAAAGGTGTTTTTTATAAACAAAAGGTGGTTAAGTTTATTAATTACTGCTTTGATAATCCTGAGATTGAAGTAGTTATACAAACAGATAACCTCTTTAAACGTGGGCTGGAGTTGTATAGTCAAAGGCTAGATCAAGCATGGAGTATGACAGATTGTACATCATTTTGTATTATGTCTGAAAAAAATATATTAGAAGCACTTGCCTATGATAAACATTTTGAACAAGCTGGGTTTATTTCTTTATTACGTTAAAGGATGTTTGATAAGTCATGATTAGTGTATCAACTATTGTTTCACCCCACCCTAACCCTCCCCTTGTAAGGGGAGGGGACTGGATTTTATTGTTTTATGCTATACCTAATTTATCCTGAATAAATCTATGAAATTACGAACCACTACCCAGAATATCAAAATCCTTAAAGCCTACTATACCCCAGAAGAATATTTAGAACTAGAAGCGAAAGCTGATGATAAAAATGAATTTCGAGATGGGGAAATTATAGCGATGACTGGGGGGACTACTAATCATAATAAATTGGCGTTAAATCTCGCCACTAGGTTAAATTTAGCTTTAGATGATTTGAACTATGAAGTTTATATTGGTGATGTCAAGTTGTGGATACCACAGTATAGACAGTTTACCTATCCTGATGTGATGGTTGTTGAGGGTGAACCTGTTTATTACAGCACAAATACTACAACGGTGACAAATCCTTTATTAATTGCTGAGGTTTTATCGAAATCTACCAAAGATTATGACCAGGGGGATAAGTTTCTCTATTATCGCTCAATTCCTGAGTTGAAAGAATATATTTTAATTGACCAGAGTCAATATTATGTGATGCAATATGTCAAGACTGGTGAACATCAATGGATATTGACTGAGTATAAAACAGAAAATGCTCAGTTAAATCTGTCAACAGTTAAGTTACAATTGTCTGTGCAGCAATTATATAAAAAAGTTAATTTCACCGAAAATATAGATTTATAGTTGATTGCTCCGCCTATACCTCCCGGATTTTCTAAATAATGCCATACCCTAAACGCCTGATTGAGGTTGACCTACCTATTAAACGCATTTCCGCCCACGCTAGAAGAGAGAAATCAATCCGCCATGGACATATTTCTACTTTACATATTTGGTGGGCGCGGCGACCTTTGGCGGCTTGTCGGGCTGTTCTTTGTGCGGCGTTATGGCCTGATCCGGTTGATGTAAACTGTCCCCAGTCCTTTCGCGATTTAGCTACCCAATATATTCATAATTTTGCTGTGAAAGCAGCCACAGATGAGAAGTTATCTAAACATTGTTCTACTGAAGTTTGGAGTAAATGGGGAATATTAGCTCAATCAGAATCTCAGTTAGATGTTAACAGTCCTCAAGATTGGAATATATTAAGAAATAGCTTGCTTGATTTTATTGCAGACTTTGCTAACTGGGATAATTCTACCCAAGTTGATTATTTAGAAACCAGTCGTCAGTTAACCCAAGCAGCACACGAAGCTTTAGGGGGGATACCAGGAACTAAACCCTTAGTGGTTGACCCTTTTGCTGGGGGTGGTTCCATCCCACTGGAAGCACTGCGGGTGGGTGGGGATGCTTTCGCCTCTGATATTAACCCCGTGGCGGTGTTGTTAAATAAGGTGGTGTTGGAATATATCCCTAAATATGGGCAAAAGTTAGCGGATGAGGTGCGCCATTGGGGACAGTGGGTAAAGGAAGCAGCAGAAACAGAATTAGGTCAATTTTATCCCCAAGATGCCGATGGTAGTACCCCCATTGCCTATTTATGGGCTAGGACTATTATTTGTGAAGGTCCAGGATGTGGGGCGGAAGTTCCCTTAATGCGGTCTTTGTATCTGTGTAAAAAGAGTAATCGCAATATTGGTTTAAGGATCATTCCCCAACCGCAACAGAAGCGGGTAGAGTTTGAAATTATCCAGAAGGATAAAAATAAATGGGTAGTCGCTGATAACCCAGAAATAGAGGTCACAAACCCTAGTTTTGATGGGACGGTGAAAAGAGGTTCCGCTACTTGTCCTTGTTGTGGGTATACTACCCCTGTAGCGTCGGTGCGTAAACAGTTTAAAGCCCGTCGGGGAGGGGCGAATGATGCACGGTTGTTTTGTGTGGTGACTACGAAGGAAGGTACTAAGGGGCGATTTTATCGGTTACCCAATCAGCAGGATTTAGACGCTGTGGTAAAGGCTGGTGTTGAGTTACAAAGGCGGGTGAAAGAGCATTCTGGGGATTTGAGTTTAATTCCTGATGAACCTACTCCACCTCAAGGTAGAAGCTTTCGTCTAGAATCTTACGGAATAGATAAATTTGGAGATTTATTTACTCATCGGCAAAGTTTAGCTTTAACTACTTTGGTGAAGTTGGTTAAAGATGTGGGAGAAAAGTTAGCAGATAGGGAAGATAAAGGTTTGGCTGAGGCTGTGCAAACTTGTTTAGTATTAACAGTTGATAAACTTGCTGATTTTGGTAATTCTTTAACTAGGTGGGGAAATGATGATCAAGGAATTACAGCATTATTTAGTAGACAAGCAATACCAATGGTATGGGATTTTGCAGAATCTAATTTAATATTTAGTAATTCTTGGAGTTGGAGTTGGGGGCGTTTAATAGTTGATAAAGTTTTTCAATATATTTTAGGTTCATATAATTCTTCTGGTAATGTAAGCTTAATTCCTGCAAATAACCATATCTTACCAGATGATTTTGCTCAAGCATTAATGGCAGATCCTCCATACTATGACAGTATTGAATATTCTGATTTATCGGACTTTTTTTATGTGTGGTTGAAACGTACATTACCTAAAACTATTAGCCTTAATTTTAAAAATGAATTAACACCAAAAGAAGAAGAATGTATTGTAAATCCCAGCAGAGGCAAAGATAAAGCCTATTTTGAACAGCAAATGCAAAAAGCTATGGCGGAAGGAAACCGATTTTTAGCACCGGAAGGTATAGCTGTAATTGTCTTTGCTCATAAATCAACTGCTGGGTGGGAAGCCCAACTACAAGCCATGGTAGATGCAGGTTGGACTATAACTGGTTCCTGGCCTATAGATACAGAAATGGGAAATAGGATGAATGCAATGGGAACAGCAGCCCTTGCTTCCTCAGTCCATATAGTCTGTCGTCCCCGCACCTGTGAGGAAATTGGCGACTGGCGAGATGTCCTGGAAGAACTCCCCCAACGCATACATGATTGGATGGGTAGATTAGCAGGGGAAGGGGTAGTGGGTGCTGATGCTATCTTTGCGTGTCTAGGCCCAGCTTTAGAAATCTTCTCTCGCTACTCCGGGGTAGAAAAGGCTTCTGGTGAAATTGTCACCCTGAAGGAATATCTAGAATATGTGTGGGCGGCGGTATCAAGGGAAGCCCTAAGTATGATTTTCTCTGACACCGATACCACTGACTTTGAAGAAGATGCGCGCCTTACCGCCATGTGGTTGTGGACTCTTTCCGCAGGTAAAGTTGATACCACAGAACCGGAGGAGGAGGAAGAGGAGGAAACCAGCAGCAAAACCAGTAAAACCAGCGGTTATACCCTAGAGTATGACGCAGCGCGGAAAATAGCCCAAGGACTGGGGGTAAAGTTAGAACAATTAACCCGGTTAGTGGAGATTAAAGGTAGTAGCGCCCGACTGTTACCAGTTTCAGAACGTAGACAATATTTACTTGCTTCCCCCGGTTCCCCCACCCCAACCACAGGTAAAACCAAAGGGAAAAAGAAACAACCCGAACAACTAGACCTATTAACCCAAATGGGTATGACAGAGGAAGATGGCGGGGAGGAAGATACACAAACATTACCCCAGATAGGAAATACTACTTTAGACCAAATTCACCAAACTATGATTTTATTTGCAGCTGGACGCAGCGAAGCATTGAAAAGCTTTTTAGTTGATGAAGGTGTCGGTGGTGACTCCCGTTTTTGGGGACTTGCTCAGGCGCTATCGGCATTATACCCCGTTAGTTCAGAGGAAAAACGCTGGGTAGATGGGGTATTAGCCAGAAAGAAAGGATTAGGGTTTTAGAGGGTCAACAGTCACCCGTCACCCGTCACCCGTCAACAGTTAACACCCACAGCAGCCAGGGGTTAAAAACCCCTGTCTGAAAGCTAAAGTCGGATAAATCTGACTAGAAGATCATGTATTTGATGATCTTGACCAAAGGCGAAGCGCTGCTGTTATAGGCGATCGCCCTGGGTTGAAAAATTCCCTTTGATGCTACAGGGGGAGCCGGGGGTTAGAAACCCCCGTCTCAAAGCTAAAGTCAGATAAATCTGACTAGAAGATCATGTATTTGATGATCTTGACCAAAGGCGATCGCCATTCTCTATACCCCCCTCCCTTTACAAGGGGAGGGGTTGGGGGTGGGGTCAAACCTCATCCGACCATCTGCGAAAGGCGATCGCTGCTGTTATAGGCGATCGCCCCCTCTGAAAGCTCCTATTACCACTTCCGGGGTTGAAAATTCGGCTCATTTAAAATCACCACATCATCACCGCACAGACCCAAAACAAACAAACCTTAACCATAAGCATAATCACGTACCTCATTAGTAACCACCATCCCCGCCACTGACTGGGGGTGTTGACTCTGGTGGCCAATATCATAGTCAGAAGTCGGGGATATGAGTAGTCAACAGTTAACACCGAGTCGGATTCATCCGACTTAAGCTATGAGACAGGGGTTTCTAACCCCTGGCTCCCCGTGCTCCTAGCTCTTAAACCCTGACCCGTCAACCGCCAACAATCATAGAAGTTATAATCAAATCAACCTATACCTAAACTTTTATGACTAAATGGTTTAACACCGCTGGCCCTTGTAAGCCAAATATTCACTATACCCTACCCACCAGTGAACGGTTACCAGAGTTAAAACGCTTGATTGAGCAAGAGAATTACTTTGTCATCCATGCACCCAGACAAACCGGTAAAACTACTGCCATGCTCACCCTAGCACAGGAATTAACAGCTAGTGGTAAGTACACCGCCGTCTTACTATCCTTAGAAGTGGGCGCAGTATTTCCCCATGACCCCCTGGCGGCGCAAAGTAGTATTTTAAATCACTGGCAGAATCAGATCCGGTTTTTGAAGTTACCCTTACCACATATTAATCAAATTAAGGAAGAAACGGGAATTACCCAGTTAGATTTACAAACAGTTCTCAGTATTTGGGCTGGTAGTTCTCCCCATCCCCTGGTAGTATTTTTAGATGAAATTGACGCTTTAAGTGATGAAACTCTCATGTCTGTACTGCGACAATTACGCTCCGGTTATCCCAGTCGTCCCCAGGGTTTCCCCCAATGTGTAGCCTTAATTGGGATGCGGGATGTCCGTGATTACAAGGTAGCTTCTGGTGGTAGTGACAGGTTAAATACCTCTAGCCCCTTTAATATCAAGGTAGAATCTATAACTTTAAATAATTTTACGTTGGAAGAGGTAAAAATTCTATACGAACAACACACCCAAGCCACGGGGCAAATTTTCACCCCCGAAGCCATTCACCACGCCTACTATTTAACCCAGGGTCAACCTTGGTTAGTTAATGCGATCGCCCGTCAAGTTACGGAGTATTTAGCAGAAGATGTGAATATCCCCATCACGGTAGATTTAATCAATCAAGCCAAAGATATCTTAATTCAAAGGCAAGACACCCACCTAGATAGTTTAGCAGAACGACTGCGAGAAGATAGGGTAAAAGCAATCATAGAACCCATCTTAGCTGGGGAAGAATTACCCAACACCCCGGAAGACGATCGCCGTTATCTGTTAGATTTAGGCTTAGTGATTCGCAGTAAAGAGGGTGGGTTAAAGGTAGCTAACCCCATTTATCAAGAGGTCATCCCCAAGGTGTTATCCCAGGGAACTCAAGATAGTTTACCGATGATTCAACCCACCTGGTTAACATATACTGGCAAACTGGATGCAATAGCATTGTTAAATTCATTCTTAGACTTTTGGCGACAACATGGGGAACCATTATTTAAAAGTACCCCTTACCCAGAAATAGCCCCCCACTTAGTATTAATGGCATTTTTACACCGTGTGGTTAATGGTGGTGGGAGCTTAGAACGGGAATACGCCATAGGCTCCGGGAGGATGGATATATGTTTAAGGTATGGGGATGTGGTCTTAGGGATGGAATTAAAGGTATGGAAGCATGGTAAACCCGACCCCTTACCCCAAGGATTAATACAACTAGATAAATATTTATCAGGACTCAATCTAGATACAGGATGGTTAGTAATATTTGACCGTCGCCCGGATTTACCCCCCATCAGCGATCGCACTACTACGGAAATAGCCCGCAGTCCCCAGGGAAGAAATATCACAGTCATTCGGGGGTAGGTTTGGATTTGTTGACTGTTGACTGTTGACTGTTACCCGTAGGAAAATTGTATAATATTATTTATGCTACTTTAAGGTAAGAGCTAGTATTGATTTGATTGTTTCCCCCCTGATCAGGGGAGTAAGAAGTTATGATTAGTGTATCAAATATTGTTTGACCCCACCCTAACCCTCCCCTCAAGAGAGGAGGGGACTGGATTTGATTGTTTCTCCCTCTTCCCCCGGAAAAACTTATAAAACAACTTGTAAAATTATGGCAAATATTAAACCTTGGTATAAAATCGATGGACTTACACCCCGGGAAGACCTACGGGAAGGTAAACCCTTAGATGCTGCGGAATTTGCAGTACATTTAGACCAGGTGAGGAATAAAACAGCACCTGATGATTATCAACAACCAGCTAGATTTTTTGACCGTACCTATTTAACTAAATATTTAACTGAGTTTGCAGCCCAAGTTGTGCGGCGTTTATCTGGGGAAAAAACCCAAACCTCTGCTGTTTTCAACCTTTCTACCCAATTCGGTGGCGGTAAAACCCACGCCCTCACCTTATTATATCACCTGGCCCGGGGTGGGGCTGATGCGGAACATTGGACTGGGGTAAAAAAAATCTTACAAGCAGCAGGTGTACCCTCCGTTCCCCCAGCAGCAGTAGCTGTATTTGTGGGGACTGAATTTGATTCTATTAATGGACGTGGTGGCCAGGATGGTACACCATTACGCAAAACACCATGGGGAGAAATTGCCTATCAGTTAGGTGGTGAGTCTGCACTAGCTATATTGGCACAACACGAAGGGGAATTTATCGAACCCAAGGGGGATGTGATTAAACAATTTCTGCCTAAAGATCGACCCTGTTTGATTTTAATGGATGAAGTTCTTAATTATGCGAGTACTTACCGTCGTAAGGGTTATCATAACAGCTTATACAATTTTATTCAAGCATTGTCGGAAACTGCCAGAGGTTTAGATAATGTGGTGTTAGTGGTTTCTATTCCCGCTTCGGAAATGGAATACACCGCTGACGATGAGGGAGACCAACAAAGATTAAAGAAAATGCTGGATAGGGTGGGTAAACCCATCATGATGTCAGCAGCAGAGGAAACCTCAGAAATTATTAGAAGAAGATTGTTTGAGTGGGATAGCCGGGCTGTGACTACGGATGGTAGAATTATCTTACCCAAGGATGCGGTGAATACTTGTAATGAATATGCTGATTGGGTATTAGACCACCGTCAACAATTACCTAGCTGGTTTCCGGTAGATGCTCCGCGAGAGGCTTTTTATGCTACCTATCCTTTTCACCCTTGTGTATTATCAGTATTTGAGCGTAAATGGCAAGTTTTACCCCGGTTCCAACGCACTAGGGGAATTTTAAGACTCCTAGCTTTGTGGGTATCTCATGCTTATCAAAAAGGATATCAAGGCTCACACCGTGACGGGTTAATTACTTTAGGGACTGCTCCCCTGGATGACCCAAATTTCCGTACAGCACTGTTGGAACAATTAGGGGAAAGTAGATTAGAAGGGATTGTGACTACGGATATTTGTGGGAGGAAGGATTCCCATGGGGTGCGTTTGGATGCAGAAGCTGATGAGCAAATTAGAAAAGCACGACTACACCAGAAGGTAACAACCACCATATTTTTTGAGTCTAATGGTGGCATTATGCGGGCTGAGTCTACTGTACCAGAAATTCGGTTAGCTGTGGCAGAACCATCTTTAGATATTGGAAATGTGGAAACTGTGCTGGAAAGTCTGGCGACCAGTTGTTATTATCTGTCAATAGAGCAAAATAGGTATTCTTTTAGTCTCTCACCTAATTTAAATAAAATTCTCGCCGACCGTCGCGCTAATATTCAAACTTCCCGAATCACCGACAGGGTAAAAGCAGAAGTTAAAAAGGTGTTTACCCCGGAATTGGGTATAGAGTTGGTGCAATTTCCCGAAAGTTCCGCCGCGATCGCCAATAGTCCTGTTTTACGTTTAGTTATATTAGCACCAGAATATTCTCGGCAAAATACCCAAACCATGGAAATGGTGAAATCTATGACTAAGGAGTGTGGGACATCCCATAGAACCTTTAAGAGTGGGATCATTTGGGCGATCGCTGATAATGATGGGAAAATGCGAGAAGAAGCCAGAAAGATTCTCGCTTGGGAGGATATACGGGAGGAGGAGACACAATTAGATGAAAATCAAACCCGTCAGTTACAAGAAAATCTCAAAAAATGCGAGGTGAATTTAAAAGAGTGTGTGTGGAATGCTTATAAGTATGTGGCTTTATTAGATAAAAATAACCAAATCCGTGTAATTGATTTGGGACAGGTTAACTCTAGTCAAGCGGATAAACTAGTTAAGTTAATTATTAATAAGTTACGTCAAAGTGACGATATAATTGATACCATCAATCCCCGCTTTTTAGTCAGAAATTGGCCCCCAGCTTTCACAGAATGGAGTACTAAAGCGCTTCGGGATGCTTTTTTTGCTTCCCCGGTATTTCCCCGACTGTTAAATAGTGATGGTCTCAAAGATGCGATCGCCCGTGGGGTTCAAAATGGGACTTTAGCCTATGTGGGTAAAACCAGTAATGGTATTTACGACCCGTTCCNAGGCGATCGCCATTCTCTATACCCCCCTCCCTTTACAAGGGGAGGGGTTGGGGGTGGGGTCAAACCTCATCCGACCATCTGCGAAAGGCGATCGCTGCTGTTATAGGCGATCGCCCCCTCTGAAAGCTCCTATTACCACTTCCGGGGTTGAAAATTCGGCTCATTTAAAATCACCACATCATCACCGCACAGACCCAAAACAAACAAACCTTAACCATAAGCATAATCACGTACCTCATTAGTAACCACCATCCCCGCCACTGACTGGGGGTGTTGACTCTGGTGGCCAATATCATAGTCAGAAGTCGGGGATATGAGTAGTCAACAGTTAACACCGAGTCGGATTCATCCGACTTAAGCTATGAGACAGGGGTTTCTAACCCCTGGCTCCCCGTGCTCCTAGCTCTTAAACCCTGACCCGTCAACCGCCAACAATCATAGAAGTTATAATCAAATCAACCTATACCTAAACTTTTATGACTAAATGGTTTAACACCGCTGGCCCTTGTAAGCCAAATATTCACTATACCCTACCCACCAGTGAACGGTTACCAGAGTTAAAACGCTTGATTGAGCAAGAGAATTACTTTGTCATCCATGCACCCAGACAAACCGGTAAAACTACTGCCATGCTCACCCTAGCACAGGAATTAACAGCTAGTGGTAAGTACACCGCCGTCTTACTATCCTTAGAAGTGGGCGCAGTATTTCCCCATGACCCCCTGGCGGCGCAAAGTAGTATTTTAAATCACTGGCAGAATCAGATCCGGTTTTTGAAGTTACCCTTACCACATATTAATCAAATTAAGGAAGAAACGGGAATTACCCAGTTAGATTTACAAACAGTTCTCAGTATTTGGGCTGGTAGTTCTCCCCATCCCCTGGTAGTATTTTTAGATGAAATTGACGCTTTAAGTGATGAAACTCTCATGTCTGTACTGCGACAATTACGCTCCGGTTATCCCAGTCGTCCCCAGGGTTTCCCCCAATGTGTAGCCTTAATTGGGATGCGGGATGTCCGTGATTACAAGGTAGCTTCTGGTGGTAGTGACAGGTTAAATACCTCTAGCCCCTTTAATATCAAGGTAGAATCTATAACTTTAAATAATTTTACGTTGGAAGAGGTAAAAATTCTATACGAACAACACACCCAAGCCACGGGGCAAATTTTCACCCCCGAAGCCATTCACCACGCCTACTATTTAACCCAGGGTCAACCTTGGTTAGTTAATGCGATCGCCCGTCAAGTTACGGAGTATTTAGCAGAAGATGTGAATATCCCCATCACGGTAGATTTAATCAATCAAGCCAAAGATATCTTAATTCAAAGGCAAGACACCCACCTAGATAGTTTAGCAGAACGACTGCGAGAAGATAGGGTAAAAGCAATCATAGAACCCATCTTAGCTGGGGAAGAATTACCCAACACCCCGGAAGACGATCGCCGTTATCTGTTAGATTTAGGCTTAGTGATTCGCAGTAAAGAGGGTGGGTTAAAGGTAGCTAACCCCATTTATCAAGAGGTCATCCCCAAGGTGTTATCCCAGGGAACTCAAGATAGTTTACCGATGATTCAACCCACCTGGTTAACATATACTGGCAAACTGGATGCAATAGCATTGTTAAATTCATTCTTAGACTTTTGGCGACAACATGGGGAACCATTATTTAAAAGTACCCCTTACCCAGAAATAGCCCCCCACTTAGTATTAATGGCATTTTTACACCGTGTGGTTAATGGTGGTGGGAGCTTAGAACGGGAATACGCCATAGGCTCCGGGAGGATGGATATATGTTTAAGGTATGGGGATGTGGTCTTAGGGATGGAATTAAAGGTATGGAAGCATGGTAAACCCGACCCCTTACCCCAAGGATTAATACAACTAGATAAATATTTATCAGGACTCAATCTAGATACAGGATGGTTAGTAATATTTGACCGTCGCCCGGATTTACCCCCCATCAGCGATCGCACTACTACGGAAATAGCCCGCAGTCCCCAGGGAAGAAATATCACAGTCATTCGGGGGTAGGTTTGGATTTGTTGACTGTTGACTGTTGACTGTTACCCGTAGGAAAATTGTATAATATTATTTATGCTACTTTAAGGTAAGAGCTAGTATTGATTTGATTGTTTCCCCCCTGATCAGGGGAGTAAGAAGTTATGATTAGTGTATCAAATATTGTTTGACCCCACCCTAACCCTCCCCTCAAGAGAGGAGGGGACTGGATTTGATTGTTTCTCCCTCTTCCCCCGGAAAAACTTATAAAACAACTTGTAAAATTATGGCAAATATTAAACCTTGGTATAAAATCGATGGACTTACACCCCGGGAAGACCTACGGGAAGGTAAACCCTTAGATGCTGCGGAATTTGCAGTACATTTAGACCAGGTGAGGAATAAAACAGCACCTGATGATTATCAACAACCAGCTAGATTTTTTGACCGTACCTATTTAACTAAATATTTAACTGAGTTTGCAGCCCAAGTTGTGCGGCGTTTATCTGGGGAAAAAACCCAAACCTCTGCTGTTTTCAACCTTTCTACCCAATTCGGTGGCGGTAAAACCCACGCCCTCACCTTATTATATCACCTGGCCCGGGGTGGGGCTGATGCGGAACATTGGACTGGGGTAAAAAAAATCTTACAAGCAGCAGGTGTACCCTCCGTTCCCCCAGCAGCAGTAGCTGTATTTGTGGGGACTGAATTTGATTCTATTAATGGACGTGGTGGCCAGGATGGTACACCATTACGCAAAACACCATGGGGAGAAATTGCCTATCAGTTAGGTGGTGAGTCTGCACTAGCTATATTGGCACAACACGAAGGGGAATTTATCGAACCCAAGGGGGATGTGATTAAACAATTTCTGCCTAAAGATCGACCCTGTTTGATTTTAATGGATGAAGTTCTTAATTATGCGAGTACTTACCGTCGTAAGGGTTATCATAACAGCTTATACAATTTTATTCAAGCATTGTCGGAAACTGCCAGAGGTTTAGATAATGTGGTGTTAGTGGTTTCTATTCCCGCTTCGGAAATGGAATACACCGCTGACGATGAGGGAGACCAACAAAGATTAAAGAAAATGCTGGATAGGGTGGGTAAACCCATCATGATGTCAGCAGCAGAGGAAACCTCAGAAATTATTAGAAGAAGATTGTTTGAGTGGGATAGCCGGGCTGTGACTACGGATGGTAGAATTATCTTACCCAAGGATGCGGTGAATACTTGTAATGAATATGCTGATTGGGTATTAGACCACCGTCAACAATTACCTAGCTGGTTTCCGGTAGATGCTCCGCGAGAGGCTTTTTATGCTACCTATCCTTTTCACCCTTGTGTATTATCAGTATTTGAGCGTAAATGGCAAGTTTTACCCCGGTTCCAACGCACTAGGGGAATTTTAAGACTCCTAGCTTTGTGGGTATCTCATGCTTATCAAAAAGGATATCAAGGCTCACACCGTGACGGGTTAATTACTTTAGGGACTGCTCCCCTGGATGACCCAAATTTCCGTACAGCACTGTTGGAACAATTAGGGGAAAGTAGATTAGAAGGGATTGTGACTACGGATATTTGTGGGAGGAAGGATTCCCATGGGGTGCGTTTGGATGCAGAAGCTGATGAGCAAATTAGAAAAGCACGACTACACCAGAAGGTAACAACCACCATATTTTTTGAGTCTAATGGTGGCATTATGCGGGCTGAGTCTACTGTACCAGAAATTCGGTTAGCTGTGGCAGAACCATCTTTAGATATTGGAAATGTGGAAACTGTGCTGGAAAGTCTGGCGACCAGTTGTTATTATCTGTCAATAGAGCAAAATAGGTATTCTTTTAGTCTCTCACCTAATTTAAATAAAATTCTCGCCGACCGTCGCGCTAATATTCAAACTTCCCGAATCACCGACAGGGTAAAAGCAGAAGTTAAAAAGGTGTTTACCCCGGAATTGGGTATAGAGTTGGTGCAATTTCCCGAAAGTTCCGCCGCGATCGCCAATAGTCCTGTTTTACGTTTAGTTATATTAGCACCAGAATATTCTCGGCAAAATACCCAAACCATGGAAATGGTGAAATCTATGACTAAGGAGTGTGGGACATCCCATAGAACCTTTAAGAGTGGGATCATTTGGGCGATCGCTGATAATGATGGGAAAATGCGAGAAGAAGCCAGAAAGATTCTCGCTTGGGAGGATATACGGGAGGAGGAGACACAATTAGATGAAAATCAAACCCGTCAGTTACAAGAAAATCTCAAAAAATGCGAGGTGAATTTAAAAGAGTGTGTGTGGAATGCTTATAAGTATGTGGCTTTATTAGATAAAAATAACCAAATCCGTGTAATTGATTTGGGACAGGTTAACTCTAGTCAAGCGGATAAACTAGTTAAGTTAATTATTAATAAGTTACGTCAAAGTGACGATATAATTGATACCATCAATCCCCGCTTTTTAGTCAGAAATTGGCCCCCAGCTTTCACAGAATGGAGTACTAAAGCGCTTCGGGATGCTTTTTTTGCTTCCCCGGTATTTCCCCGACTGTTAAATAGTGATGGTCTCAAAGATGCGATCGCCCGTGGGGTTCAAAATGGGACTTTAGCCTATGTGGGTAAAACCAGTAATGGTATTTACGACCCGTTCCATTATCAAACCAGCTTGAACCCTAGGGATGTGGAAATTTCCGAGGATATGTTTATTATTACCCAAGAAACAGTCCAAGCTTATCAAACAGCCCTAGATGTTGCTCAAAACCCATCAACACCAACCCAGGAACCTACTACCAATACCCCAGTTAATATCACCAGTCTCACTAACACTGTGGCGGAGGCTCCCATACCCTATGTAAGCAATAATACTAATTTACCCAAGGATAAACCAGAAACAATAGCCGCTGCACCAGTTATTTTACCAAAATTATTAAAGTGGAGTGGTGAAGTTCCCAACGGAAAATATATGAGTTTTTATACTAAGGCGATTAGTAAATTTACTGCTGATCCAAAGCTGAAAATGACATTAAAAGTAGAGTTTGTAGTCGAGGGAGAATTGACACCCGAAAAAATCCAAGAAACCCAAGTTGCACTAGCTGAGTTAGGTTTGAATGATCATATTGAGACTGATATCACTATGGGAGGGTGAAGCGTAAATTAATGACAAAAGTTAAAGTTATAATTGTGGGCGCAGGACCAACAGGCGCTACTCTAGCTCTACTCCTAGTAAAACGCGGTGTGACAGTCACACTCATAGAAGCTGCAAAAGACTTTGGGCGAGTATTTCGCGGTGAGGGTTTAATGCCTAGTGGCTTAGATGCGATCGTCCAAATGGGACTATTAGAATTAATACAACAGATTCCCCATCGACCCCTCAAGGCCTGGGAGTTTATTCTTGGGGGTAAAAAGTTATTCCGGGTAGAGGAACCCATGGGGTCACAGCAACCCTGTACATTAGTGTCCCAACCTCCCTTACTCCAAGCTTTGATTAGGGAAGCTCAAACCTATGATAACTTTGAATTTATACCGGGTGTGGCTGTCAAAGATTTATGCAGAGATGACCAACGGGTTACCGGTGTTATACTCAGTGATGGAAGAGAACTGACTGCTGATTTAGTCATTGGCGCTGATGGTCGTAACTCCATTGTCCGCCAATGTGCAGGACTAAAGTTAGTATGTCAGCCCAAAAATATAGATATTCTCTGGTTTAAATTAGCTGCTAGTCCTGAATCTGCTGCTGATAATGTGTTTCGCACTATTGTTAATGGCGATCGCATTTTTAGCATTTTTCATGGTGCGGAGTCCGATAAATTACATTTAGGCTGGGTAATATCCCCCAATGAACCCACAGACTATAAACAGCCTTGGGCGGAAGTTTTCGCCTCCCTCTCTCCCCCATGGTTAGCAGAACATTTTCGCCATCACAGTGCAAGTATTACATCTCCCATAAAACTATCTGTGGTGGTGGGGAATTGTCCCCAGTGGTATATACCAGGGTTACTGTTGCTGGGTGATGCGGCTCATCCTATGTCCCCTGTGCGCGCTCAAGGTATCAATGTGGCATTACGTGATGTGATTGTTGCAGCTAATTATCTTGTGCCACTATTACAAGCAAATGCTGAACATGATCAGATTGATGTCATCTTATCACAGATTCAGGCAGAACGCCAGCCGGAAATTATTGGTATCCAGCGACTCCAGTTACAAGAAGCAGCCCAGGGGGAGAAATTGCGCAAGTATCCCCTATTGCGATCGCTCCTAGTGCAAACCCCATTCATGGGTAAAATAGTCAAACAGTTATGGTTAAGGCGACAAATTCAAATGCGCGACGGAATCACCCAGGTATGTTTAAAAGTCTAGTTTTGCCATAGTTGATTCAACATGAACAATAAACAGCAACAGGTATTTTTTCAAATCCATCAAGGTTTACCCAGAGAAAGACCAGGTGAATATTTGTTGCAAATATGCTGATTTCCCAATTAAACCCCTTGACTATATGCACAATAAAAGTATGGCTTGTAATTAAAAGCCCCCAATCCCTCAGTAAAATCAAAGGGAGGCTGCTCATGATTAGTAAAGCATATTTGGTAACTTCAGCAGTGATTTTTGCCTTAGTAGCAATATCACATTTTATCCGACTAGTTAATCACTCGTCAATTGTCATTGGTACAGCTACCTTTCCCTTTTGGGGGTCATGGTTAGCAGTCATTCTTGCTTCCACATTAAGTATATGGGCTGTGAGACTAGCAACTAACTGGAGAACTAGCCCCCAATAAGGCTATTTTGTCCGAGAATACCTACCCCTCTAGGGTAGGTCTGAAAGCTTAAGTTGGTTAACAACCGACTGGTTTCGGGTGGGGGTTGTTCTGAATCGGTTTCTCTGAGAACTGGTAAATTAGTAAGCATCGGGATTCAATCGGAGGAAATATGAGTGAATCGACATTGCTAAACCTAGATCAATCGACACCAGACTCCCCGCCAGATTTTGTCAATCCCCCCACCCAGGATGAATTACTGTATGATGACGGCATCCCCATGGAAACCTATCGCCATAAACTGCAAATGGACTTGCTGGTTGATCCCCTAGCTGCTTGGTTAGGGGATAAAGATGCTTTTGTGGGGGGTAATATGTTTGTTTACTTTAGTCCCCATCAATTGAAAAACCATGATTTTCGTGGTCCAGATATGTTTGCTGTACTAGATGTTCCCAAGGGAGAGCGCAAATGTTGGGTAACTTGGGAAGAGGGTAAAGGACCAGATGTGGTGGTAGAGTTGCTATCCTCTAGCACTGCTTCCCGAGATAAGACTGACAAAAAAGAAATATACCAAAACAGGCTCAGAGTACCAGAGTACTTTTGGTACGATCCTTTTAATCCCAGTGATTTTGCTGGTTTTATGATTACAGATCATGGCTATGAACCAATCATCCCCGATGAGCAAAACAGGCTCATCAGTCAAAAATTAGGTTTAGCCCTAGTGCGTTGGGCGGGAGAATTTGGGGGAGCCAATGCAGTCTGGGTAAGGTGGGCAACTTTAGAGGGGGTTATATTACCTACAGCCCGTGAATTAGCCCAACAAGCCCAGCAGGAAGCCCAACAAGCCCAGCAAAGAGCAGAGACTGCGGAATTATTACTAGCACAGGAGCGCCAACGAAGGGAAGAATTACTCGCCAAATTACAGACAATGGGCATAAATCCTGATGAACTTTAGCCAGGGAATAAATTAAGAGTCTGAAAGCTCAAGTCGGTTTTTAACCGACTGGTTGTTTTAATTATGACATTTATTTAGGGCGATCTCTCTGGGTTTGTGTGTGTAAGTTGTATATATTATTTCATACTTTATTTCATACTTAGGGATGTTTGGGCGCTGGTTATCCACACGGGGGAGGCATAATCGATAGTTATTCACACATGAGCTATAATTAATAGTTATCCACACAGGGATACAGGGAATGAATGATGAACAATTGTGAGCGCATTTAATTTACAAGTCGAAACAGCTGGGGAACGTCTTGACCGCTATCTGTCCCAAGAATTACCAGAGTTATCTCGTTCTCGCATCCAGCAATTAATTGTCGAGGGTAATGTACAACTGAATCATCAGGTATGCACAACTAAAAAAATTGCTGTGAAACCAGGCGATCGCATTAGTATAGAAATACCAGAAGTTACCCCCCTAGAACTCCAAGCCCAAGATATCCCCCTGGATATCCTCTATGAAGATGACCAATTACTAATCCTCAATAAACCTGCTGGCTTAGTTGTCCATCCCGCTCCGGGTCATCCTGATGGTACTTTGGTGAATGCTTTGTTAGCACATTGTCCCCATCTCCCGGGAATAGGCGGCGTTCAACGTCCGGGAATTGTCCATCGCTTAGATAAGGACACCACGGGGGCGATCGCGATCGCCAAAACTGATATTGCTTATCACAGCTTGCAAGCACAACTCCAGGCTAAAACTGCGCGACGCTCATATTTAGGTGTGGTTTACGGCGCGCCGAAAACCGCAGATGGTATGATAGACCTCCCCATTGGTCGCCACCCCCAAGACAGAAAGAAAATGGCGGTTGTCCCCACAGAAAAAGGGGGTAGGTCTGCTATTACTCATTGGCAAATAGCAGAACGCTTGGGTAACTATACATTAATCCATTTTCAGTTAGAAACTGGGCGCACCCATCAAATTCGTGTCCATAGCGCTCAGATAGGTCATCCCATTGTCGGCGACCCAGTTTATGGTTCTGGTCGTTCTCTGGGGGTCAACTTACCTGGTCAAGCACTCCACGCTTGGCGACTCAAGTTACAACATCCAGTTTCTCAGGAGTGGATCTCCGTCACCGCCACCCCACCGCCGACATTTACTACCTTAGTGCAAATTCTCCGCCGCCGAGTTGAGTCCTAAAGTTGGTAGTATGGAGATTTGTAAAGTTTTTGGCGATTTTTTACCCTGGACAGATGGATTTTAGGCAGTTATGGTAAATTTTCCCTAGCTGAAGTTAACAACTTTTAATAAAAACAATACCCCGTAATATTTCGGCAAAAACTACCAATGTCTTATATTTACTTGGATTCTAGAATAATTAATAAATTATAAAATTGATCATTACCCCTACCAGTAGGGGTAAATATTAAGTTTTGTTGCGAAAAAATAGCTAAATCCTCAGTTAAACGCCTTGTATGTAAAGGATTTGAGGTGATTATTATCCGGGCATCTTATTTATTCATAATTTGTAACAAATAAAGAATCTATAGCATTGTATAAACATATTCTGAGGGGTGGAAATGACAGACAAAAGTCAAACCAAGCAATGAGTAGATTAAAATTTGCGGGTTTCTCATAAAATTAACCCAGATTCTCATAAATACTTGTTAATCTAGTATTCAGGGAATTAAGAGACAAATCACAAGCAGCAGTTTGCTCTCGGGTCTGTTGTCAACCATTCCCAATTTGATAAAACATTGCCAGTTTTAATCTAGACATCTCAGAACTAAGGAATTAGGAGATTAAAGTCCATGACATTAGACGTATTTACCAAGGTAGTTTCTCAAGCTGACTCCAGAGGCGAGTTTTTGAGCAACGAGCAACTAGACGCTTTGACCAACGTAGTCAAAGAAGGCAACAAGCGTTTAGACGTTGTTAACCGCATTACCAGCAACGCTTCAGCAATTGTGACCAACGCGGCTCGTTCTTTGTTTGAAGAACAACCCCAATTGATTGCTCCTGGTGGTAACGCTTACACCAACCGTCGTATGGCTGCTTGCTTGCGTGACATGGAAATTATCTTACGTTACGTAACCTACGCGATTTTAGCTGGTGATGCTAGTGTTCTTGATGATCGCTGCTTGAATGGTTTGCGCGAAACCTACCAAGCTCTGGGAACTCCTGGATCTTCCGTAGCTGTGGGCGTGCAAAAAATGAAAGATGCTGCTGTTGCTATTGCTAACGACCCCAACGGGATTACCAAAGGCGATTGCAGTCAATTGATGTCTGAAGTAGCTAGCTACTTTGATCGTGCTGCTGCTGCTGTTGCTTAATAACAGCCAAGAGATTCGAGTTACAAACAAATAAGAAATACGAAGGAGATTTGAAAAGATGGTTAAAACACCAATTACCGAAGCGATCGCATCTGCTGATACCCAAGGACGTTTTTTAAGCAACACCGAACTGCAAGCAGTTAACGGTCGTTATGTTCGTGCTATTGCTAGCATGGAAGCTGCTCGGGCTTTGACCGCTAACGCCCAAAAGTTGATTGATGGTGCAACCCAAGCTGTATACCAAAAATTCCCCTACACCACCCAAACACCAGGACCTCAGTTTGCTGCTGACAGCCGTGGTAAGGCTAAGTGCGCTCGTGATGTCGGTCACTACCTACGTATTGTAACCTACAGCTTAGTTGCTGGTGGTACTGGCCCCATGGATGAGTTCTTGATTGCTGGCTTGGCTGAAATCAACAGCTCCTTTGATTTGTCTCCCAGCTGGTACGTTGAAGCAATCAAATACATGAAAGCTAATCATGGTTTGACTGGACAAGCAGCCAACGAAGCCAACACCTACTTTGACTACGCTATCAACGCTTTAAGCTAGATAGTATCTTGCCCGGGGAAGGATGCAATTTCTGGATGGAGTGAGTCACCCTTTGAGGTTCACCAAAAAGACCAAACTGACTCATCTAGCAGTTGAATTTAGCTCCGGGCAAAGTTTTATTAGGCAGAGAAATCAAAAAAATCAAAGCTTTAGTAAACTCGGCACTCGGTACAAACAGCCGAAATGCAAATCAACAGGTGAAGCAAAATGGCAATTACAGCAGCAGCATCGAGGCTAGGAACAGAGCCTTTTAGTGATGCACCTCGAATAGAACTGCGTCCCAATGCCAGCAAAGATGAAGTTGAAGTTGTAATCCGGGCCGTTTATCGGCAGGTTTTGGGTAACGACTATTTGATGGCGTCGGAACGTCTGGTGAGCGCTGAATCACTCCTGCGAGATGGTAACCTGACAGTGCGGGAGTTTGTCCGCAGCGTTGCCAAGTCAGAACTCTACAAAACTAAGTTTTTTTATCCCAATTTCCAAACCAGGTTAATCGAACTCAACTACAAGCACCTTTTGGGGCGCGCTCCCTACGATGAGTCAGAGGTGGCGTACCACTTGGATTTGTACCAGAGCCAAGGCTACGACGCGGAAATAGATTCCTACATCGACTCACCAGAGTACCAAAATAACTTCGGTGACTACATTGTGCCATATTATCGGGGATTTGAAACTCAACCAGGGCAGAAAACTGTCGGATTTACCCGGTTATTCCGGTTATACCGGGGTTATGCTAACAGCGATCGCGCCCAGGTAGAAGGAGCTAAATCCCGGTTAGCCCAGGATTTAGCTCGTAATCAAGCCTCTTCAATTGTTGGACCATCAGGCAGCAACGATAACTGGAATTTCCGTGCTGCGGCAGATGTAGCTCCCAAAAAGGCTTTAGGAAATGCTGTGGGTACAGGCGATCGGGTGTACCGCATTGAAGTCACAGCTATCCGTGGAGCTGGTTACCCCAGTGTCAGACGGAGCACTACAGCAATTATCGTACCTTATGAGCGACTTTCTGACAAGATTCAGCAAATTCACCGACAAGGTGGGAAGATTGTCAGCATCACCTCAGCTTAAGGTGGCTTTACTCACATCATACAGGAGATATAGCAGTAATGTTCGGTCAAACCACACTTGGGTCTGCTAGCGTTTCTTCATCGGCAAGCCGAGTATTTCGTTATGAAGTTGTAGGCTTGCGCCAAAACGCAGAAACTGACAGGAATAAATTCGATATCCGTCGCAGTGGTAGCGTGTTTATTACAGTGCCATACAGTCGGATGAATGAAGAAATGCAACGGATTAACCGCCTAGGTGGCAAAATCATCAACATATCCCCATTGAGCGCCATAGAAAACTAATATCCTGGCAATGAAAGAACTCACTGCGTCAGAGTATTCAGCACAAACCGCGCCTCAGTTGACACCAGAGTTGGCACTGGCTAACCTGCAATCATCAGATTTAAGTCTGCGCTATTACGCAGCTTGGTGGCTGGGTAAATTTCGCATCCGCCGCCCAGATGTGATTAATGCCTTGATTGCAGCCTTAGAGGATGAAGATGACACAACAGAAATGGGAGGTTATCCACTGCGGCGCAACGCAGCTAGAGCATTGGGGAAGTTGGGTGATCCTAAAGCTATACCAGGGTTAATTAAGTGCTTGGAATGCCCTGATTTTTATGTGCGCGAAGCAGCAGCCCAATCTTTGCAAAAACTGGGGGACCCGGCTGTAGCCCCCGCACTCATGAAAATGCTAGCAGGAGGTTTAGCCCAAGCGGTGCAAGTACCCGGCCGGCCTCATCTCACCCAGCCCTATGAAGCGGTAATAGAAGCCTTGGGAGCTATTGGTGCAACTGAGGCTATTTCTTTAATTTCACCCTTCTTAAACCATGAAGTCCCCGGCGTAAACTGTGCCGCTGCTAGAGCAATGTACCAACTAACACAAGACCCCCTGTATGGGGAGAGGTTAGTAACAATGTTATCTAGTGACGACCTGAAATTGCGCCGCCTGGTTTTAAGTGATTTGGGAGCAATTGGCTACATAGGAGCCGCGGAGGCGATCGCCAGCACTAAGGCAGAAAATAGCTTTAAACTCATGGCTCTCAAAGGATTGCTAGAGCATCAACTCAACCGAGATTTAGCAGCCCTATCTGTTTGTGACCAAGCCATCCAGGTCATGAACTTAATGGATTCACTTTTGTGAATGGAAGCGACGTGACTGATCAACTAATCCGTGCCGTCACCCTGGCAGATACACCAGAAAAAATGGTGGCGGCTGTAAAAAACCTGGCAGCAGTCCCGGATGTTGCTGCCATTCCCACATTAATCGCGGTATTTGGTTATAACAACCCAGCAGCAGCAACGGTGGCGGTGGCAGCATTGACAGCTATGGGAGCAATAGCAGTACCACAACTGTTATCCCAGATTGACGATTATAACTACGGCGCACGGGCTTATTCTATTCGCACCTTAGCGGCGATCGGCGATCCCCGTGCATTAGAAGTTTTAATCACAGCAGCAGCCACGGACTTTGCTCCCAGTGTCCGCCGGGCTGCTGCTCAGGGTCTGGGAAATTTAGATTGGCATCAACTGGACTCACCCCACAGGGAAACAGGACTAAAAACAGCTTTAGAAACCTTGCTGTTAATTTCTCAAGACTCAGAATGGTCAATCCGTTACGCTGCTGTGGTCGGTCTACAGGCCTTGGCTCGAATCCCCGATTTACAGCCGGCCATCCACACCAGACTGCAGCAGATGTTAACTACTGATGAGGAAAAGGCAATTCGCGCTCGTGTGCAACTAGCCCTTTCATAACCTCTGCCTCTAATATCATAAAACAGGGAAAAAGTAAATATGTCAATACCACTGCTAAATTATGCACCTACTACCCAAAATCAGCGTGTAGAAGGGTACGAAGTCCCCAATGATGACACACCAACCATTTATCGCTTGTCAGATGCTACCTCAGATAAAGATATTGATGGGATTATTTGGGCAGCATATCGGCAAATTTTCAGCGAACACTTAATTATTGCTAGCAACCGCCAGAAGTTCCTGGAATCTCAACTACGCAATCGCTCAATTAACGTCCGTGATTTTATCCGGGGTCTGGGTAAATCCGAAGTCTACCGCACCCAAGTAGCAGATATCAACACCAACTACCGCTTAGTTGACATCACCTTAAAGCGGTTTTTGGGACGGGCCGCATACAACAAAGATGAAGAAATTGCTTGGTCAATTGTGATTGGGACTAAAGGCTTACACGGTTTCATCGATACCCTGTTAGACAGCCAAGAATATCTGCAAAACTTTGGTGATGATATCGTCCCTTACCAACGCCGTCGGTATAAAGACAGGCCCTTTAACTTAGTTAATCCCCGCTACGGTTCCTACTGGCGCGATCGCATGATGTTAGAATCCTTCGGTGGTCGTTCCTTCTATACCGCCCGTACCTCAGGGGTGGCTAGTAAACAAGAGATTCGGCGGGTAATTCCTGCGAATTTCATGGACATGGCCGGGAAAATCATCACTGGCGAACGTAACTATCAAAGAACAGTAGCTACAGTCACCTCCCAAATCAAAGATATCAAGATTCCCGACAACTCCCGGGAAGTCGGTACACCTCAACCCACCGTCAAACCCGTAGCTGTTGCTCTACCTTATCGTTATATTCCTGGAAGTCCCCGGAATTAAAGTATAAGTTTTTCATAGATCATTGAATATTAGCAACCGTAATGACAATTCCTTTATTAGAATACAAACCGAGTTCTCAAAATCAGCGCGTTGCTGGTTACGAAGTTCCCAATGAGGATACCCCCAGGATTTACCGCAGCGAAGACTGCTGTGTTGATAGTCAGTTCCAAGAATTAATTTGGGCTGCTTATCGCCAGGTTTTTAGTGAGCATGAAATCCTCAAGTTTTATCGCCAAACTAACCTGGAATCTCAGGTAAAGAATAGAGCCATTACTGTGCGCGACTTGATCCGGGGTTTGGCTAAGTCCGAAGCCTTTCGGAATTTGGTAGTAGAGACTAACTCTAACTATCGTCTTGTGGAAATTGCCCTCAAACGCCTCTTAGGTCGTGCTTCCTACAACAAAGAGGAAGAAATTGCTTGGTCAATCAAAATAGCTACCCTGGGTTGGGATGGTTTTGTTGATGCTTTAATCGACTCTCAAGAGTATCAAAGCAACTTTGGCGACAATATAGTTCCCTACCAACGCCGGCGCTACAAAGATAGACCTTTTAATTTAGTCACCCCCCGCTACGGTAACTACTGGCGCGACAAGTTAGAAGAGGCACGTTATAAAGCAGGGGACATCAAAAACTATATGGAATTAGCTAGTTCCATTGAAATCAAGACACTAAAATTTACACCAGTCAACCTAGCCAGCATCCAAATTCCCGACATGAGCAGGGATACCAAACCCCAAGGTGTACCCCTTTCCATCAACTCCAGCGCCAATTTCCCCCTGGGGTAAATACCTGTTGATAGCCTGTTGATAGCCTGTTGATAGTAAATTACCGCCCAATCAGCTGTATCTATCAACATAATGGGGGAAAATAACATAGGGAATCAGCCAGGGTTTGAATGCTCAAACTTCCTGGAGTTTTCCCATCTAGCTTTTTGTTTAATAATTAATCAGAGGAAAAACCCAGTATGTCTCTACCATTACTTCAGTACAAACCCACCACTCAAAATAACCGAGTCACCAGCTTTGGTATAGCTGACCAGAATGAAGATACACCATATATCTACCGAATTGAAGATGTCAGTTCCTACACTGATATCCAGAGCATCATTTGGGCTGGTTATCGCCAAGTTTTCAGTGAACATGAAATTCTCAAGTTCAACCGCCAAAAAGCTCTGGAATCTCAACTCAAAACCGGTGCTTTATCTGTGCGTGACTTCATCAGAGGTTTAGCTAAGTCTGAAGCCTTCTATCGTTTAGTTGTCTCGGTCAACAACAACTACCGTTTAGTAGACATCACCCTGAAGCGTTTATTAGGCCGTGCTTCCTATAACAAAGATGAACAAATCGCTTGGTCAATTGTCATTGCTACCAAGGGTTTTGGCGGCTTTGTGGATGCTTTAGTAGATAGTGACGAATATACCAAAAACTTTGGGGATAATATCGTACCCTACCAGCGCAAACGCATGGAAGGTCGTCCCCACAACTTAGTCACACCTCGTTACGGCGAAGACTTCCAAGAAAAAGCCGGTACGGTTCAGACCGATTGGCGCTTCACTTTGGAGAAGTTCTATACCCGCAAATTCCAAGAAAAACGCCTCGCCGAAGGTGACCCCCGCAAATATGCTGATATGGCAGCAGCAGTTGGTGGTAAAGGCAACTATGCTCAAAAGCTTTCTGCATTTGATATTGATTATCTCAATGCCGTTCCCTACCGTAGTGGTAGTAGACGCTAAGATTTAAAATCTCACTGTCTAAAACTAAAATTTTATACTGGGTCTAGTTTTTGCCTTCATCTGACGACGGGTTTACAGTTTTTCTGGGACTTTGGCGTTATGTTAAGTGGAAACTAGACCCAGTAGCTGTTTACTCCTCAAAACTCCCTTGCACTTTCGGCAACTTGTCTCAAAGCCAAAAAAGCCTCTTTTAGAGGTTGAATGACAGCACTTTCTGGTTCTGCTAGCACTAGCTGTTGATAAGCTTCCAAAAACTGTGACCTTAGTCGATGGAACAAATGCAGAAAGTGACGCACAAAGCTGATGCAATCCAAAACCACAATCTCTATACCGCCTGTACGCTCGTACATACTTGAGGCATATTCCCGAATATCTTCCTCAATCACATCCGTGGTGATAAAAATATAGTTGTCAACTCGATTACCAGTACTATTAATTTTTTGCAACACACGGTCAATATCGCCTAAAGTAACACGCTTGGTCTTCATTTCATAGCTGGTAATCACCTTGTCATCATCAACTAAGGTAATTTCCATATCTCCCAAAGCGCCAGTCTGTTCATCCGCAGCATTATGGGATTCGAGAGGTAAAAAACGCTCTCCTATATATTGTTCTGCTACTTGATAGGCAGCAGCAACAATTAGTACAGGAAGGCGGCTTGAATTTCGGCAAGCCAAATGCTGTGTTAGGAGTGTAACAATTTCCTCTGCTGATAGAGGTATTGTGTCTTGGGATTTCCTCAAATCCGCCAGTCGTGTTTCCATGCGCTGCTGCTTCTCATTCCGAACAATAATCAGACAGCGAAGAGTTTCCGCCAGCAGTTTCTCGGCAGTTATTCTACCTTGATGAACATGATCAAGTAATTGTAATGCCGCTTCGTAGAGTTTAGGTGGTCGTCCTACCAGATTTACTGTTGTAGTTAAGGTGACGTTACGGTTCCGCAGGGCTGGTGTGAGGAACGCAGTGGTAGGATTGCAAGGCAAATCGTACTTGTTAATGAAGGTTGTAATATAACTTTCATCGTAGTAGCGCCCAGAGTAAGCATCTGGTGTGCCTATTTCAGTGTAAGGCTTGCGGATATCGACATCCGGACGGTAAATTGCTGCTAAAGAGCAGGCAAGTAACAAACGAACCACAGCACGATTACGCACACAGCGCGATACATAATCAATTTTTTCAGCGATGCTGGGGTCAGTTACAAGGGGTTGATTTGATGCTTCGGCTGTTTGCAAGGCTACATCAAGGATAGTTGGTGGGGTTGTGGACATGGAGCTATTTCTTGAATAGTGAGGGTGGAAATTGGCAAGTCATAATTTACCCAAAGTACTTCTTGCCGTAACTCCTTGACGGAATGGCACTGCTTCTGGGGCGCTTTGATGCAGATCCAATCATCATAAAGTTGCTGCATCAACGTACAATCATAGCCTGAAAGGGCAACCTTACCTTTAACCGAACGCAAAACTCCTGCCAATTCTCGATGCTCGTCATCGGTCATTTCATAAGCGTAAGCTTTGCTATCCCCACGGGAATCGTGAGGGTACGGAGGATCACAGTAAAATAAAGTTTCTGGACTATCGTACCGTTGAATAATATCAGTTGCTTGGTCGTTTTCAATTTGCACACGCAGCAACCGTTGTACAATTTCTGGTAGGTGATCAACACTACCGAGCCACCGAGAAACCGCACCAGCCATTCCAGCCCTACTGGTGAGTTTACAATGTGCCCATCGTCCCACACTGGCGGTTTGTGCCAACCCTGTTCTTACTTGTCGCGCCCGGACAAAAAATCGTCTAGCCCTTTCTAAATCTGATACACCTTCGTGATCATTGCTAATGGCAATGTGAAATTCTTCACGGGAAAATGGTGTTAACCCAATAGCCTGGATAAGTTCATCTTTTTGGTCACGTAACACCCGAAAGAAGTTAACTACCTGCCCATCAATATCATTATAGGTTTCCACAGGTGCAGGTTCCCGGTTTAACAACACCGCTGCAGAACCCCCAAACGGTTCGCAATAGTGAGTCGTTTTGGGCAACAATGGCAAAAGCCAGTCTAAATGACTGTACTTACCACCATACCAACCAAATGCAATTTTTTTTGCCATCAAAGCCGACCTCTAATAGAGTGTTCCAAAAGTGGTGCTTATGCTAAATAATTTACAAATTCTATATGCAACTTAAATTATAGCGATCGCCTGAAACATTTGTGTATCTTGGTAATGATGTTTGATTGAGAGAATCAACCGATGGCTTTGATGTGAATTTTGGCTAATCACACTTATACGAATCCGGCATAATTGTGTCTTTGAGAATAGCACCCTTGAGGTGAGCATTTTGGAGTTTAGCACCCCTCAAATTAGCCCCTGTTAAATTAGCCCCTGCTAAATTAGCTCCTGTGAGGTTAGCCCATGTCAAATTAGCACCGGTCAAATTAGCTTCACTGAGGTTGGCTCGTAATAGGTAAGCACCACTCAGGTGAGTTTGGTGTAAATTAGCTTGGCAAAAGTGAGCTTGATAAAGATAAGCTCCGTTTAATTGGGCATGGTATAAATTGGCTTCACTTAAATCAGCAGCAATTAAATTCGCTGCAATGAAATTTGCAAAACTCAGGTTAGCTCTGATTAACTGCGCCTTACCTAAATCAGCATCTCTGAAGTTAGCGTCTGTGAGGTCAGTTCCAATCAGGTTAGCTGCAACCATGATCGACCTTTCCAGATTGGCGCCATTCAAGTCAGCCCCAATCAAATGAGCATCACTTAAATCTGCTTGGGTAAGTGTAGCACCGCTCAAATTAGCTACGCTCAAGTTAGCCCCCCTAAGATTAGCTTCTATCAGCTGGGCTTGGTGCAGGTTAGCGCCACTGAGGTCAGCATTACTCAGGTTGGCTCGCACCAGTAAAGCATGACTTAAATTGACTTTATTTAAGTTCACCCCTTGGAGGTGAGCGCCTCTGAGGTTGTTTCCTTGTAAGTTGGCGGCGCTAATATCTACTTTCACCAGGGGATTTTGGTGTTTCCATTCTATCCATGTCACCGCACCTGCTTTGAGTAAAGCCAGATGCTCTTGATTTGCCATTTTTGCTCCTTTACTCATTTACACTCTGGGGGTTGGGGCGACCGGGGACATTTTCAATCGCTGCTAATGCGCCAGCAGCACCTGCGAGGATATCCTGTTCCGCACCACCTAAATACAACCGTCCAAAACTTCCTACAGCTTGCACTTCCAGAATATTAATTCCCGCAGCTTTCTCAGCTTCATTAGCAGCTAGGGCGGCGTAAGCTGCGGGTTGAACTTCTAATACATATAGTGTTTGTCCTGCAAGGAGTAGCTGTCCTCGCCGTGTGCGGTTAATTAACTGGGTCTGGTAAGCATCAATGTTGCGAATAATCTGGTTAGAAACTACGCGGGGTTTGAGACATTCCTCTTTTTTCACTCCTAGTGTTGCTAAAATCGCCTGACCAGCGGCCCGGGTTT
Source organism: Anabaenopsis elenkinii CCIBt3563 (assembly GCF_015245355.1). Lineage (GTDB taxonomy): Bacteria > Cyanobacteriota > Cyanobacteriia > Cyanobacteriales > Nostocaceae > Anabaenopsis > Anabaenopsis elenkinii. Next base: position 4,284,682 of record NZ_CP063311.1, on the reverse strand, counting down.
CTCCTTGGGAGCTAGAATGAATTTCTAATAAACCGTATAGTCGTTCAACTATCTGCACTCCTGGACGCACAGAGGCGGATTTGAGCGCTACATCGGTAATGCGATTAATTTCAATACCGGGAGAAATTTCAATCCACAGTGATGTATCTCCCGGTAATGGCAAAAAACCTTGGGCTACTGTTCCCATATAGGCTGCATGTTGAGGTTGCAGGCTGTCGAGAAATACAAAACTGCGTAATTCTATTCCCAAGGTGATGCTCTCCAGTCATGTGGATAAAAGTTATGTTTGGCAATTTATGAGTGTGATCCTAAAGTACCATAACCGCTCTGTTAAACTTACCCAAAACTACCCACTGGCAATTTTAGCGTTAACTTCTTGTTTCATCGCGGTCTGAGAATGACTTCTCAGAGGTTTGTCCGCTCCGCAAGCAATCCCGGTAAAGCTTACCGTTTCTGAACGTTCAGGAATAAAAATATTCTCAAACCACCGGTCAATATTTTTGGCGGCGTTTAAATCTCTGTCTTCAGTGTGTCCACAATCGGGACAGATATAAACGCGGTTTTTCAGTGGCATTTTATGCCTATGATTACCACAGTTAGAGCAAATCTGAGAACTAGGAAACATCCTATCAACAATGATTAGTTGACTGGAGAATTTCTCCGTTTTATACTCTAACTGCCGCCTAAATTCATACATACCACAGTCAGCGATTGCACCTGCTAACTTATGGTTTTTGAGAAATGCTTTGACGTGTAAATCCTCTATCTTAATAACGCTGTGGTTCTTAGCTAGATAGTGAGTCAATTTATGGATTGAATCTTTACGGATATTTACGACTTTAGCGTGCAGTTTAGCCAGCTTCTTAACGGCTTTAGCGCGATTTTTAGAACCTTTTACTTTCTTGCTGACGCGACGCTGTAAACGCTTTAAGCGCTTACTCATCCGGCGATAAGCTTTAGGGTTAGAAAATACTTTACCTCTACTAGTTACAGCTAATTCCTTAATACCAATATCAACCCCAACACTAGGACGTTTGGCGTTAACGGTAGGTTTTTCTATCTCATATTTGATAGCAATAAACCAGCAGTTAGCTTGACGACTAATAACACAATTATGAATTGCTGTCACTGGTAACGGTTCTGCTAATCGCACCCAGCCAATACTAGGAAGCTTGACCCGCTTTTCATCATTTTTAATCCCTGGTTTGGCTTTAGTCCCAGACTCTAAATAAAAAGAATCGCGCTGACCTTTTTTCTTAAATCTGGGTTGTTTAGATGTTTTTCTGAAACATCTATCCCATGCTTGACGTAAATCTGCTAAAGCTTTTTGTGGGACATTTTTGTTAACTTCGTAATACCAATCATGCTGAGATTTTACCTCGGCAACTAATCGTTTGTGTAAATCAATTGCAGATGGAATCTTGACAGATTTATCAGTTTCCCGCAGTTTCAAAACTTCTATGATTGCAGCATTTCCCCAGTTGTAGGCGTGTCGTGCAGTACCAGAAGCTTTACGGAAGGCTGACACCTGTTTGTTGTTTGGTATCAGTGCTGTTTGAAAACTGAGTAACATTGTTCGACCTCCAATGTTTTCTTAATTTTGATATTATATACCCATAAGACCTACATCACCTTTGATAATGCGAAAGTCTAAGCGTTTTTACTGACACGCCTAGCTCTTGAGCAGTGTCGCCAATGGAAATAGTCATTTGATTGTTGTCCATAATAGAGTTACCTCGCTGTATGCACTCTATGATGTGTATATAATGGTAGTAATGTCTATATGTGGGTATAATTTAAGTTGCAGTTTAGTCCCCTAAGTACCCCTCAATCCTTACTCATTTATCCTTGCAATAGGAAAGAATCAGATAACGGACTATTCCTAAACGACTAATCCATTCAGCAACTGCTGTGGAATTTGCTGACTGCTGATTACCACTCTCAGACTGAAGTCGCTTGAGGAGGGGATAGGTTGGGAGGGTATTAGGGGTGATGTCTTCCTTGAATATGGGCGTAAAACCTGTACTTTGGGCAAGTTTTCTATAAGCATTGAGGGTGAAACTGCTGTCAACATTTCCGTAGGTATTACCAATGGACGGACCGAGCAATTTACCGGCGATTTTCATGAAGGGATAGACAAATTTCAGAGGTACAAAATCACAGATGGCGAGTTTTCCCCCTGGTTTGAGAACTCGCCATGCTTCTTGGAAAAACCTTTGACGACTGGGAAAATGAAAGATACACTCAACAGCCAGGACTAGGTCAAAGGAGCTATCTGCAAAGGGTAGTTGACAAGCATCCCCTTCTATAAATTCTATCTGGTTATGATTTTGGGGGTGAACTTGTTCTTTAGCTCTAGCGAGTTGACGGGGGTCAATATTTAAACCAACTAGCTGTAAATTCTCAAAGCGATCGCTCAGGCTAGAAATTGTCCCACCGAAGCCACAACCACAGTCAAGGATCTTTTGTCCATCTCCCGCGCCACCCGCATCACACACCCGGCGAGTTAAATTTTCTGCTGCTAATGCAAAGTCTTGTGCGGAACCATCGGCTGTGCTGGGATTCTCCCAATAACCCCAATGCACATGAAGACCAAATCCCGTAATTACTTCGGTATTTTTCTTTTCAAAGTCCTCAAATAACTGGTCAAAATATGGTAGTACAATTTTTGGCTGATTAGTCATTTACTTTCGTTAAAACTAATACCAATTTTTACCATGATTGCCTAGGGTGTGACAAGTGTTACTCCGAGTTTGGTATTAGTTTTATATTTTTGGTGAGCTAAGTGTGGTTAGCAGTAGCAATGACCACGGGACTTTAATATCTGGGATGAAATGCGAGTATTTTCTGATTGCGGGTAAGGCTGCGGGTATAATAAACTTGAGGGAACGTAGGGATGCCGGGCGATCGCCTTGTTCGTCTACAATTCCATATTGTTGAGCTAGTTCCGCCACTATCTGCACTTTTCCTGTACGCTCCATGATATTCGCATCAGCGGCCAAAGCCGCAATCACTCGCCCTGTTAATAAGGGAGTTTCCCAGTTATAACGGTCAACAAAGACTGAGTTTCTCGAGTCAGTCACATTTTGTGCTCCTATCTCATCTGCTAAGGCAGAAATATGCTCAGTACCCACAATCCCCGGCCACAGGTCAACAGAGGCGACATTATAGGGTTTAAGTTCCACCGCCATATCAGCTACTAGGCGGTCACAGGCGGCTTTTCCCACACCATAGGCGACACCGAAAATGGGGGACATACCCCCCCAAGAGGAAATAGTACAAATTAATCCCTGGCGACGTTGCACCATCATCCGTGCTGCAAAAATGCTGGCAACGTAGTGACTACGCAGACCGACATTATTAATATTATCCCACAGATCAGGTTCACACTCCCAGAAAGATTTTCCTTGAGTCTCTCGTAAAGACTGGACTCCTGAGAAAGCGTTATTAACCAGTAAATCTAGTTGTCCATGTTGCTCATCTTGGATGCGTTCAAACAGCGATCGCACTTGTTGATCATTGCTATGATCTACCTGGACGGGAATACATACACCTCCGGCTTCCTCAACGGCGGATTGGGTATGATTCAGATTACCGGAAATTCCGCCTATGGTATCACAATTATCTAAACTGCGTCCGGTAATATACACAGTTGCCCCAGCTTCACCCAGTGCAATAGCAATTCCCTTGCCAATTCCCCGGCTTGCACCTGTGACTAAAGTCACTTTTCCCTGAAGATTCTTCATGATTACAGACTAAAAAAGGGGATTAGGATTTACCATAGCAGAAAACAGGGCAGGAGAAAAGTTCTGATCCGGTGGTCACCAGTCCCGAAGTTGCCAACAAAGGAGTTATCAGTGGTATTACAAGCCCAAACCAGCACCTACGAAGCTAAAACTCAAGAAGTTGCTCGACAGCTTCTGGTCGCTACCCAAGAAAATCGTTCGTTTTTAGGTTCCCTACGCGATCAGATGCGCTGGGATGATAAACTGCTAGCCTGGGCAATGAGTAATCCTGGTCTACGGGTACAATTGTTTCGTTTTATCGACACATTACCCGCTTTACATAGTAAATCAGAAATTGCTGCACATTTACAAGAGTATTTAGGGGCAGAATCTGTAGAATTACCTTCAGCCCTCAAGGGGATGTTGAATTTTGCTCACCCTGATTCTATGCCGGGACAAGTTGCGGCGACAACTGTTTCTACGGCTGTGGAAACTTTAGCCCATAAATATATTTCTGGGGAGAATATTAAACAGGTCATCAAAACAGTTGAACGACTGCGGAAAGAAAAAATGGCTTTCACCATTGATTTACTCGGTGAAGCGGTGATTACTGAATCTGAAGCCCAGTCTTATCTAGAACGCTATTTAGAATTGATGCAACAACTAGTAGAAGCATCAAAGAATTGGGGGGTAATTCCGGCTATTGATGAAGCAGATGGGCAAATTATACCACAAGTTCAAGTTTCTGTCAAGTTAACGGCGTTTTACTCCCAATTTGACCCTTTAGACCCTCAAGGAAGTGAGGAGAAAGTTAGCGATCGCATTCGGATTTTATTACGTCGGGCGCAAGAGTTAGGAGCATCTGTGCATTTTGACATGGAACAGTACGCCTACAAAGATTTAACTTTAACTATTCTGCAAAAATTACTTTTAGAAGATGAGTTTAGACAACGTACAGATATTGGTGTCACCATCCAAGCATATCTGCGTGACAGTCTAGAGGATGGGAAAAAGTTAATTTCTTGGTTACAACAGCGGGGTTATCCCCTGACAGTGCGTTTAGTTAAGGGTGCATATTGGGATCAGGAAACTATTAAATCAGAACAAAAACACTGGCCCCAGCCAGTTTATAACGATAAAGCGGCCACAGATGCCAACTTTGAAGCCATTACCCAGCTATTATTAGAAAATCACCAATATGTCTATACTGCTATTGGTAGTCATAATGTGCGATCGCAAGCTCGAGCAATTGCCATAGCTGAAAGTTTAAATGTCCCCCGTCGTCACTTTGAAATGCAAGTGTTGTATGGGATGGGGGATAAGTTGGCTAAAGCCTTAGTTAATCAAGGTTATCGCGTCCGGGTTTACTGTCCCTATGGTGAGTTATTACCGGGGATGGCTTATTTAATTCGGCGGTTGTTGGAGAATACAGCTAATAGTTCGTTTTTGCGGCAAAATCTCGAGAACCGCCCCATTGAAGAGTTGTTAGCGCCCCCAAATGTGGAGTCCCAGTCCAAAGACCAAAGGCGCAAACAAGAAGGGGGGTTTGTCGGTGCTGCAGATACGGATTTTGCACACGAAGAGGTAAGAAATATGTTTACTGCGGCTTTAGCGGGGGTGCGGGAACAGTTGGGTCGGGTTTATTTACCTTTGGTGAATGGGGAGTATGTGAATACTCAGGAGTTGATTGATTCGGTAAATCCTGCTAATTTTGGTGAGGTGGTAGGTCGGGTTGGTTTGATTAGTGTCGCACAGGCACAAGAGGCCATGGAAGCTGCTAAGGCGGCTTTCCCATCCTGGAGGAAGACACCAGTACAGGAACGCGCAGGGGTGCTGCGCAAGGCGGCTGATTTGATGCAATCACGCCGTGCTGAACTAACAGCTTGGATTGTTTTGGAGGTAGGTAAGGTTGTTAAAGAAGCAGATGCAGAGGTTTCTGAGGCTATAGATTTTTGTCTTTACTATGCTGAGGAGATGGAACGCCTAGATAAAGGTGTAAACTACGACGTAGCAGGGGAGACAAATCGTTATATATACCAACCTAGGGGAATTGCAGTGGTGATTTCTCCCTGGAATTTCCCTTTGGCGATCGCCTGTGGTATGACTGTTGCAGCCCTGGTCGCAGGTAATTGTACTCTGCTCAAACCAGCGGAAACCTCCTCTGTAATTACTGCGAAACTCACCGAAATCTTAGTAGAGGCGGGGATTCCTCAAGGTGTATTTCAATACTTACCAGGTAAAGGTTCCCAAGTAGGTGCTTACTTAGTAAATCATCCTGATACTCATATCATCGCCTTTACTGGTTCTCAGGAGGTGGGTTGTCGCATTTATGCAGAAGCCGCAACCCTGAAACCAGGACAAAAGCACATGAAGCGAGTAATTGCCGAAATGGGGGGGAAGAATGCAATTATTGTGGACGAAAGCGCTGATTTAGATCAAGCGGTTGTGGGGGTAGTACAGTCAGCATTTGGTTACAGTGGGCAAAAATGTTCTGCTTGTTCCCGGGTAATTGTACTCGAACCCATATATGATACTTTTGTCCAGAGGTTAGTAGCAGCCACAAAATCCCTGAATATCGGAGCAGCAGAGTTACCTAGTACCCAAGTAGGACCGGTAATTGATGCTCAAGCACGCGATCGCATTTTGGCATATATTGCCACAGGTAAGACCCAAGCCCAAGTCGCCTTGGAAATGACCGCACCTACACAGGGGTATTATATCGGTCCAGTCATCTTTAGTGAAGTACCACCGGATGCCACCATCGCCCAACAAGAAATATTTGGCCCAGTCTTGGCGGTAATCAGGGTCAAAGATTTTACCCAAGCGTTAGCAGTGGCTAACAGCACCAACTACGCCCTCACAGGGGGACTATACTCTAGAACACCCTCCCACATTCAACAAGCACAGACAGACCTGGAGGTAGGAAATGTCTACATTAACCGTAATATTACAGGTGCAATAGTTGCCAGACAACCCTTTGGCGGGTTCAAACTTTCGGGGGTAGGTTCCAAAGCTGGAGGGCCTGATTATCTGCTGCAATTCCTAGAACCGCGGACAGTGACAGAAAACATTCAACGCCAAGGGTTTGCACCCATCCCCGGCGCTGATTGACGCTCCCCTCCCTATAAAGGCTATCCATTACTCACATCTTTCTTAACAATCTTGAAACATTTATGTGGCAACGGTTTCAACGCTTGAAAATTTCCCTACTCTTGACAAAATGTACCTTATTCTTTTTGATAAAACCCTTATTTTATTGAGAATCATCAACGGAGGATTAAGGTTTGGGGGTTTGCGAGCGATCGCTCTCACGAATGTTAAGAAAGATCCGGGTAATGGATAGCTATAAAGGGACGGGTATTCTTGCTTCAATGGACAACTTTACCCAAGCTTGTTACCAAGTCTGGGTAAAGGGTTATCTCTCCGCAAGCGTTAGCAGGGTCAATTTACGAGCGATCGATTACTTATTGTTGTGTTGGCATTTCACCGATTAACTTTAAACACTCAAATAAATTATAGAAAGGGCTAAGAAGAAGCTTTACGATTTACTGAATATGAAAGAACAAGAATTTCAAGACGCTCTCTTAAATTATTTACACACTTTACAACCTGCAAGTGTTTTTGTTACTGGACTAAATCTTCGCTATGAGATCGGCAAGTATCATACAGGCAAAACTTTTGGAATGCCGGATACCAAGCTTGATATTGTTGAATTTGATGAACAGCAAAATTTTCATCTTTATGAGCTAAAACTGATAGATAGTATGGAAATATGGACTGGTAAATTCTTCGGTCAAATTATGTTATATGATTATCTTTTCTCTACCGAACCTTGGAACGAGCTATTTGGACGTTTTATAACTCGTATAAACACTGATGTAAATTCAGTTCGAGGAGAATGGGAAAAGTTAACTGGCCATTTAGCCTTTGATTATGGGCAAGGGGAAGTTGCTGATGATAATGATCCTAGAGCGTATTTTACCAGTTGGAATTTAGTTGTTTGTGGTGGGCAAGGATATGAATTGGCTGCTGGGTTTAATCCAGTTATATGGTCTTTCTTGAACTTTGGTGAGCAATATTTTACTGCATCAACACCCCACTTTGATATTTATCACTTTTATAAAGATAATGACCATTTTGTATTAAAGGGACTGGAGGAAACATCTCTCTACCAAACTAACGGGTTAACTGAATATGCAAGGCAACAATTCAATAAGGATTTTCCTGAATTCTTTAAAGAAGAATAGGTTGGTTGATAGGTTGTCCGTGTTTGGTCAGAGACTACGAGTTATTACATGAAATATCTGAGACTTTTATCTACTTAACAATGATCTGTATCATGGACAAATAATTGGTATAATTTTTTGACTTTACTAAACTTTTCAAATACCCTCTGATATTGGCTTAACATCCCCACCCTATACAGGAATGGGGTATGACAGCGATTTCAGATCAAAAAACCTTCCTAAAACTTCAAACCCCAACCCGCAACAGCCAAAATACCCCAACCAATAATCAAAGCCACACCACCCAGGGGGGTGATTGCGCCGAGCTTGTTCAAACCAGTTACACTGAGGGCGTACAAGCTCCCAGAAAAAATGCCAACACCAATGATAAATAACCACCCACTAGCTACTAACATGGGTTGAGGTGAAGTTGTGCGACTAATTAGTAAGGCTATTAACAAAAGTGCTAAAGCGTGGTACATTTGATAACGAGCGGCTGTATCGAAAATTTCCAGCGATCGCTCACTGATTTGACCTCGCAAACCATGGGCTGCAAAAGCCCCTGCGGCTACAGATAAACCACCTAAAACAGCAGCTAGGCTGACAAAAACTTGTGCCATTGCTAATGATGATTGATTCTAAATCTCAAAATGATATGATAGCCCCCCTGTTTCACTCACCTGAAAATCCCCATTAAACTCTTTAGCTTTCATATCTAAATATGCTTTAGCTTCAGCTGCTGGTAGTTGACAATTCATCGCTAATCCTAAGACCGTGATGCGCCCGTTATTTTCTTGTAGCATTTGATAAAAAGTAGATTGTAGGCGATCGCTTAGTTGTTTTTGTAGTGCTTTTTGCTCATTTTTGTCCTGACGATATAACCCCAAGCTTAACCAACCACCTAACACCATTGTGGGGATACCAAAGATGATACCATTTCTGGCGGTATTATCCAGGTAATAAACAGCAGGTTGATTAATAAACTCCTTGACTAAAGCCTGATTATATGCTTTGGAAATCGGCTTAACGACAGATTTTTTCTCAAGTGTTGCTGAAACTGATAGTGTCAAAAACATGAATCCCAGTGTCAATAGCCAACCCGCAGCCAGTTTTTCAGCAGTCTTCATAGTGTCACATCAGATTTTAAACTTTGCTTGCGATTCTAGCTTGAGTTGTGAAAAGCTTCCAGGGTGTTCAAATAGGGTGGGTGAGACCAGCATCACCCACCATCATCCTGAAAACAGCAGTTTAGGTAAAATCTGTCAATTTATTTGCGGGTTGCTTCTAGCAGACGGGAGTAATAAAAACGAGTTTTAGTCATAGCTTGGCGTTTGATTGCAAAGCCGTTATTTTCCAGGATTTTCACCACATCAGTCTCACGGTGGAGATAAGCGCGAGTTGCTTTACTCGGTCCAGGGAAGAAACTACCAATTTTCTTGAGTATACTTAAAGCACAGGTTTTCGGTGCAAAACTGATAATTATTCTGGACTGTGCTAAAGAGCAAAGATGGGAAATCATCAGGTCTGCTTTCTCTTGGGGGTAGTGAATGAGAACATCCAAGCAAATCACAGTGTGGTAACTACCAGTCAATGATTCTAAATCCTGAACAGCGAAAGTAGTATTTTCGGCATTTTCCAAAGTGGCTAAAGCTCTATCCTTAGCTTCCGTGACCATTTTCTCAGAGATATCGCTGGCGTATATCTTAGCACCATCTACTGCCAAGGGGATGCTGAGACTACCTACCCCACAACCAGCATCGCAGATTGATAATTCTGATAAATTCCCATCATCTTTGAGCCACCCAATAACTGTATCTACGGTTTGCTGGTGTCCATTGCGGATATCTAACTGGACTTTATTAACTTCCCCATCCCCGTAAATGCGTCGCCACCGGTCAAAGCCTGTAGAATTAAAATATTCGCGAACAATGGTTTTATCGTCAGCTACGTTCATAAAGTTAAATCTTCAAGTGTTCCCAATCTTTAAAATTATCATTAATGGCAACTTCTAGAATACTCTACAATATTTTTATAGAAGTTCTTTGTGTTCTGTCAGACAAAGTAACTAGAGATAATAGCTGATTTGGCTGGTGGTGGAGAAATTCAGGATATAAGAATTTTTTCCTACTCGCCACAAACACCCTGAAGATTACCGCCAGTAACAATTTATATGTTTTTGCTGTGACACGTGTGTATTGATTAATCATCTGCCCACAGGAATAATGCCTTGTTTTTTGGTGATTTTTAGATTAAGATATAACTATACAATATAACTACAGTTTTTTTTAAATTTAAAGAATATATTTTTTGTCATATTTTAAAATATGTCCATACAGTATAGATAATTGATTGACTAATTTAGCTTTATTGATTACCAATGACATCCAACTTCTTAACTGACAGTCCTATTATTCAATTTACAATTCTTCTAACAGTAATTTTTACTGTTCCACCTATATTTGAGCGACTGCGAATACCTGGACTAGTAGGTTTGCTAGTAGCAGGTGTATTGTTAGGGCAAAATGGGCTAAAATTCTTAGATTCTGATTCAGAAACCGTTAAGTTGCTCTCGGATATCGGCAAAGTTTATTTAATGTTTGTCGCAGGTTTGGAGATTGATTTAGAACAATTTCGCAAAACTAAGAATCGCTCAATTGTCTTTGGAATATTAACATTTTTAGTACCCTTAATTTGTGGGATCTTAGTCGGGAGATTTTTTAACTTTGGTTGGAATGCTTCTGTACTAATTGGTTCTTTACTGGCCTCCCATACTCTCTTAGCTTATCCCATTGTCAGCCGTCTGGGAGTGGTGATGAATGAAGCAGTGACAGTCACAGTAGGGGCGACAATTTTCACTGATACAGGTGCGTTGTTAGTATTAGCAATTTGTGTGGGAATTCATGGGGGAGAATTTTCTACTCTGAGTTTAATCACCCTATTAGGTGGACTAGCAATTTACTCTGTGATTGTCCTGTTTGGTTTTGACTGGGCTGGGAAAGAATTTTTTCGCCGTTCTGGAGATGAACAAAGTAATCAATTTCTGTTCATATTATTGGCTTTATTTCTCGCATCTGTAGGAGCGCAGATAGTGGGAGTGGAAAAAATTGTGGGTGCATTTTTAGCAGGGTTAGCAGTTAATGATGTTGTGGGACGTAGTCCCGTTAAAGAAAAAATTGAGTTTATTGGTAGCGTCCTATTTATCCCTTGTTTTTTTGTAGACATGGGACTGTTGATTAATATTCCCGCATTTATTAAAACTCTCAGTTCTATTTGGTTAGCATTAGTAATTGTATCAGCTTTGATTGGCAGCAAATTTATAGCGGCATTTTTGACCAAATTAATTTACCGCTACAGTAATGTACAAATGCTGACAATGTGGTCTTTATCTTTACCACAAGTAGCCGCCACCTTAGCAGCATCCTTGGTTGCTTATCAGACCTTAAATCCTGCTGGTGAAAGGCTTATTAGTGAGGGGGTCTTAAATAGTGTAATTGTCCTGATGCTGGTGACTTCAATTGTGGCACCATTGATTACCGCTAGATTTGCAGCTTTGTTACAAGTACCCCAAACCGACTTTGAAACAGAAAGTTTAGCAACTTGGTGGGAACATCATGAGGGACAACCCTTAGAACAAACTCAGTATCCATTCACCGTAGTAGTACCAATACATAACTCCAGCAACCAACGGTACTTAATTGAAATGGCGGCTTTAATAGCTCAACATCAGTCTGGAAGAATTTTACCATTAGCGATTAGTAAAGCCCATGTTCACATGGATGACCCACAATTAGGAATATCACTAGAGCAAAGTCAGCAAAGGTTGAAACTAGCTGAGGAAATTAGCGCCGAGTTTGATGTCCAGGTTTCTACAGCAGTTCGCATTGATGATGACATAGCTTTAGCCATTAGTCGCACCAGTCGAGAACAAAATGCTAATTTAGTCATCATGGGTTGGTCTCGCACCACAGGTTTACGTGCGAGATTGTTTGGTAATGTTATTGATAGTGTTTTCTGGTCTTCTCACTGTCCAGTCGCGGTAGCTCGTCTGGTAAAAAGTCCGAAAACAATTGGGAGAATTATTGTCCCCATTGGAGATTTAAGACCTCAAACTATCAGCGCTTGGAAGTTTGCAGAAATGTTGGCTGATGTGAATCAGTCGGAGGTTGTACTTTTACACGTTTCTAACAGCAAAACCCCTACTAATTTAGTAGAAGAATTTACAACTCAATTAACTGAAATTGTCTCTAAAAGTCACTTAAAGGTAAATACACATATCCGAACTATTGTAGATGATGATGTTGCTCAAACTATAGTTAGGGAAGCCCAGGGATTTGATTTAGCTGTGTTACGTTCGGTACGTTATCGTACCACAGGAGGATTGGCTGTTAGTCAAGTCACAACTGAGGTAATTGAAGAGTTAACTGGTTCTATTGTGTTATTGGGTGAGGCGCATCTTTGATTTTGGCTCTGTCAACAATTGATAATCTTTCCCAAGTTAGTTCTTTGGTAATTTCATCCCAACGCCAGCGTAACAAACCAGTTTTGGGGTGGGAAATTATTCCCGGTAAATTTAGAGCTCGTCTGGGTGCATTAGTAGCTAGGGCGATCGCACCTCCCACATCACAAATTCCCCACTTGACCAAGTTTTGCACTCCCACCAACAAGGGTAAAGTTGTCCCGGATAAGGTCCCATCTGCTAACCTTGCTGTACCGTTCTTCACTTCTATTTCCCTACTGTCCCAAGGATACGCCCCATCGGGTAACCCTAGGGGTGAGAGAGCATCACTGACTAAAAATAGTTTTTGGGAGTTGGCGCGCAGGAGAATATCTAACATCATGGGTGTAATGTGTTCACCGTCAGCAATGAAACCACACATGACATCAGGATGGGTAATCGCCGCACCTAGTAACCCCGGTTCCCGGTGGTGTAATGGGGGCATAGCGTTAAAAGCATGGGTTACCATGGTCGCCCCTTGGTTAAACGCCGCCTCTGTTTGGGCTGCTGTCGCCAGGGAATGCCCTAAACTGACAATTATCCCCAAAGAACGCAAATAGGGTATTACTTCCCCTGTACTGTCTAATTCTGGGGCTAGGGTGATGACTTTGACAATCTGGGGATAATCCCCTAAAACTCTGTTGACTTGCTCAATTGTCAGAGGTAGTAAATATTCTTGTGGGTGTGCGCCGCGCTTGTGGTAGTTTAAAAATGGACCTTCTAAATGTACTCCTAGGATCTTCGCACCTCCCCGGGGATTGGTGATCAAATCGGCAATTATCCCCAGCGATCGCTGTATATTATCTATTGAGGTAGTCACTAAGGTTGGTAAATAGGCATCTATGCCCATATCCTGTAAAAAAAGGGATACTTTCGGCAATATATGGGAATTATCCCCGGTTAACTCCGGAAATGCTAAACCTAAAGCACCATTAATCTGTAAATCAACACCACCTAAAGAAATCCAATCACCAGCGACATCTAGTGAAGACCCACAACTAGAAAATCCTGGACTCATAGGGGTAATTTCCTCAACTACCCCTTGATGGTTAACACAGATGCGCTGTAAACCTTCATAACCAGGGACTCGCGCATTAATTATATTCTCTACCTCTGGTGGTAAAAATTTATCTAAAAATTTATCTAAAAATTTATCTGTGTTCATCATAAGTAAGAGGGGGAAGAGGGAACACCGGAACACCGGAGCAGGGAGCAGGGAAGGTGGGGTAAAACAATATTTGATACAGTAATGATAACTTTTAAAACATCCTCTGATAGCAATTAATATATGGCTCCTCTTATTGGTATTATCATGGGTAGCGATTCCGACTTACCCACAATGAAAGATGCGATCGCAGTTTGTGCCGAATTTGGTATAGAAACTGAAGTGGCGATCGTTTCTGCCCATCGTACCCCAGAACGGATGGTTGAATATGCCCAAACCGCTCACCATAGAGGTATTAAAGTAATTATTGCTGGTGCTGGGGGTGCGGCTCATCTTCCCGGCATGGTAGCATCTTTAACACCATTGCCTGTAATTGGGGTTCCCGTAGCTACCCGGAATTTACAAGGGGTTGATTCCTTATATTCTATCGTACAAATGCCTGGGGGTATTCCAGTGGCTACAGTAGCCATAGGGAACGCTAAAAACGCCGGACTCTTAGCGGTGCAAATTCTCGCTACCCACCAACCAGAATTACTTGTTCAGGTTCAAGAGTATCGCCAAAGTCTAGCTGCATCAGTCATGGACAAGCAAGCCAAACTAGAACAGTTGGGTTATCAGCAATATTTAGAACAGTCAACTTAATCTTTAATCAAGTACACACCAAGCTCCCCTGCTCCGGTGTTCCCTGTTCCCTGTTCCGGTGTTCCCTAAAACCCCCGCCACAGTATAAACTGATGGGGTGAAGCATTTAGTACAACAACTCAAACCCCCAAAGTGAGGAGTTACATGGTAGGTGAGCAGTTATGGTTTTTCAGATCCCTGGGTCTGAGTATAGGAAGTTTGGCATTTTTAGCTACTGCTAGTCATGGTCAGATACCCGATGTCCCACCCACAGTCACAGCAACCTCTGAGTCTGGGGTGATTTCTTCGGTGGTAACACAGGAGTCTGCACAGATGCTGTTAGGAGAAAGTGTAGCGCCCAAGCAGCTAACTCCCGAAAGGTCTGCTGACCAACTGCGCCAGGAGTTGAGAGTTACCCCTATTTTTGATGTGATTCAGCGCCGGGTTTATTCCCCTTCCGCCTCAGCTGGAATCCCCACCGCTTTTGGCGCTAATTGGGGAGATATGTTTATCAGTCTTGCTGGGTCAACCTCTGATAACGTCAGACCAGAGGTTGACGGGGGTACATCCCTTGGGTTTGGCTTGGGTAACTCCAGAGAGTCCCTAGGCTTGGAGGTGATTTACAATAACCTGAGTATTAGAAGATTCGCCCAAAATGGTTCAGTTGATGCCAAAGTACATCGCTCCTTAGTTTCTAACAGTACCACCCAAGTAGCAGCAGCTGTGGGGTGGAATAACTTTACTAACTATGGTAACGACGCGGGGGGAACATTCCCCTCTAGTGTTTATGGTGTAGTTAGTGCATATCACCTCTTAAGACCCCAAAACCCTAATAATTCTTTCCCCGTCACCCTGTCTTTAGGATTAGGCGGCGCTCCCTTCTTTTCTAACTCTAATTCCGGGGTGGGCGTAATTGCGGGGGCGGGTATCCAAATACATCCCCAAGTAGCTGTAAGTTCCGCCTGGAGCGGTCGCGGGCTGAATTTGGGGGCTTCCTTTGTTCCTGTCCAGACCATACCATTGAGTGTAGCTGTGATCTATGGGGATGCTCTAAGTAATACTGAATCTGGCTCAGTTCTGGCTGTCGGGATTGGTTACAGTTTTAATTTCTTGCAGAGATAAAAAAAATAAACCCAATGTGACATTATCAACACGTTGCAAAAAACTTGTATCTGAGTTATCTTATCTACATAGGCTTTACAACTTAACCCGTAAAGCTTGGCATAATGTCCCATAGTGAAGCTATAAAGACATTTCAACTACCAAGGGAGAAGGCACCCAGGAGTTACCCCTGGTGAGTGGTTTTCCCAGTTCCCTGGATTTTCCTGGTGGGTGTAAACATTCCGTAAAGATTCCATGAAAAATAGGGCGGGAGTGCCTCAAAGGGGTGAAGGACACTGCTAGAGTGAGTTAAAACTGAAACTGACCAAAAACTTAGTAATTATGGATAGATTTGACGGTTTGAGATTGGGTGATCCCGAGTTAATTTGAACTCAGAGGCAGATGTTCTCAATGTTTTGTCCCCGTCATTGATAGAATGGGAGTCATTCTCATAAGCAGATCGTTGTCGGCAGAATCTCAGTGTCTTTAGACCTGAAAGTGTCATAATGTTGATTGTTTGGTGTATTCCAAGTTACAGAGGAGTGAAAATCGGACTATGGTAAACAGATCAGAGCGTGCTAGAACTGAAACTAATAAGTCAATAGTTCAAGAGCGCTATGTAGCCTTACTGGGTAGCGCCCCTGATCCCACAAGTTTAAATGGATATGTTGGGCAACTGAATAATGGTACATCTATTGAGAACATCACCCAACAGATTGTTAATTTAGTAGATGTACAAGATGAGTATGGTGATTTAAGCGGACAAGAAGCTGTTACCAGAATTTACAGAAACGCTTTTGATACCGCTCCACTTGCAGCAGACCTAACTAGATGGGCTGGGGAATGGGCGACACCAGGGAACCGGGCCAGTGTAGTTAATCAGATATTAGGTTCTGCTAATACTAACCCGACACTTCAAAGGGTGCTGGGAAATAAGGTATCTGTCGCCAAAGTTGTTACTGATTCTGTTGGCACAAACTTGGTTTTCACCCGTGACAATGATATCCTCTTAGGTACTAGTGGTAATGATGTTTTCATCGGCGATGCCAACAGCGTTCAAGCTACTGACCAGATTATAGGCGGCTCTGGTACTGATACCTTCCAATACTATAACGCCAGTAATGTGCTGCCTAGACTCCAGGGTGTGGAAAGGGTAGAATTAATTAACGCTGATACCTTCAATTTTATTGATTTCAGTGCTACTCCCAGTCTTTCAGGGCTGAAGGAAGTTACCCTAAAATTTAATCCACAACAAAGTGATGTTGTTATTGCAGGACTACGTGACATTAGACTTGGTATTGATAACGTTACCAATGGGAATGATATTACGGCGCGTTTTGGTAACGGTAGCGATGGGAATATTTCCCTTGTGGATTCTCGATTGAACACTCTGAGGATTGAGGGTGATAGAGTCGAGACTGTTAACATTGATGTAAAAAGTGAATTTAACGGTGGGGTTAACACAATATCGAGTCTAACCAACCTAGCAAATGTCAGAAACATCAATATTACCGGGGATGCAGGGCTAAGAGTTACCGACCGAATTACTTTAAACCCCACTGCACAGACAACTGTTAATGCCTCAGCTAACAGTGGCGGTGTAGGATTAACCTTTGATAACGGTAGGGTTAACTTCACAGGTAGTTCTGGTGATGACACTATTGGGTTTGTGCTTGCTAACTTTGATACTCAGGACAGAGTTGATGGTGGTAGTGGGACAGATAAATTAGTATTGTTAAGGGATGTTTTCATTCCATTCCCTCCACTTCCTCCACTTCCTCCACTTCCTCCAGTTGTACCTCCAGTTGTACTTGACAACACCCAACTCAATGCTGTTAACGCGGCTCAGAATATTGAAATCTTGCGCTTGCAACTAAATCCGGTTGGTAACTTACAAAGACGTGACTTAAATGCGTTAACAGTAGACGCTCAAACAATTACTGCTGTTAACAGATATGAGTTTGCCGTTGACACGGTCAACCTCAGCAATGCTGCTGCTAATGATAGGTTCACCCTAGATGGTACAAGCAGATTAAACCTCCAAGGAGCAGCACAAGCAAGTGTTGATTTGACCTTAGAAAACGTACCTTTAGAAACCGTACCTACTGTGGGTTTAACCCCTACTCTGAATTTAACCTCTGACAGAAATAATAATACTACTGTTGCCGGTAGAAATGTTATTACCAGACTAGTATCTGATGTTGATGGATTAAGAATTAACGTCAACAACGTCGTCACCCCCGTTGCTCAAAGCAGACCTTTAACCATCGGGGGAATTCAGCTTCCAGGAGATACTGCAACAGGTGTTACTATTAATGCTGAGACCTTCACTGCGGACTTCAATGCCACTGGTACCGCATTAAATGACACATTCATATTCGATGCAACCCGATTCTTTGGGCGCAACGCAACTCTCCAAGGTGGCGCAGGAACAGATACTTTAGAACTTAGACAAGGTACAGCTCCTAACATTCTGGCTGATTTGACAGCTACAGGTAATGCTCAACTACCCACTAATGTTGCTGTCATCAATAACCGTGCTCAAGGTATTGAAATCCTGCGCTTGAATGGAACTACATTGACCGCAGATGCTGGGCAAATCACCGGTATTAACCGCTTTGAATTTGTAAATACTTCTGGACTACGTGAAGTTACCCTCAGAGGTGCTGATCAAAATGATCGAATTACCTTAAATAGTACAAGGACATTAACCCTTGATGGAGCACAGCAACGGGTTAACTTAACCTTAGAAAACATCCCAACTCTGACTTTAGTCTCTGACCGGAATGGTAATATCAGTCCAAGCACCAATGCCAATCAGATTGATACCCTACAATATGATAACCAGGGGTTAACTATCAATGTTGTTACAGCTATCGATATTACAACAGGAATACCAAGGGGGGCAGATGGATTGGGAAATCAGGACAGAGACCTGATCATAGCAGCCCCCACACTGCCACCAAATGCTATCCAAGGTATCAGAATTAATGCCTCTGTTGTTGGTCAACCTGCCTTTACTGGACGGTTAACAGTTACTGGTACTGCTCTTGATGACGTCTTAACAGGTGGTAGTGGTAATAACACCTTAACAGGTGGTGACGGTAATGACATTCTGAGAGTCATAACTGCTGGTGATCACAGGTTAGACGGTGGTGCCGGTGATGACACTATTATCTTGGAATCGGCTGCATTCAATGATTTAAATAATAATGATTCTATTAATGGTGGCACTGGTAGAAATACATTGGTTTTAAGATCCAATGATTTGGTTTTAACAACCAATGATAATGATCTAACAGGAATCCCTGCTGCTGCTGCTAGAACCACTGCCATTAATGCCATTAATGCTGCTCAAAACATTCAAGTCTTGCGCTTGGAAGGAACTAACGGCGTAAACCCCGCAAATAGTGTCATAGCTGATGCTGGTTTGATTAATATTAGGGAGTATGAATTTGATGCAGGTCAAGTTACCCTCAGAAATGCTAATCAAAATGATCAAATTACCTTGGAGAGTACAAATACATTAACCCTTCAGGGAGCACAGCAACGGGTTAACTTAACCTTAGATGACAACATTCAAACTCTGACTTTAGTCTCTGACCGGAATAATAATACCAGTGTCAGCACCACTCCCAATCGAATTGATACCCTACAATATGGTGACGAAACCTTAACTATCAATCTTATCGGATCAGGAAGGACGGCAGATACAGTTGGAGATGGAAATCAGGACAGAAACCTGATCATAGCAGCCCCCACACTGCCGGAAAATGCTACCCGAGGTATCAGAATTAATGCCTCTGGTGTTGGTGGTGTACAACCTGCCTTTACTGGACGGTTAGAAGTTACTGGTACTGCTCTTAATGACACCTTAATAGGTGGTAGTGGTAATAACATCTTAATAGGTGGCGCTGGTAATGACACCTTAATAGGTGGTGCTGTTAATGACACCTTAATAGGTGGTCTTGGGGGCGATAGGTTAACAGGTGGCGGTGGTGTTAACACCTTCGTTTATACATCTGCTGCTGACTCTAACAGATCCCAATTAGGCGGGGCTGTGAGCTATGATACTATTACTGACTTTAAGCCGGGAACAGGGGACAGAATCGACCTGGTAGCATTAGGATTGACTCGACCTCAGTTTGTAGGACAGGTTACCCCCGTGGGTGCGACTTTGGCGGCTGCTGTAAATAATGCAGCCACTCTGATAGGTGTTGGTAATTTTGGTTACTTTAATGTCCCTAATTCCGTTATCACAGGAGGAGCACTCGGAACTAGCACTTTCATCCTAGCTACTAATCAAACACCTCAGACCACAGATGATTTATTGATTCAACTCAATGGTAACTTGGCTTTAACTACAAACGATTTCACTCTTGCTGTGTAGATGAATAGAAACTACTTCAGGTAGTCGCTATAGGTCCAGGGACACACGGTCAAGATGCTTGCTGTTGGCGGAGCGGCGCCTTAGGGCGGGTAAATTCATTGGAAACCCCGTGAAGCAAGAATCCCCCGCACTTCGGCTACCGCTCAGTGCAAGGTCGGTGATAGAGTAACAAGATACGGGACTTTTTATAGAGGTTCCGTATTTCACTATTTTTTGACCACTAAAATACTGATATATAGGAAACTTAAGTCATGACTAACAATAACTTTATTGATAGTACGGTCATCACTGGACAAATTGCCTCAGTAACTGGTACTAACCTAGGATTCACCGGCGAACCGGGAGAACCAAGCCAGTCAGGAACCATTAACTCTGCTTGGTGGCGTTGGACTGCTCCTACTGCCAGTCCGGTAACTATCAATACTGTTGGCAGTAATTTTAATACTTATCTCTCAGTCTTTACTGGCGATGCTGTTAATAATCTAACTTTAGTCGCTTTCGATGAAAACTTAGACTCAGCTAGTCAGGTGACTTTTTTCCCCACCGCCGGAACCACCTACCACATAGCAGTTGATGGTTTCTTAGGTACTACAGGCAACATTCAACTTAACCTGGCTCAGATATTATCACTGTCATACTATGATACTCCCGGCTTTGCCACAGCGGTGCAAGTAGTAGGGGACTACGCCTATGTGGCTGATGGTCTCTCAGGGCTACAAATCATCAATATCACCAACCCCTCTAGCCCCACCCTCACCGGTTCTTATGATACTCCTGACTTTGCTTTGGGTGTGCAAGTGGTGGGTAATTACGCCTATGTAGCTGATGGTTTCTCAGGGCTACAAATCCTCAATATCACCAACCCCTCTAGCCCCACCCTGATCGGCAGTTTTGATACTCCTGGACTGGCTATAGGTGTGCAAGTAGTAGGTAATTACGCCTATGTAGCTGATGGTTCATCAGGGCTACAAATCATCAACATCACCAACCCCTCTAGCCCCACCCTGATCGGCAGTTTTGATACTCCTGACTCTGCTGAGGGTGTGCAAGTAGTGGGTAACTACGCCTATGTAGCTGATGGTTTCTCAGGGCTACAAATCCTCAACATCACTAACCCCTCTAGCCCTACCCTGATCGGCAGTTTTGATACTCCTGACTTTGCTACCGCTGTGCAAGTGGTGGGTAACTACGCCTATGTAGCTGATGGTTTCTCAGGGCTACAAATCCTCAACATCACTAACCCCTCTAGCCCCACCCTCACAGGCTCTTATAATACTCCTGGCTTTGCTTATGGTGTGCAAGTGGTAGGTAACTATGCCTATGTGGCTGATGATGAATCAGGACTACAAATCATCAACATCACTAACCCCTCTAACCCCACCCGCAGGGAAAATTATCAAACTCCTAACTTTGCGTTGGGGGTGAAAGTGGTAGGGGACTACGCCTATGTGGCTGATGGTTCATCAGGACTGCAAATTTTTGATGTGAGTGAGTTTCAGACATCAACGAATTTAGCGATCGCCCCCACTAATGCTACACGCTTAGAAGGGGATGAAGGACTCACCCCCTTTACCTTCACAGTGACCCGCACAGGTGATACAACTGGTATAACTAGTGCGAGATGGGCAGTTACAGGTACGGGAGACAACCCCGCCAATGCTGCTGATTTTGGCGGTTTATTACCATTTGGCAGGGTAGATTTTGCCTCCGGGGAAACCACGAAGGTAATCACAGTTAATGTGACAGGTGATACTGTAGTAGAGCCAGATGAAACCTTTACCCTCACCTTGTCTGACTCCAGTGGTGCTACTATTACCACAGCTACCGCCACCGGGACAATTCTCAATGATGACCTAGGCGATCGGCAACAAATCACATCATTAAATAATTTAACCGCTACCCCTGGGGGTAATGTATCTATCCCCCTGTTTTATAACACCACCACAGGTGATAATACCCTGACCGGTATTAGTTTACGGCTGCATTATAACTCTAATGAACTGAGCTTCCAAAATGCAGACAACCTGTTCAATAACAATCTATTTGTTCCCCTATCAGAACCCATACTTGATACTGTTGACTTTGACAACGACCCGAATACTGACAAGTTTATCCAATTTGGTTATGCTGACTTTGCTGGTAACTGGCCTAACCAACCCCTACCGTTAAAATTAGGGGACTTTAAATTTACCAGTACCAGGAACTTTGAAGGAACTCAACTTAATGTGACTTCCGATAATTTAGCCCCTGGTTATAGCTTAGAAACCGACCCGATTTTAGTCAGTAAGCAAGCATGGAATCTAGATATTGATGGGGATGGTCGAGTCAATGCCCTTTCCGATGGGATTATGATAGTACGTTATCTGTTTGGTCCTAATGCTTTCCCCGGTGAGAAATTAATTGAAGGTGCGATATCGCCTAACGCTACCCGCAACCTAGCAGAAATTCAAGCCTACTTACAAAAAGGAGTAGACGACAAACACCTAGATATTGACGGGGATGGTCGAGTCAATGCCCTTTCTGATGGGATTATGATAGTGCGCCATCTGTTTGGTTCTAATGCTTTCCCCGGTGAGAAATTAATTGAAGGTGCGATCGCCCCTGATGCTACCAGGGATTTAACCCAGATACAAGCACATTTAACTCAGTTCGGCACCTTAATATAGATATCTTCTGAGGGTTGACGGTTGACTGTTGACTGTTGACGGTTGACTGTTGACGGTTGACTGTTGACTGTTGACGGTTGACTGTTGACTGTTGACGGTTGACGGTTGACTGTTGACTGTTGACTGTTGACTGTTGACTGTTGACGGGTCAGGGTTTCAGAGCTACGACCGCCGGGAGCCAGGGGTTAGAAACCCCTGTCTCATAGCTAAAGTCGGATAAATCCGACTGGGTGTTGACGGGTCAGGGTTTCAGAGCTACGACCACCGGGAGCCAGGGGTTAGAAACCCCTGTCTAATAGCTAAAGTCGGATAAATCCGACTGGGTGTTGAATATCACATTATAAATAAGCTTAACAATCATTGCCTAGAGTATCCTATGCCCTTACCAGTCCACTTTTAGTGGACTTTTGCTATCAGACGCTTAATTTATTCCCCGGTTAAGTAAGTTTGGGTTATAGTGTGAAAAAATTTAGACCCGGACTTCTTAGAGAAGTCCGGGATCTGGTTTGCATTCAACTAAGGAATGGCTAGAGCGTGCCTTTTGGTGACTGAGCTTACACTACGACGCTTAGTCCTCGAACCTGGAAGATGACATCATCAAAGTCGTTATCACCGCCGCCGGCTATATCTTCAAAGCCAAAGACATTGTTACCCAACAACTGGATCTGGTTGCTGTTGGAAACGTTAGTGCCTATACTGGTGACAAATAGGTTACTAAAGTCGGGTCTCACTGAGTTGATGTCACCATTTGCGACTAGGAATGGTAGCAGCACATAGTCTGACAAGTTAAGACTAGAGCTAACTTCAAAGGTGCTGCTTAAATTGCTGGTTTGGTTATTGCCAACCCTACCAGTCAGCACTGCATTGTTACGTACAGCACCTAGATAGGCATTGCGATCGCCCAGTCCAGCGATACTGTCACCAGTGAGTTTATCAACCACAGCCCCTGTAGTTCTTTCCGCCAAGTAGAAGCCCACTAGATTATCAAAAGCAGCTTCCCGGTACAGGGTAGCATCCACCTTAACAGTGATTTTGTCGCTAGGACTAGCAGGCGGGGTAAGGCCTCCCAGACTAATAGCTTCCAGTTGCTGACCGTTGACCTCAATCTTCTGAGTAAAGATTTTTACAGTCTCTGTATCTCCTGGTCTGCCCAGAACGTCTGCAGCAATGTTCAATCCACCACCAGTCAGGGTAAAACCATTAGCTGTAACCTGACTAATCGTTAAGGGGGTAATAGCATTAGTTCCCAGCTGGCGCAATTGGAACCTGGTCACATTACCATTTGCAGGGGAGACACTGATCAAGCCTGACTGGAGATCGTTAAGGATAGAACCAATACCATCAGGTAGCCCAGAGGCATCACCGAGAGTGGTGAGAATACTTTGAGTTTTACCGTCCGCAAAGACAACCTCCAGCACCTGAGATGAGGGGGTTGAACCTGTGACAGAGAATTTAAAGACAGTATCAAAGGGTTGCTGTAGAAGAGGTGTTCCGGTGTTGGGGTCGTTGATAGTTACAGTACCTGGTTGTCCGGGAGTACCTGGTTCACCGGGAGTACCTGGTTGTCCGGGACCGCCTGGTTGTCCGGGACCGCCTGGTTCACCTACAGGACCTTGTGGACCGGTGGGACCTTGTGGACCTACAGGACCTGGTTCACCTACAGGACCTTGTGGACCGGTGGGACCTTGTGGACCGGTGGGACCTTGTTCACCTACAGGACCTTGTGGACCGGTGGGACCTTGTTCACCGGGAGTGCCTGGTTGTCCGGGAGGACCTTGTTCACCTACAGGACCTTGTGGACCGGGAGGACCTTGTTCACCGGGAGTGCCTGGTTGTCCGGTGGGAGGTTGAGGAATGATCAAGGTAGTGAAGAAAGCAGGTACCATATTCAGGTTATCTGCCTCATCCCGGGCAACTGCCATGGGGACAAAAACACTCAATGTTCCTTCAAAGTCCTCATCAGGTGTAACTACTAAGGTGTATGTCCTGTCATCGATTTGGTTGAATGCTCCCTTAGTACCACCATTGCTCAGGACAATGTCATCCCTAGTAAAGTCGGCTACTGCTTCACTGAAGGTGAAGGTATAAGTAATATCTCCTGTGGGAATGATTGCTATTACTGACTTGTCTGCGGTGATAGTAACCGTAGGTAGTACAGTATCAACCTTAATAAACCGACTTCTTTGAGGGCTAACATTGCCATTCAAGTTCTGATAAACAAAGATACCTTCTTCACCCTGATCAAACCCTAGCACATCATCAGCGGTAATAGCAATTGACCATCTGCCATCAGGCTGTACAGTAGCTTGTTTCCCAGGTCTGGAACTATTCGGCTCACTGTCAAACCTGACGATAATCTGTGCCCCTGGTGTACCAGTACCGGTGATGTTAAAACCATCCAGTTTTTCTTGTCTGTTAACTATGTCATCTCCCGCCACCAAGTTAATCACTGGGGCTACTGGTGCTAGCAATGAAGCCGCAGCGCTGGGATTCCCACTAATATTACCAATGGCGGCTCCATCGCGCACAGCAACTCTTAAGCCTGTGTTACCAGGTGCATCACGGTTAACTACACTGGTTTCAACTAGCAAGGTGTAAACTGTTTCACCATCATTGCCTGTAAATGTTCCCTTAGTACCATTGGTGACGGTGATATCATCAGTAGTGAAGCCCCTGACTGGTTCACTGAAGGTGAAGGTGTAGAGGACTGGAAACTGATAGTTAGGATCTCCACTGGGAAAGGCATTTACTGCTTGACTAGTAATGATGACTGTAGGTAGACCAGTATCTCGCGCCACCGGAACAAAGGGATCAAAAATAAAGCCACGTCTTGGATCTAAGTCTCCCGTCTCCGTTATGCTTTGATCGGGACTTGTCCTGTCTTTTAAGAACAAAGTTGCCCCATCAATGCGACCATTACCATCTCGGTCTCGCAATATCACCCCCACTTCGCCCTCAGCAGGGTTATTGTTGAAGAGGAAGAAATTACCATTGTCATCCTGCTTGGCTACACCAAAATAGTCAAGTGTGCCTGGGGGGCGTTCCGCAAAATCCACTTCTATCTGAACTATCTCAGTAGGGAAGACATCCCCAACCTCACCATTAATTAGGGGTCGAACTGTAAATGACAACGGTGGTACATACAACTGGGCGCCCGGAATATCAGCCCGTAGCCGCCTAAGAATATCATCAATATCCGCTGTTTGTCGCTGCTCTTGTTCAATCCTTAACCCCTGATTCCCCCCTGGGGATAGCAAAATTGTATCGTCATCCAGAATAGTTCCCGTTGCAGTAGCCGTGGTAATGGTGGCATTAGTAGCACCAGACAAAGTGATGCTAAAGGTTTCATTTGGTTCTGCTACCGTGTCACCTTGGACATTGACTGTAATTACCTGAGATGTTACCCCTGGTGCAAAGGTGACAGTACCCGATGGGAATACTCCACCTGCAAAGTCGGCGGCGTTAGCAGGGTTGACTCCTGTACCTGTGACTACCCAGTTAGCAGTGCTGGTAACATTGGTGTCCCCGGTGCGGGTGACTGTGAAGGTGAATGGGGTGAGTCCTTGATTACCTTCTGGTTGTACTGCATTGGTGGGGGCGATCGCAATGAAGGAGTCTATGGTATCCACCACCACTGTAATATCCTGAGTCGCGCTCGGGCTGACATTGCCTGCGGCGTCGGTTTGAGTGGCAGTAATTCTTTCTCCACCCTCACCAAAAGCCTCGACATCGGCTGCAACTACCGCCACTGACCACGTACCATCAGGGTTCACAACTACCGTGTTACCACCTGTTAATGTAGTACCGCTGTCAAATACTAGAGTCACCGTAGCTCCAGGTTCACCAGTACCTGTGATGGTCAAGCCTGCTTGGGCTTCTTGAGCATCAATAATATTGTCTTCCGCAACGGTGTTAATGACGGGGGCGGCTGGGGCTATGGTATCGACTGCAAAGGTAAAGGCTGGGGATGTACCAATATTACCGGCGGCGTCGGTTTGGGAGGCGGTGATGGTTTTACCTTCTCCCTGGCCAATGGCGGTGAGGTTGGCTGCACTCAGGGTGTAGGTAAAGTCGCCATTTGCATC
>NZ_CP063311.1:4248059-4254515 GCF_015245355.1 Anabaenopsis elenkinii CCIBt3563 | reverse complement strand
GTACCCAGTTGTGTATTCCCAAACCTGATGGTGACATCGCCACTACCTGGTTCTGCCGTACCTACTACTGTGTTATCTCCTGCTACACCACTAACGATGCTATCGTTCCCACCGATGCTGGTAATGGCGACTGTGGGGGCTATGGTATCGACAATAGTCAAACGTCCATCTATTAACTGCGCGTCAACAGTGTCTTGACCCAATGCGATTCTGCCAACTCTTCCTTCCACCAGGTCTAAGATAATCTGTTGTGCTGTAGTCCCTGCTGGTACCTGGAAAGTTAATTCAGCAATGGTGATGGTATCTGTGGTAATGGGTTCTATGCCAGAGATTTCTACTCTAACATTGTCTGGCTGAATATTTTCTAGTAAATCTAAACCTGGTGGTAACTGCCCTTTGGTAACCCCAGTTAGGGTAATGGCGCTGTTGTAGTTGATTCTCAAGTTGATGGAGTCAACTCCAGTAGCACCATTGAGGGTTACAGGGACTGTGATTGTTTCCCCTGGGTTACTGGTTAAATTATCTGCAATGGCAATAGAGAAGTCATCATTGAGAATTGTCCCGGTAGCACTAGCCGTGGTAATGGTGGCATTACTGGGATCAGACAAGGTGATGCTAAAGCTTTCATCTAATTCAATTGCTCTGTCACCACTGACATTGACTGTAATTACCTGAGATGTTACCCCTGGTGCAAAGGTGACAGTACCCGATGGGAATACTCCACCTGCAAAGTCATCAGCAGTAGCAGGGTTGTTACCTGTACCTCTCACCGCCCAGTTAGCAGTACTTGTACCTGTAGTGTCCCCGGTGCGGGTAACTGTGAAGGTGAAGGGGGTAGTACCTTCGTTACCTTCTAACCTTATGGCGTTGGTGGGGGCGATCGCTAGGCCGGGGGGAATTTCTTCTGGTTGAATAGTGAGCACTCCATTGATTCTACCCACTGGCTGCTCATTGATTTGTGCTCTAACTAAATCTAAGATGATTTCCCCTGAACTACTTTCGGGAACTGTCAAAATCAATTTGGCAATGCTACCCTCACCGCCTGTCAGGGGCGTAATGCCGAATATCGCTACTCTGGCAATACCTTCTGCTTCAATAATGTTAGGAACGATTGTAAAAGGATCAGGGCTTGAATTTAATAAATCGCCAGCGACTATCCTATTTAAATCAATTAATCCGGTGTCATAATTGATCTCCAAATAGATCCCCAACACTCCAGTAGCGTCATCGATGTTAACCGGAATTTCAATTGTTTCCCCTGGTTTAACAGTTTGATTGGGGATGAAAACAGTTGCCATTACCATAATATTTTTCTCCTCAACTAAGATGTTGCTCTATTTAAGTCTATTTAAGTAATGTTGCTGGACTAGATGGCAATCATTAAAGCATCAACACCTGGTACAGCAACACTGGCAAAATGTTTAGGGAGATATAGGCGGTAAAGCCCGCCACATCTAAATCCTGTGATACCCTCCTTTATACAGGAATTGCGGGTACAGAAAAACCTACTACTCGTTGGGCTACACGAGCAGCATCCAATGGTGACAATTCTCCGTTACCTGTAATGTCTCCCAGAATAAGCGGATCAATAATTGGGAAGGCTCTAAATCCTGTATCCAACCCTACACTCACCCGTGCAATCAAGGAGGCATCAGAGGGGCTGTAACCTTGATCTCCTGTGGTATCTCCGAAGTTTGCTACTAGTTGGACTGCACTATCTCCCACCAATCCAGCACCTGGAATAATTCGTAATAAACCAGAATTACCGTATGTCGCAGTCTCTGGAACCTCAGCTGTGAGGAAAATTAAATCGGTGGTATTGCTCAGAGCAGGTCCAGCCAGGGTAAATTGAGCTTGTCCGGTTAAAGGATCGATGGTGGGGGTAGAGGTGAAATTCCAACCCGATGATGGAGCTACATTTGCGTTTGTGATTGCCAGGATATCCGGGTCATATTGCAAAGTGAAGCTAATATTATCAACACCGTTGGGGTTACTTATCCGGATGGGTAGACCAATGAGGTCATCCCCCGCGGGAACATCTACAGCTTGACCCGGTGCGCGGCTAAAGTCAGGTAAGCTTAGGACTGGTGCTGTCTGACTCTCCACCGTAAATTGAAATTCACCACCGGGGGTACCATTACGATCTACATCGATTAACTCACCGTTAGTATAGACCAAGCCATCCGGGCGGCTATCCAGGGTCAGGGTGTAACTACCCGGTTCTAGGATATCACCAGTCTTAACAAAGGTGAGGGTCTTAGCAGTTTCATCCCAAATCAGTGAGCCATTGATGGGATTTCCGGCACCATCTTTGAGGATGAGGTCTGGTGAATCAGTAACTGGGGCTAATGGATTGGCTATATCTAATCCCCTGTAAAGATTAAGGACACTGAGATCTAGGTCATCATTGAATCTTAAGACAAAGCCGCTGCTAGTCTGTGTAAATACTTCATTGACGCTAATTGGTTGACTTTCTAGGGTGTAACCAGAGGCTAAATTATCGGAAGTCACATTAAGTTTAGTGCCATTAAAGTTCTCAGTGGTGGTAAAGTTGAAGTCCCCTAATTTTAACGGTAGGGGTTGGTTAGGCCAGTTCCCAGCAAAGTCAAGATAGCCAAATTGAATAAACTTGTCAGTATTCGGGTCGTTGTCAAAGTCATCAGTATCAGATAGGTCTGATAGGGGAACAAATAGATTGTTATTGAAGAGGTTTCCTACATCTTGGAAGCTCAGTTCATTAGAGTTGTAATGCAACCGCAGACTAATACCAGTCAGGGTATTGTCACCTGTGGAAGTGTTGTAGAACAGGGGAACACTCAGAGTACTATTGGGTAAAGCCAACAAGTTATCCCCAGAAGAGATTTGTTGGCGATTTCCATCGTCATTGAGAATTGTCCCCGTAGCAGTAGCCGTGGTAATGATGGCGTTAGTAGCACCAGACAAAGTGACGGTAAAGGTTTCATCCGGTTCTACTACCGTGTCACCTTGGACATTGACTGTAATTACTTGGGATGTTTGCCCTGGTGCAAAGGTAACTGTACCTGATGGGAATACTCCACCTGCAAAGTCATCAGCACTAGCAGGGTTGTCACCTGTACCTGTTACCTCCCAGTTAACACTAATTGCACCTGTGGTGTCCCCGGCGCGGGTGACTGTGAAGGTAAATGGGGTAAGTCCTTCGTTACCTTCAGCTTGCTCGGCATTTAATGGGGCGATCTCAATGAAGGAGTCTAAGGTATCCACCGTAAAGGTAAAGGGAGCAGATGTCCCAGTATTACCGGCGGTGTCGGTTTGGGATGCGGTGATGCTTCTACCTGTTCCCTGTCCAATGGTCTCTAGGTTGGCTGCACTCAGGGTGTAGGTAAAGTTGCCCTGTCCATCCACTGCTGCAGTACCCAATACTTGCTGTCCTAAGAGGATGGTGACATTACCACTACGTGCTTCAGCAGTACCTACTACTGTGTTATCTCCAACTACACCACTGACTATGCTATCCTCACCACCGATGCTGGTAATGGTGACTGTGGGGGCTATGGTATCGACTGCAAAGGTAAAGGCAGCAGATGTCCCAATATTACCGGCGGCGTCGGTTTGGGAAGCGGTGATGGTTCTACCTGTTCCCTGGCCAATGGTGGTGAGGTTAGCTGCACTCAGGCTGTAAGTAAACCTGCCATTTGCATCCACTTGTGCAGTACCCAGTTGTGTATTCCCAAACCTAATGGTGACATTACCACTACGTGCTTCAGCAGTACCTACTACTGTGTTATCTCCTGCTACACCACTAACGATGCTATCGTTCCCACCGATGTTGGTAATGGTGACTGTGGGGGCTATGGTATCGACTGGCTGTACTGACACTTCCGGGCCAACGCTGGGGTTACCTACAGCATCAATGGCGGCTCCCGCTGCTACAGCTACTGTTAAATTACCTTCAAAATTAGCATCGGGGGTGACTAATAAGGTGTAGACAGTGTTGCTGAGTGCGGTGAACTCTCCGGGGGTACCATTGGTGACTGTAATATCATTAGCGGTAAAGCCCGTGACTGGTTCACTGAAGGTGAAGGTGTAGATGATGTCCCCTGTGGCAATGTTAGCTACCCCTGGTTGATTATCTGTGATTACGACTGTGGGGGCTAGGGTATCGACTGGCTGTACTGACACTTCCGGGCCAACGCTGGGGTTACCTGCAAGATCAATGGCGGCTCCCGCTGCTACCTCTACTGTTAAATCACCTTCAAAATTAGCATCGGGGGTGACTACCAGGATGTATTCAGTGGGGCTAACTTGGGTCAATAATCCCGGTGTACCGCCTGTAACTGTGATGTCCTCAAGGGCAAAGCCTGTAACTGCTTCACTGAAGGTGAAGGTGTAGGTGATGTCCCCTGTGGCAATGTTAGCTACCCCTGGTTGATTATCTGTGATTACGACTGTGGGTGGCTCAATATCTACCGCCAGCGGAACAAAGGGATCAGAAATAAAGCCAGGTCTTGGATCTGAGTCTAAAGTATCCCGTATGCTTTGCTGTTCATTAGTCCTGTCTCTTAAGAACAGAGTTGCCCCATCAATGCGACCATTACCATCTCGGTCTCGCAATATCGCCCCCACTTCGCCCTCGGGCGGTTCACTGTCAAAGATATTCAAGCGGAAGAAGCTACCATTTTCATCCCGTTTGGCTACAACAGAATAGTCAGGTGTGCCTAGGGGGCGTTCCGCAAAGTCCACTTCTATCCGAACTATCTCATCAGGGAAGACATCCCCAATTTCGGGTCGAACTGTAAATGACAACGGTGGTACATATAACTCGGCGCCCTGAATAAGTTCCCGTAGTTGCCCAAGAATAGCATCAATATCCTCTGTTTCTGGCTGCTCTTGTTCAATAGATAACCCCTGATTCCGCCCTGGGGATAGCCTAATTGTATCGTCATCCAGAATAGTTCCCGTAGCAGTAGCCGTGGTAATGGTGGCATTAGTAGCACCAGACAAAGTAACCCTAAAGGTTTCATTTGGTTCAGGTCTCGTGTCACCTTGGACATTGACTGTAATTACTTGGGATCTTTGCCCTGGTGCAAAGGTGACTGTACCTGATGGGAATACTCCGCCTGCAAAGTCATCAGCACTAGCAGGGTTTTCTCCTGTACCTGTCACCGCCCAGTTAACTGTGCTGGTAACATTGGTGTCCCCGGTGCGGGTAACTGTGAAGGTGAAGGGGGTAGTACCTGAGTTACCTTCCGCTCTATCGGCATTTAATGGGGTGATAGATAATATGCTGCCAGTTGCCGGTACATCATCATTGAGAATTGTCCCGGTAGCAGTAGCTGTGGTAATGGTGGCGTTAGTAGCCTCCGACAAGGTCACCCTAAATGTTTCATTGGGTTCTACTACCGTGTCACCTTGGACATTGACTGTAATTACTTGAGATGTTTGCCCTGGTGCAAAGGTAACTGTACCTGATGGGAATACTCCACCTGCAAAGTCATCAGCATTAGCTGGGTTTTCTCCTGTACCTGTCACCGCCCAGTTAGCACTACTTGTACCTGTGGTGTCCCCTCTGCGGGTAACTGTGAAGGTGAAGGGGGTGAGTCCTTCGTTACCTTCTAACCTGGTTGCATCTAATGGGGCGATCGCTAGGCTTGCATCATCATTGAGAATTGTCCCGGTAGCAGTAGCCGTGGTAATGGTGGCATTAGTAGCACCAGACAAAGTAACCCTAAAGGTTTCATTTGGTTCAGGTATCGTGTCACCTTGGACATTGACTGTAATTACTTGGGATGTTTGCCCTGGTGCAAAGGTAACTGTACCTGATGGGAATACTCCATCTGCAAAGTCATCAGCAGTAGCAGGGTTGACTCCTGTACCTGTCACCGCCCAGTTAGCAGTGCTGGTAACATTGGTGTCCCCGGTGCGGGTAACTGTGAAGGTGAAGGGGGTAGTACCTGAGTTACCTTCTGGTTGTACTGCATTAGTGGGGGCGATCGCAATGAAGGAGTCTATGGTATCCACCACCACTGTAATATCCTGAGTCGCGCTCGGGCTGACATTGCCTGCGGCGTCGGTTTGAGTGGCAGTAATTCTTTCTCCACCCTCACCAAAAGCCTCGACATCGGCTGCAACTACCGCCACTGACCACGTACCATCAGGGTTCACAACTACCGTGTTACCACCTGTTAATGTAGTACCGCTGTCAAATACTAGAGTCACCGTAGCTCCAGGTTCACCAGTACCTGTGATGGTCAAGCCTGCTTGGGCTTCTTGAGCATCAATAATATTGTCTTCCGCAACGGTGTTAATGACGGGGGCGGCTGGGGCTATGGTATCGACTGCAAAGGTAAAGGCTGGGGATGTACCAATATTACCGGCGGCGTCGGTTTGGGAGGCGGTGATGGTTTTACCTTCTCCCTGGCCAATGGCGGTGAGGTTGGCTGCACTCAGGGTGTAGGTAAAGTCGCCATTTGCATC
>NZ_CP063311.1:4161816-4244440 GCF_015245355.1 Anabaenopsis elenkinii CCIBt3563 | reverse complement strand
CTAGTAAATCTAAACCTTCGGGTAACTGCCCTTTGGTAACCCCAGTTAGGGTAATGGCGCTGTTGTAGTTGATTCTCAAGTTGATGGAGTCAACTCCAGTAGCACCATTGAGGGTTACAGGGACTGTGATTGTTTCCCCTGGGTTACTGGTTAAATTATCTGGTATGGCAATAGAGAATAAGGAATTAATGGTTACTGGTACAGTGGAACCAGGTAATGGCTGGATATTAAATCTAGGGTCAACTATACTGAAGTTTGTACTTCCTGGTGAAGCGGTTTCTTTAACTTTAAAGGTGAAGATAGCAAGGCTACCTTCACCAGTACCTTGAGGTAGTGGTGAAGGCTGATCAAGACCTACTCTAATTCTGTCATTGATGAGAGAATTGCTTATAAAACCTGGAAAATTTCTTGTTACATCACCTCTCTCCACTCTGATGAACTCAACTACGTTGTTGTCGTAAATAATTGTAAAATTAAATGCTA
Organism: Anabaenopsis elenkinii CCIBt3563; assembly: GCF_015245355.1. Lineage (GTDB taxonomy): Bacteria > Cyanobacteriota > Cyanobacteriia > Cyanobacteriales > Nostocaceae > Anabaenopsis > Anabaenopsis elenkinii. Next base: position 4,243,957 of record NZ_CP063311.1, on the reverse strand, counting down.
ATGCTCCCGTAGCATCATCGATCTTAACGGGTACTTGGATAGTTTGCCCTACTTTAACTGTCAGATCGGCTGGGATAAAAATATTTGGCATATGGTTTCTCCTAAATAGTCACGACAATTGATCAAAGATGAACTCAAAGATAGTAGAGGTGTTGCGGATTAGCAAGATGTATTTACTACTTTCTGGAACAAAGAATTTTTAGTAAAATCTCTACACATAAATATACTTACATTGACCAATGTTTCAGTAAATTGGTTGGGATTAACTCAGGAATATCAAAGGGATATATTTTTTGGTCACAATATTCCTCGCTCACCAAATCCTGAATCTGTGTACTCATCCTAAACAGGACTTAATTTACATATACGTTCAGAATTTCTGAACACTGACCCCATCCGATAGGGATAGCGTGGGGTCAGTGATGGAGAATTTAAACCAAATAGATGCGGCGGTAAAACCGCCCCATCTCAATCTTTAAATACCCCTATTAACCCAATGGTAATGGTGGTAGGAATGGGCTAGACAGTCCCACGGCTGCTCGTCGCACAGAGGTTGTATCGCCGGCGTCTAATCTTCCGTCCCCTGTAACGTCTCCTATAATCAGAGGATCAGTCACAGGGAAGGCTCTAAATCCTGTATCCAGTCCGACATTGACACGAGAAATTAAGGCCGCATCTGTAGAAAGATACTCTTGAGTTTTGGTGGTATCTCCTACTAATGCTACCAGTTGTACCGCACTGTCTCCTACTAAGCCCCCACCGGGAAGTATTTGCAGTACACCTTTAGCACCGTAGGTTGCAGTCTCTCGAACCCGAGCATCCAAGGTGATTAAGTCGGTACTAGCATTGAGGGCAGATCCACTCAGAGTAAACTCAGCTCGTCCTGTTAAAGGATCGATGGTGGGGTTAGAGGTGAAACTCCAACCGGATGCGACTACATTTGCGTCTGTCACAACCAGCAGGTCTGGGTCATATTGCAAAGTGAAGCTAATGTTGTCTACACCACCGGGGTTGGTGATGCGGATGGGTAGGGGAGCGAATTGACCCCCCCCAGCAGGTTTGTTTACCTCTTGACCGGGAGCACGGCTAAAGTCAGGTAAGGTGAGGACTGGTGCTGTGGGGCTATTGACGGTAAAGTTCTGAACGTAATTACCACCTGAGAAACCATCTTCATTACCATCGAGTAAGCGTCCATTCGTGGTAACGAAACCATCTCTACGGCTCTCCAGGGTCAGGGTGTAATTACCGGGTGCTAGAATGTCACCTGTTTTAACAAAGGTGAGGGTGTTGGCATTGCCTTGATCCCAAATGAGTGAACCATTGATGATATTTCCAGCACTATCGGTGAGGATGAGGTCTGGTAAATCAGTAACCGGGGCGAGTGGATTGGCTAGGTCTAATCCTCTGTACAGGTTAAGGACACCGAGATTCAGGTCATCGTTGAATGTCAAGACAAAGCCACTGGGGTTCGGATCAAAACTCGTGACTTTAAAGGTTTCACCTGCGATGATAGTATCCACCGGCACCACTGTTTGTGCACTGGGACTGGGGTTACCTGCGGTATCTTGGGCGGATGCTGCTGCTATAGCAACTGTTAAATCACCTGCAATGTCAGGAATAGGGGTGACTACTAAGGTGTAGACGTTACCGGTGACTTCGGTGAAGGTTCCCTTTGTACCGTTGGTGACTTCAATATCCGCGGCGGTAAAGTTCCTCACCGCTTCACTGAAGGTGAAGGTGTAGATGATGGGGTCGCCAGTTGCGATCGCCCCGGCTGCCAAACGATGCTGGTAATGGCGACTGTGGGGGCTATGGTATCGACTGCAAAGGTAAAGGGAGCGGATGTACCAATATTACCGGCGGCGTCGGTTTGGGAGGCGGTGATGGTTTTACCTTCTCCCTGGCCAATGGCGGTGAGGTTGGCTGCACTCAGGGTGTAGGTAAAGTCGCCATTTGCATCNTCATTGAGAATTGTCCCCGTAGCAGTAGCCGTGGTAATGATGGCGTTAGTAGCACCAGACAAAGTGACGGTAAAGGTTTCATCCGGTTCTACTACCGTGTCACCACTGACATTGACTGTAATTACCTGAGATGTTACCCCTGCAGCAAAGGTGACTGTACCTGATGGGAATACTCCGTCTACAAAGTCATCAGCACTAGCAGGGTTGTCACCTGTACCTGTTACCTCCCAGTTAACACTAATTGCACCTGTGGTGTCCCCGGCGCGGGTGACTGTGAAGGTAAATGGGGTAAGTCCTTCGTTACCTTCAGCTTGCTCGGCATTTAATGGGGCGATCTCAATGAAGGAGTCTAAGGTATCCACCGTAAAGGTAAAGGGAGCAGATGTCCCAGTATTACCGGCGGTGTCGGTTTGGGATGCGGTGATGCTTCTACCTGTTCCCTGTCCAATGGTCTCTAGGTTGGCTGCACTCAGGGTGTAGGTAAAGTTGCCCTGTCCATCCACTGCTGCAGTACCCAATACTTGCTGTCCTAAGAGGATGGTGACATTACCACTACGTGCTTCAGCAGTACCTACTACTGTGGTATCTCCTACTAATGCTACCAGTTGTACCGCACTGTCTCCTACTAAGCCCCCACCGGGAAGTATTTGCAGTACACCTTTAGCACCGTAGGTTGCAGTCTCTCGAACCCGAGCATCCAAGGTGATTAAGTCGGTACTAGCATTGAGGGCAGATCCACTCAGAGTAAACTCAGCTCGTCCTGTTAAAGGATCGATGGTGGGGTTAGAGGTGAAACTCCAACCGGATGCGACTACATTTGCGTCTGTCACAACCAGCAGGTCTGGGTCATATTGCAAAGTGAAGCTAATGTTGTCTACACCACCGGGGTTGGTGATGCGGATGGGTAGGGGAGCGAATTGACCCCCCCCAGCAGGTTTGTTTACCTCTTGACCGGGAGCACGGCTAAAGTCAGGTAAGGTGAGGACTGGTGCTGTGGGGCTATTGACGGTAAAGTTCTGAACGTAATTACCACCTGAGAAACCATCTTCATTACCATCGAGTAAGCGTCCATTCGTGGTAACGAAACCATCTCTACGGCTCTCCAGGGTCAGGGTGTAATTACCGGGTGCTAGAATGTCACCTGTTTTAACAAAGGTGAGGGTGTTGGCATTGCCTTGATCCCAAATGAGTGAACCATTGATGATATTTCCAGCACTATCGGTGAGGATGAGGTCTGGTAAATCAGTAACCGGGGCGAGTGGATTGGCTAGGTCTAATCCTCTGTACAGGTTAAGGACACCGAGATTCAGGTCATCGTTGAATGTCAAGACAAAGCCACTGGGGTTCGGATCAAAACTCGTGACTTTAAAGGTTTCACCTGCGATGATAGTATCCACCGGCACCACTGTTTGTGCACTGGGACTGGGGTTACCTGCGGTATCTTGGGCGGATGCTGCTGCTATAGCAACTGTTAAATCACCTGCAATGTCAGGAATAGGGGTGACTACTAAGGTGTAGACGTTACCGGTGACTTCGGTGAAGGTTCCCTTTGTACCGTTGGTGACTTCAATATCCGCGGCGGTAAAGTTCCTCACCGCTTCACTGAAGGTGAAGGTGTAGATGATGGGGTCGCCAGTTGCGATCGCCCCGGCTGCCAAACTGCTGGTAATGGCGACTGTGGGTGCTATGGTATCGACTGCAAAGGTAAAGGGAGCAGATGTACCAATATTACCGGCGGCGTCGGTTTGGGAGGCGGTCAGGATTTTACCTTCTCCCTGGCCAATGGCGGTGAGGTTGGCTGGTGTCAGGTTGTAGGTGAAGTTCCCCTGTGCATTTGCTGTGGCTAGACCCAATACCTGCTGTCCTAAGAGGATGGTGACATTACCTGGTTGAGCAGTACCTACTACTGTGTTATCTCCTGCTACCCCACTAACGATGCTATCTACACCACCGATGCTGGTAATGGCGACTGTGGGTGGTGAGGTACTAATCAACAGTTCTTGAGACTGGTTCGGTCCGATATTACCAGCGGCGTCGGTTTGAAAAGCCACCAAGTTCCGGGTTTCTTGACCAACTAGCTGACCGGGGGCGATATCCAAAGACCAGTTACCGCCTGGAACAACATTGGCTGTGCCGATATTTGTACCGCCAAGGGTCAGGGTAACTGTTGCCCCGCCTTCCCCTGTACCTGTGATGGTAAAGCCCGCTGCAGCCTCTGTGGCGTTGACAGCGTTATCCCCTGTTACCGGGTTAATAATCGGTGCTTCTGGTGGGGTGAAGTCTAAGGTCAACAATGATGGTTCATCAGCTGATAGTGGGTTACCTGCTATATCTTCAGATGTAGCCGTAACATTAATAAATCCCTCGCCCAAAGTACTCAAGTTAGCGGTTACAGTCCAGGCATCATTAGCTACTGTAGCAGTGCTTGTTACCTGGTTACCGTTGCTATCGGTAAAGACCACTGTAACTGTCTGACCTTCTGCCCCAATTGCAGTACCAGATATGGTAGTCGCAGCAGATTCACCAGCACTGAGCAAGGTATCAACAGGCGTATTAATGCTAACTGCTGTTCCATCCAGAATGACTGTCACACCCGCGATCTGGCTGAGATTAGGAGTGGGGAAGTCTGCCAATCCCACAATCCTGAGAGTACCGTTCCCTGTAATGCTCTTACCACTGGTTTGGGCGGCGGTTAAGGTCAGGGTTTGTTGAGCTTCTACCTCAAAGGCATCTACCACAGAGATATTGAACCCAGTTAAGTCTTCTACGGTTCGGACGATCGCCGTGACATTTAAATCAGGACTCAGACCTGAGAGGTCAGTGGCGGGGTTTACACCTGCGACTCTGACGACTCCTGTACCTGTGATAGTTTTACCACTGGCTTGGGTTCCACTCAAGGTGAGGGTTTGTCCTGCATTCACAGTGAACCTATCCACTGTACCCAGGTTATTGTTAGCACTAATATCTGTGGTTGTTGTAACAACGGCTGTGACATTTAAACCAGCACTCAGACCTGAGAGGTTTGTGGCGGCTGCTAAACCTGTGACTGTGACTGCACCTGTACCTGTGATGGTCTGACCACTGGCTTGGGCGGCACTCAAGGTGAGGGTTTGTCCTGCATTCACAGTGAACCTATCTACCGTACCCAGGTTATTGTTAGCACTAATATCTGTGGTTGTTGTAACAACGGCTGTGACATTTAAACCAGCACTCAGACCTGAGAGGTTTGTGGCGGCTGCTAAACCTGTGACTGTGACTGCACCTGTACCTGTGATAGTTTTACCACTGGCTTGGGTTCCACTCAAGGTGAGGGTTCCGGCATTGACCTGGAAGGCATCCACTGTACCCAGGTTATTGTTAGCACTAATATCTGTGGCTGTTGTGACAACGGCTGTGATATTTAAACCAGCACTCAGACCTGAGAGGTTTGTGGCGGCTGCTAAACCTGTGACTGTGACTGCGCCTGTACCTGTGATAGTCTTACCACTGGCTTGGGCGGCGCTCAAGGTCAAGCTTTGGTTGGCATTTAGTGTGACTGCGACATTACCAAGGTTGGTATCACCTCCTAAGGTCACGGACGGCGCGGCTAAACTAGCAGTAGCAGTACCAGCACCGGTAATCCTGCCGAGGTCAACCTCATCGCTGCCTAAACCAGTAATCGTCACTTGTCCAGCATTGGTAATTGAGCGATCGCTAGCTTGAGCAGCCGTTAAGGTCAAATTACCGGAGCCAGTGACAGCGAAGGTGAGAGTCTCCGCCAGGGTTGCTGCTGTCACATTCAGGGGCGCGTCAACTGCCAATCTCACTTCAGAGACGTTGATATTACTTAAATTTGCTGTGAGGTTAGCGCCGGGGTTAGTCAGGACTACAGTACCTTGCCCTGCGATCGCCGCTCCACTGGCTTGTGCTGCAGTTAGGGTGAGGGTTGCACCAGTTGCTATTAGAAGAGTGTTGTTGGCGAAATTCAGTGCTGTTGTATTAGGAATCCCCAGATTTTGGGAGAGAGTGATGTTGTTCGCACCTAGAGTAATGCTTGTCAGATCGCCTGCATTTGGCCCGGTCACAGCATCAAGTAGCTGTTGAGCCGTAAAAACTGTAATATCTGTGAGAATGATATCTGGTCTATAAACTTCTACATCACCGACCTGAAGTACTACACGTCTATCTGTTGCTGTAGGCAGAATTAGCAAACCACTCTCTATATCTGCTTCGGTTAAATCGACAAATTGAATGGTGGGGAAATTCACTCCACCTGCTTCAAAGTTCGCTCCAATACCTCTGAGATCAATTGCACCACCTGGGTCTGTCTCGGTGAAAGGATCATTAGGATCGGCAGCTTCTCCAATACCACCCCGGACTACATAGACGCCATCACCAGATAGTTCAAACCCCGCTGCTAATAACTGACGGAAGGCAGCAAGAGTAAAGTTACCACCAGAGTTAATGATCACCCTTTCATAATTTCTAGGAAAGAAGTCTGCCGTTGTGTACCAAACCTCGCCACCACTAATTCTAATGGTGTCAAAATCAGGACCTAGATCAAGGAAGCCATTTCTCAGAAGCAGTTTTTGGGAGGTAGGGTCATCAGATGCAGGAAACTTGAAACTGACCTCATCTGGTCCCGCTGCAGTATTAACCTGAAGCCCAGATAAAGTTATGAACGGACCATATGTTCTAGAACCCGCCTGGAAAATTTCAGCCTCGTCAAAATCGACATTTGATAGGTCAATGGTCAGTAGGTCACGAGCGCTTGTGCCGTTAACTATTAAGTTTCTGGCCTGAGACAGAGTAAGGACATATTCTGAAGAGTTTCTCAAGGTCAAACCAGTAAAGCCCAAAGTAGCCTCGGTTAAATTGATAATCCTTGATCCAATATTCGTAAAGAATGTGTTAGACCCAATCAACCCAGTTAACGCGAGAGTACCTGCTCCGGTGATGGTGGCGTTATTGACAGTATCCGCCGCCAGGGTCAAAGTTTGACCATTACCGATGACAGCACTGGAAACCTTACTAAAGTTATCTTCAATGGCGCTCAGTTTGCCGGTTCCCATGTTTTGGGTCTCAACGGCAACGGAACTGTCAGCTGCTGCACTCAGCAACCTGGTAATGACCGTTGCATTTGCAGTATTGTCATTAGTCAAGGTGAGATCGGTCAGACTTGACACCTTAGCCGCTTGGTTGGCAACCGCTGTTAGCTTGGCGCTATTCATACCACGGGCATTCACATCAGCAGATGCAACTACAGTGCTGCCTAGTAAGGTGGTAATTAGAGATGCAGAGTCAGAGTTGCTCAGGGAGAGGTTAGTCAGGTTAGAAACCTTGCCGATGGCGTCAGCTAAGGACTGATGCTGCCCTGAGTTCATGCCCTGTGCATTCACTGATACGGAATTTACAGCTACTGCATCACTGCCCAACAAAATCCCGATGGTGCCGGCGGAGTCAGAGTTGCTCAGGGTAAGGTTGGTGATGCTGCTGACCTTATTGATGTTGGTGGCAATGGCAGATAATATGTCACTGCCAATACCAGAGGCATTAATAGCAACCGTACCTGCTACAGTTGTGCTTGAGAGCAATCCATTGACTGTCCCTAGGGAGTTGCTATTATTAAGGCTGAGATTAGTGATACCGCCATCCTGAACCTGACCGATATTTGCTACCACAGACGCTAACTGGGCTTCAGTCATACCAGCGGCATTTACGGTGGCTGTCCCGGCTAAAGTTGTCTGCAGGAGTTCAACAATGTCCTGAGCTGAGTCGGCTGCAGTAATCAGTACCTGAGTTCTTACAGTGAACTGTTTCACTGTTGGCTGACTGATATTCCCTGCCACATCTGTTTGGGTAGCGGTGATGGTTTCTGCCCCTGGACCAAAGGCGCTCACATCTGCCTGTACGACTGCAATTGACCAATTGCCATTATTACCTACAACTGCGGTATTGCCACCTAGTAGAACCCGGTTACTGTCAAAGCTCAATGTCACTGTTGCCCCGGCTTGACCAGTACCCGTGATGCTAAAGCCATTTGCAGCCTCTTGGGCGTTAACAATGTCGTCTGGGGTAATGTTACCGATGGTGGGCGCTGGTGGTGGCACGGTAGCCACAGTAAGGTTACGGGTTGCTGCTGGGCTAGTATTGCCTGCTGTATCGGTTTGAGTGGCAGTAATCACCTCTTGTCCCTCACCCAAGGCTGTTATCTCCTGTGGTGTCAAGGCAATCGACCAACGATTATTAGCTGGTACAACAACTGTCTTGTCAGCAATACCGCTGCTGAAACTGAGTGTTAATCTTGCTCCAGCTTCCCCTGTACCTCTGATGGTAAACCCTGCGGTTGCTTCCGTGGCGTTGACAATATCATCTCCCGCAATGATATTAATTACCGGTGCAGGGGGAACCACCGTATCTACTGTGATGGAGCGACTTGTAGGTAAGCTGTCATTCCCTGCTGGGTCTGTTTGGGTAGCGGTGATGGTTTCTGGCCCTTGCCCAAAGGCGGTTACATCTGCGGCGGTTACCGGTACTGACCAATTACCATCACCACCTACCTGTACTGTTTTGTTGACGATACCGCTACTGAAGCTGAGTGTTAATGTCGCTCCGGCTTCCCCTGTACCTGTGATGGTAAACCCTGCTGCTTCCGTGGCGTTGACAATATCATTTCCGGAAATTACGTTAATGACTGGGGTCAGGGGGCGAACTGTATCCACCGTGAATCCCTGAGTCACCGTTGGGCTGACATTCCCTGCTAGGTCTGTTTGGGTAGCGGTGATGCTTTTTGACCCTTGACCAAAGGCGGTTACATCTGCGGCGGTTACCGGTACTGACCAATTGCCATCACCACCTACAGTCACTGTTTTGTCAGCAATACCCGTACTAAAGCTGAGTCTGACTGTTGCCCCAACTTCCCCTCTACCGGTAATTGCAAAACCACTTGCCTCTGCGCTGTTGACTATATTATCTCCGGCAATGGGGTTAATTGTGGGAGCAGCCGGGATCAAAGTATCTACCCTTTGCACAACTGGCTGGGGTGCAAGGCTGGGGTTACCTGCGGCGTCCTGGGCGGCTTCCCCTGCTACAGTCACTGTCAATTCCCCTTCAAAGTCAGCATCAGGGGTGACTACTAAGGTGTAGACGGTACCGGTGACTTCGGTGAAGGTTCCCTTAGTACCCCGAGTGACTGTAATATCATCAGCGGTAAAGCCCGTGACCGCTTCAGTGAAGGTGAAGGTGTAGATGATAGGACCAGTGGCAATCTCAGGAGCATTGCTGGTGATACTGACTGTGGGCTCAACGGTATCAACTGTGAATTGTTTGGTAACTGGTGCGCTGTCAATGCCATTCAGGCTCTGGGTGGCAGTAATAACCTCTGTTCCCTCGCCAAAAACATCTTCTACATCATCAAGGGTTACATTAACTGACCATGTACCATCACCACCTACAGTCACTGTGTTGCCAGCTGCTAACACACGACCGCTATCAAATACTAGGCTAACTGTGGCTCCAGGTATACCAGTACCTGTAATGTTAAAGCCTGCATCTGCGTCCCTAAAGTTGACTCTATCATCACCGGCGATCGTGTCGATAGTAGGGGTGGCTACTATGGTATCCGTCGGATCATCTGTAACTGTAATGATGACATTTGTGACTGCTGAGGTCAGTCCGCCTGCGTCCGTGGCGGTAATTCCCAAAGTAAAACTGTTTGGCTGGGTTTCAAAGTCATTGGCTGCAGCGGCTACACCTGCGACGGTCAGGGTAATTACCCCATTGTTGTCAATGGTGAAAAATCCATCCTCGTTACCACTAACAATAGCATACTCTCTGATACCAACGTTGTCAGTATTATTTAGGTTATCGCTTGCTGCCACTGTTGCCACCACGAAGCCCAAAGCTTGGTTTTCTTGGTAGCTAAAGGTTTGACCGGCTGTGATGGTAGGAGCAATACCGTCAAAGACGTCAAGGAAATTGTTGCTGAAGGTGTTGCCTGCAATGTTAACGGGTGTTGTAATTTGTTGTGCATCCCGCAGCACAACACCTACTTCCCAATCACTGATGGTATTACCAATGATGTTCAAGTTACCTGCAAAGGTGCCGTATTTAGCAGCATTAGGGGTACCATTTGCATTTATGAAAACCGGTTGTAAGTCAACAGCATAGTAAGCTGCAGCGTTGGGAGTGCCCTGTCCTCCCAAGAATTGGTTGTTGCTGACATTTACAGCACCTGGTAAGCTACCAGTGAGTGACAACCCAGTTGCTAAGGGGAAATTGTTGGTAATTGCTCCGGTATATGCCAGAGTATTACCCTGAATGGTCACACCGTTAAAGGCACCACGAATATCTATTAAGTGGGGCAGGTCTGTACTTTGAGGTGTATTATTTAACAGTGTCCCCAGGTCTTTGGTGATTGTATTATTCCTGATAATCAGGTTACTGCCGGAATGTCCGTTTTCTACACTGGCACTAGCGACGATCGCTGGGGTCGTTCCTGACCTATTCCCTGCGATTCCTCTACCGTCGGGGTCAGCATTAACAAAGTTATCGAAGGTGTTACCCTCAATGGTGATGTTGTCAAACTTAAAGTTGCTGGAGCCTTCACCCCACAACTGAATACCACCGCTGTTACCCTGGCCGCTATTACCTGCGATTAATACGCCGTTGTTGGTTCCTTTGATTTCAAACCAGTAGCCTGAATAGTATAGATTATTGTTATTGACACCGTTGTTAAAGGTGTTGTTTTGTATTCTGACATCGGTGAGGGATGACAGGTAAAGGTGGGCAGCCTGGGGGCGGTCAAAGGTGTTGTTACTGATGTCTGAATTATTCAGCCCAGCTAAATACAAGGCACCGCCGGCACCTTGACCACTCATGTCACCAATGTAGTTACCACTGATATTCCATCCAGTGACTACCGCTGGACCGTTGTAGTTGTTGGCATCTCCAAACCGAGGAGCATTGGCTGCTGTATACCCGGTAACGTAGCTGTTGAGCAGTTGAAAGTTATTAGGGGTTCCTTGCCAGGCTAAAGGACCATTGGCATGATCGAGTCTGAAACCATTGATGGTGACGCCATCGGCTGCTATTGTCACCTTACCGTTGATCAAGGCTTCGGAATTTGCCCTGGCACTTGCTGTTGCGGCACTACCCTGATTTGGTCCAATGAGAGTGATCGCCTTATCAATGCGGAAAGATTCTGCGTAAGTCCCCGATGCTACTTGAATGGTATCCCCTGCATTAGCAGCGGCGATCGCATCGGCGATGGTTCTGTAAGCGACCTCTTGGGTTAGGTTAGTGACTGGAAGATTGGCGATCGTTACGGAAGGAATCGGATCGACTGTAATACTAGGATTTGTTGTGGTGACTTGAAAATTAATTTCTGTGCCCACCTGAGGATTAAATGCACCACCAACCACTTGGAAAGGAACTCTGGCAAACACATTGCTTCCCCCAGGTGCGTTTAGATTAGTGATGGTGATGAAAATAAAATCTGTGGTGCTGGGATCATTATCTCCATTCTGAGCATCTAGTCCTGGTATCTTTCCAAAGTCGGGGTCTACTGTACCGCGCGGAATCAGAATATTATTGGTATCTATGGTAATTTGACTACTATTGTAATACAGCGTTAGAGACACACTGGATACTCGTGTATCTAGAAAATTCTCCAGACGGTAGTTGAGGATAAACTCACTGGAATTATCGTCAACATCAACGCTAACGGGAGTAATAATTAAATTTGCCACTGTGGAAATCTCCTATCTAAGATTGGTGATCACGGATTAATAATCGTAAATTTATCGGGAAAATGTCCCATCCAGTTAATTGACCATTACGATTAACAGTCAACAGCTAGATTCTCTACTTGATGTTGTTCATTGCACACTGAACTCCTGATCAATACTTTGGGCTGTGTACTGACTAGACAACGGTTGAATAAGTGATGTCATCCAGATTACTCCTCAAAACTAAACAGTAGATACTGATCAGTCTGCCAAAAAAAATACAACACCAATCAGGATTACACTGACCATATACTTGAGGATTAAACAACTATTATTTTGCCATAGATTATACATGAGAAAAATCTAATTTTATTTTTCTTCCATCAAAGACTGTTGATTGCAGCCCGCATTTGGCGTAAACCGCTACCAATAGCTAAAAAATCTTCGTTTTGAGACAGGGCGATTACCGTCACCTCATCGCTAGATTCGAGAATTGCGTTGTATATGATTATTGCTGTATTCAGTTTCTGTCGATCAACATTGGATATGGGCACACCCTGGAATTTGTTATCCTCCCTGCTCATGATTAACCCCTGGGAAAAATTCACCTGTTTACCCGGACTTTCAACTACTGCTGTCAACTTATGTAAAGACTTTTGATTTGATAAGGATACAAACAGTGCCGGTAAGGTGTCCATTAACGCTGCTACCTGAGTATATTCAGCCCCAGTCAAAGCAATACTGGTACCGATCTGAACTTGAGATTGGTTGAACTCAGCTGCGGTAGCTACTGCTAAAAATGCTGATGCATTGGTAACTTGCCGAGATGTACCCTCTAGGAAAAATTGTGAGGGCTGATCATTAACTGATACTAATGTCACCATTGTGCTGACTTGATTATTAACTGTAGCCGTTGTTGCCGGAATTGACAAGGTTCTGGATCTTCCTGTCACTGTAACACCTCTTCCAATTGCAACTTGAGCGGCTGTGGTTTGACCTAACTCAGTTACGGTGACTGGGGAGGCTGTAACATTAGGAGTTACGGTGACTGGGGAGGCTGTAACGTTGGGAGTTACGGTGACTGGGGAGGCTGTAACGTTGGGAGTTACGGTGACTGGTGCTGTAAGTCTCCCCGGTAGTGTTACCCCACTAAGGGAGCCGACGGGAACTGGCCCTGCTAGGACAAAATCCGCACACAGAAAGGTCAAAAAACAACCCCACATGGAAGTAGCAACAAAGAAATTAAATCGTTTCATAACACCTCACACAAGTTAAATTCTATCTTATCTGTGTAAAAATAAACTGATGCGCTCCACTGAGGTTACTGTGACTAATATTGCTATTATGCCAGTGTGAATCCTCTAACAAGATTTCTGCCAAGGTATCCAGTATTTAAATTAACTCTACTCCTAATCATCAGTTCCTGATTTCATAAATTTATTTTTTTTTTGAGAGAATAATGCTATATTGTTATGGTGGGCTTTTGTGTGTAGTAGATAGTTCGCCGCAAATAGTTGCTAGTGGTGCTAGTAGATATATAAGTACAGGGGGTTTCAACATCAAACTTCAACTCAAAACCTATTTTGTTAACGACTGCAATTACAACCATTCTTATTTACATAGGTAAAGGATAATCGGCACTCGGCCAGAAGGTTTTTCATCCTATTTACCTGTAATGTCACATTTAACAGCCTATTTTTAGCTAACGCCAAAGCCCACAGGTGGAAGATTTTATTGTTTTATATCCTCAAAAGCCAGTGTAAACATAATGTCATTAAGTTCAAAGATGTAAAAATAAGTACATCTTTAGTTAATTTCAAGGGTATGGCTAACTTATTTACCAAGTAATGTATCACTTATTCTTAAGTGATACAATCAAGTATAAGATAATTTCATATTATCTTCACATTCATATAGATATTACTGTATTGTTTTACATAAAAATATATAAGTATCAATTCTCACCTGATAGATTCAGACATGGCTGATAAATTTTGATTGATTAAGGATACATTAATATTTTTTCTAAAATATTCTTTAGTTAGTTAGTGTTGGTTGCTACTGTTATATTTTACAAGTAGAAAAAGTATCTAACAATACAGAATTTTAGCCTGACTAAATAGAAAATCATTCAAATTTGTGGCTGAGTTGATGGAGGTTGATGGCAAAACCTACTGTCATCATGGGTAACCCTGTGGGAAGAATAGATAGTGTTAAGTTCACCTCAGAGTTGCCAGTGGTGGCGATTGTGGGTCTCCAAACATGATATCGAGGGATTAAAAATTCAGGCAAGGAGGTGAGACTGTTTGGGTAAGAATATGCTCTTTCCCTAATCAAATTATCAAAAATCTTTACAAGTGTACCAATAGTTTCCTAAACTCCTAGTTAGGTTATTTGCAATTTATGCTTGCTCAACCAAGGTTTAGTTTGAGGTGTAAATATGTTGCGCCCAAATATCTTTTTGCATTGAATTTGTAGGGTGTTATTGAAACTCATGTACCAACAAAAATCGACAATTAAAAATAGGCGATTATCTGGGAAATACTACGCTAAAAAAAGACCATTTACCGGAAGATTAAAGCAATTTAACTTAGCCATTAAGGGGCTGGCTCCGAGTTGGCAAGCGTGTTTACCCTTAGCTTGCTTGATTGTTTTGGGTTGGGGTTATGTAGCAGTTGCTCAACCACCGGAGCCAGAGACAACAGAACTAGGAAAACTTAAGGTTGCTCTAGATACTCTTTGGGTGGCGATCGCCGCCTTTTTAGTATTCTTTATGAATGCTGGTTTCGGGATGTTAGAAACCGGTTTTTGTCGCCAGAAAAATGCTGTTAACGTTCTAGCTAAGAACTTAATTGTATTTGCTCTAGCGAGTATTGCCTTTTGGGCAATCGGCTTTGGTATTATGTTTGGGGACGGTAATAGCTTCTTAGGAACTTCGGGGTTTTTCCTCTCAGGAGCAGATAACAGTCCTTTAACAGAAGACGCTTATCAAGGTGTGTTCAGTTCTCTGAGCTGGGCGGGTGTACCTTTAGCGGCCAAGTTTTTATTTCAACTAGCCTTTGCGGGAACTGCTGCGACAATTGTTTCCGGTGCAGTAGCCGAGAGAATTAAATTTGTTGACTTCTTAATCTTCAGCCTCCTACTGGTAGGTATTGCTTACCCGATTACCGGACACTGGGTATGGGGTGGTGGTTGGCTAAGTGATTTTGGCTTCTGGGACTTTGCAGGTTCTACCGTTGTCCACTCAGTGGGTGGTTGGGCGGCTTTAATGGGAGCTGCATTTCTCGGACCACGGATTGGTAAATATCAAGGTGGCCAAGTTGTGGCTTTACCCGGTCACAACATGAGCATTGCTACCTTGGGTTGTTTAATTCTCTGGTTGGGTTGGTTTGGTTTTAACCCCGGTTCCACCATGGCCGCTGATGGTAATGCGATCGCGCACATAGCTCTAACAACTAACATGGCTGCGGCTGCAGGTGCAATTGGTGCTACAGGTACAGCTTGGATTTACTTAGGTAAGCCCGACTTATCAATGATCATCAACGGTGTTTTGGCTGGCTTGGTAGCAATTACAGCGCCTTGTGCTTTCGTAGGTATCCCCGCTGCGTTACTCATTGGTTTTATTGGGGGAGTAATTGTAGTTTTCTCAGTCACACTATTCGATAAAATCCGTATTGATGACCCAGTGGGCGCTACCTCAGTTCACCTTGTTTGTGGTATCTGGGGAACTCTAGCAGTAGGTCTGTGGTCTGTAGGTCCTGGTATTTATTCCTGGTATGGTGAAGGTGCAGGCCCAGCAGCAGGTTTATTTGCTGGCGGTGGTTTAGGACAGTTCTTGATTCAACTGGTTGGTGTTGTGACTGTGGGTGGGATGACAGTTCTTCTGAGTAGCATCTTTTGGCTGATACTCAAAGCTACTTTAGGTATCCGGGTAACTCGTGAGGAAGAGTTAGAAGGTTTAGACATTGCCGAACACGGTATGGAAGCCTATACTGGATTCCTCAGAGAAACTACCCCTACGGGGTTTCCAGAAGGACACGGGTCACCTGAAATGTCAGGGGATAAATATTAAGATTGTGACTATAGCCTTTTTCAGGCTAATGAAGTACACATCAATTGCCTATTCCCTGTTCCCTGTTCCCTGAAACTAAACAACTTTGTACCTCACGAGCATGGGAAATGCTATAATTACCCGTCTGAGCAGTGGCGGGTTTTTTCTGCCAAATTTTGCACCTATTGCCTCTGGGGATTTAAAATCACTATGGAAGGTCTGCTCTAGAAAATCAATTATATTCTAGGGCGAGACATAAGAAATAGTAATTTAAGTTGCAAATCCAATGGATACAAAAGCTTTTAAACGAGCGCTCCAACATTCGGAAAATTATAATCGTAAGGGATTTGGTCATCAAGCAGAAGTCACTACCCAGTTACAATCTGAGTATCAAAGTGGTTTGATTCAGGAAATTCGCGATCGCAACTACATTTTGACAAGGGGTGATGTGACTATCCGCCTCGCCCAAGCCTTTGGTTTTTGCTGGGGTGTAGAACGCGCTGTGGCCATGGCTTATGAAACTCGTCAGCATTTCCCCACTGAGCGCATCTGGATTACTAATGAGATTATTCATAATCCTTCTGTGAATCAGCGTATGCAGGAAATGAATATCAAATTCATTCCTGTGGAAGCTGGTCAAAAAGATTTTTCCGTGGTGGAAACCGGGGATGTGGTGATTCTACCCGCATTTGGAGCCAGCGTTCAAGAAATGCAAATTCTCCATGACCAAGGTTGTAAAATTGTTGATACAACTTGTCCTTGGGTGTCGAAAGTTTGGAATACAGTTGAGAAGCACAAAAAAGTTAATTACACATCCATTATTCACGGTAAATATAAGCACGAGGAAACAGTTGCTACCAGTTCCTTTGCAGGCAAATATCTGATTGTGCTCAATCTACAACAAGCCCAGTATGTTGCAGATTACATTCTCCATGGTGGCGATCGCCAGGAATTTTTGCAAAAGTTTGCTAAAGCTTGTTCAGCAGGATTTGACCCTGACCACGATTTAGAGAGAGTAGGGATTGCTAACCAAACCACCATGCTCAAAGGTGAAACTGAGGCAATTGGTAAGCTGTTTGAGCGGACTATGATGCAGAAATATGGAACTATTGAGTTAAATCAGCATTTCCAAAGCTTTAATACTATCTGTGATGCTACTCAAGAACGCCAAGATGCTATGTTAGAATTAGTACAACATAACCTAGATTTAATGCTAGTAATTGGTGGTTTTAATTCATCAAATACAGCCCAATTACAACAAATTGCCTCGGAAAAAGGTATTCCTTCCTACCACATTGATTCAGTGGAAAGGATACAATCAGCGAATGTGATTGAACATCGGCGGTTAAACGGGGAGTTAGCGATCGCTCAGAACTGGTTACCTGATGGCAAAATTGTTGTAGGAGTGACTTCTGGTGCTTCTACACCTGATAAAGTGGTTGAAGATGTGATTTCGCGGATTTTCACATTCAAAGTAATGGTACCAGCAGTATGAACTAACTTCTAGATAGCAGATAACAAGTATCTGCTATCTGGTTGTTATAGTTACAATTTCGGTAAAATTTCCGGTAATAACTGAGCTGGAACCTTAGACAAACCCAGATTTTGCCCTTCTATACCCAATTTACTGTGGAAAGCACGAATTGTTTTGACAATGTAACTCACAGTTGTCTGATAAGCTTCTGATTTTTGAGCAAATCCATTTATAGCCTGCAAATGATGAGTTAATGCTGCTTCTAAGTGCTGTGAAATTGTCGATCGACTACTAGTAAAAGAGTCATCTGTAACCAGCTGATAATGAGCTAATCCCACATTATTGTAAGCAGTAAACAAATCAAAACCTAAATTTTCCCGGAGTGAGCGGCCCAAAGCAATAGCTTCATTATAAGCAGCAATAGACAATTGTAATAAATTTTGTCGTGACTCTTTAGTTGTTTGAGATAAGGTTGCTAAGTGCCAATAAGCAGTAGCTAGATTATTTTGGGTAGCGGCGCAAGCACTAGGAGCCTTAGCTGGAGTGCGGTATTTTAAAGCTTGGTGGTAGACATTAATAGCTAATTGCAGGTTTTCTGCTGATTGTTCGTATTGTGCTAAATTCCAGTAGGCAGTACCGATATTATTTTGGATCATACCATGCTTCAATGGTTCTTGTTCATGGCTGTACTGAGCTAAAGC
The DNA here is from genome assembly GCF_015245355.1 of Anabaenopsis elenkinii CCIBt3563. Classification (GTDB taxonomy): domain Bacteria; phylum Cyanobacteriota; class Cyanobacteriia; order Cyanobacteriales; family Nostocaceae; genus Anabaenopsis; species Anabaenopsis elenkinii. Next base: position 4,226,063 of record NZ_CP063311.1, on the reverse strand, counting down.
CTGACTGTATAAAGCGATGGCTTTTTTAAAATTGACTACAGGTTGATGGTGTTGCGCTAAATGCCAATAAGCCGTACCTAAGTTGTTTTGACAAGCAGCATACTTTAAAGATTCCATCGTGGCTGCACCATAATGCAGTGCTTCGCTGTAAGCTAATACTGCTTGTTGCCAATTTTCCGATGGGTTAGTAAGACGAGCTAAATCACTGTAGGCAGTACCGAGATTATTTTGTAGGCGTGTATAGGTTTCTGGTTTTTCTTGGGGGGATGTCAGTTTTAAAGCCAAATGATAAAATTCAATTCCCTGCTCTAGATATGCCTTCCTATCACCTGAGTGATGGGGATTACGGTAGAGCATCCAATAGAGTGTACCCAGGTCATTTAAAATCTCTGGTATTTGAGGTGATGTCTCATCATAGGCGATCGCCTCCTGATAGGCCAGAATTGCCACCATCAAATTTTCTGAACTTGATTTTCCCTGTTCAATGCGTAAGCGATATAAGTTTCCTAAATGATGATATAGTTGAGCCAAGGCCTCAAAGGAGGCTTTTTGTGAGTGTAGTTTTTCAATTTCTAAAAGGATTTGTTGTAGTTGTTGGTGATCTGCGGCATTTTCCCCAGGACTCGTGTTGATAGTTGTGATGATCAGTTCAATTAACTGCTGATTAATATGGGGGAATGAGAAATCCGTGATCTGATTACCTGGACTGGGTTGCTCACTAGATTTTTGTTGTTGTCTTGAGTCCGGGAGTAATTCAGCAGCTAAAGGTAAACCTTTTTGGTTTTTAGCAGGGTGATTCCTTGGTGATTCCACCGGTACTTGCAAATCATCCTGAAAATTCAATTCCTGGGCGGATGGGCCGTAGGTTTCGGCTTCCATTACTAATTCATCCACAACAGATGGGTTAATATCTTCTACATCCCCATTTCTAGAACCTAAAGAACTTTCCGGAACACCATGACCTTGTGTACTAGGGGTTGGTTCTCCTGCAAACACAAACACACCAGTACGCCAACGCCAAAACTGTGGTGCTGAGTGCTCAATAGCAGATAACCAAGGACGGGTTACCCATAACAACAGGCTGGATTCTAAAAATAGACCAGGCTGGGGACTAGAATAATTTTCATCAGTTAAACGCAGATAGTGTAAAAATAAACGCTGTATCGCTACTGGTTGCTTGGTTAATTGTTCCACACCTACAATCTGAAACATAGGCACTGGGAAAGGTTTACCTGGTGTATCTTTTGATGTACTTACAATCGGTGGTGGATAATTAGACAACCATTGATTAATATGATCTATAGGATTAGGATTATTGAGATTCAATCTTAAGGTGACTAGTCGCGGATAAGCCGGGGTGCTACTTTCATAACCATCCACAGGCTCATACAGTACCTTGGCGACTGGATATGCTAAAGTAGAATGCAACCGCGCAGCCACTTGATTACGTAAGCTGAGATTATCACTAACTGCCAAAAAAACTTGTCGTCTTAAATTAAGACTCAGGGCAAGTTTTAGACGATGATAAACTTTGCGATTCCAATTCAAATGATCGGAGTGTGTAATGTCATTCACGCTCATGGCGGCTGAAGAGCCAAAATATCGTCAACATAGATTCCACAGGATATATTGCAGCAGATAGATAAAATTCAATTATGACTTTGAATCTGCTCAGGATTTATCAAAAATTTGACTCTTTGTCAATATTTTAGTATTTATGTTAATTTTACATTTATATTATTATATAATAATAACAAAAATTGACGCTACCCTGATTTTGTGTTACTTAGAATAGGGGAATTTTTCCACCAACAGCTAACTATGGAATGAAAAATGACCAACTCACATCAATAATGGACTGAGCTAGCCAAGGATGATAAAATTAAAGATTTTATAATGAAATTAAAAAAATTTTTTAGTTAACTGACATGAGAAACAGAGAAGGAAACGAAAATTAAACCAGCGACCAAAACGGCGGCGGCAATTCCTAAAATAATATAGGTACGCTTTTGGTCTTGTGTGGGAGGTTCTGCTTGGTAAACTTTTGGTTCATTAGCAAAATTATTTAACCGTCCACCTTCTTCGTTGGTATAGGGCATAAATTAATTCCTGAATCATGATCTTTTATTCGTTTTATGTTACATAAACCCTATATTCCGCTCTCCTATTAATATACAAATCGTTACACGAGTTTTTTTTATATTATTTAACTTTACTCTGGGGCATCAGTAGTAGGGAATCCCTGAAAAGCCCACACTGTACCCCCGCATCAGTGTGGGATTGTGTCACGGGTTCAAGATCATCTTGAACCCCCTATCAAAATATAGTGGGAGCGTGAGAACCCCTGCGCTTTAGCGAGGGGATGAAAAGCGACTCAACAGGATTTACCCTGTCGTATCCTGACTACAAAAAACTTATTTACAAGGCATTTCTGATTAGTTAGGATAAAAAAGCATCCACAAATATGGTGAAAAACCCAAAAGATGTTTTCCTTAAGTAGCCACACAGCTAGATTTATTTTTAGCCGAGGTGGGTAGGGCATTTTGACTGTGCCACAACGATATTATTTATTAAAATTTTTAAATAAATAATATCGTAAACTTTGCGTAGCGTGTCTTCAGACCGCGTAGCAACATCAGTTTAGAATCCCCTGTGATTCTATCCAGGGGAGAAGTCAATCCCTAATTAGTAATTGTTCCTGTGAGAGGTGAACTAGCACTAGCGTAGGTTTTCAGGGGCATTCTGCCCGCCAGATATGCTAAACGCCCCGCTACTGTTGCTAAATTCATCGCTTGAGCCATGGCTGGGGGATTTTGGGAAAGAGCGATCGCACTATTAATTAATAAAGCATCTGCACCTAATTCCATGGCCTGGGCTGCTTCTGATGGTGAACCAATGCCCGCATCTACCACTACTGGTATCCGGGCATTTTCAATGATAATTTGAATATTAGCCGTTGTTTTCAGCCCTTGTCCCGAACCGATGGGAGACGCTAAAGGCATAACTGTAGCACAACCCACATCTTCGAGACGCTGGGCTAACATGGGGTCAGCATTGATGTAGGGTAGTACAGCAAAACCTTCTTTAACTAGCTGTTCAGCCGCTTGTAGGGTGCCAATAGGATCGGGAAGTAAATATTTAGGGTCAGGAATGACTTCTAATTTCACAAAATTGTTATCTTCCTGTCCCAAGAGTTTCGCCATTTCCCGTCCTAAACGAGCCACGCGAATAGCTTCCTCTGCGGTTTCACAACCTGCAGTATTAGGCAACATCCAGATTTTTGTCCAATCCAGAGCTGCGGCTAAACCTTCATGTCCAGGGGCTTGAGTTTGCACCCGTCTGACTGCCACTGTGACAATTTGACAACCACTAGCTAGAATACTCTGCTGCATTTCTGGAATGCTGCCATACTTACCCGTTCCCGTCATCAAGCGGGATTGAAAAGTTTTACCGGCGATGACCAATGGTGAATCTGTAGAGCGGCCATTGGTCTGATGTTCAATAGCTGGTGGTGAACTCGGAGAATGACTGACCTGAGAGAAGTTAGCTGGGTGGGTAAACATGGGAGTAAAGGTAGATGACTGGCTATGAAAGCGCGAATAGTGGAAATTAGACAATATCGGATCAGATTTTTGGTGACATATCAAATCAGCAATTAATGCGGCGGTGATGGGTGCAAGTAGTATGCCATTACGATAATGACCTGTAGCCAAAGTTAAATTTTGACAGTGGCTACCCCCTAAAATAGGTAACTCATCAGGTGTAGCGGGACGAAATCCCCACCAGTATTCCTGGATGGGATAATCTTGTAATTGGGGATACAGTCTAATGGCTTGTTGGAGTAAGGTTTGAATACCTGCGGGGGTATTGTGGGGCGTAAAGCCGACATCTTCACTGGTTGCCCCAATGATGATAGAACGGTTTCGCCTCGGTACAATGTAAATCTTATCTCCGAACAAAACCCGTGTTAGTGGCAATTCTGGGATAAATTCCGGTACTCCCACCCTCAGCATTTGCCCTTTGCGAGGACGCACAGGTAATGGTAATAATTCAGAAGACCATGCACCTGTAGCTAACACATAATGGGCTGCACGAATTATCCCCATATTGGTTCGTACCCCAATAACTTCACCCTGCTGTTGTAAAAATGCTTCGACTTTCACTTGGTCTTTGAGTTGAACACCAAGGGACTGGGCTGCTGTCCACAGTATATGTGCCAAAGCACGATTATCAACTTGTCCATCCTCAGGATACCACCAACCACCAACTACTTCTGGTGTCAGTCCTGACTGATATTGGTGAATTGCTGCTTGATCTAGCCAGTATGGAGACTGATGGGTGGTTATTCCCAAGGCATCATAAACTGGTGCTAATATCCCACAAGGCCAATAACCAGTATTTAAACCAGTTAATTGTTCGAGTTTATCCGTCCATTCTGGATATAAGGCACGCGATCGCCGACACAACAAACGCATTGCTTCATTGGCGATATTTTCTGCATCTGGTGCTAACATCCCGGCTGCAGCCTGGGTAGATGCAGCCTGAAAATCACGGCAAAGCAAGGTAACTGAGGCTCCGCGCAATTTTAGTTCCACGGACAGGCTTAAGCCAATGGCACCGCCACCAATAATTAAAACGTCACTAGTCATTAGTCATTTATCATTAGCTATTTACAATTAGTACATAACTAATAACTCATAACTAAACCATCATACTCTCATCACGGCGAAACACTCTCTAGATTTACCACAAAGCTCGAATAGGTCGCTGACTTGTGGTAGTGCGGGAGGCGGGAGTACTTGACTGGATTCCTGCACTTCTGGTACTTGATACAGTATCAGAAGTTGAAGATGAATCATTATTTCTGGAAACGCTACCCCTGGGAGGGGGAGAAAAGCTATCCTGAGCAACGTCACCCCTGCTAGGAGTGGGTCTGTCGTCACTTGTGCTCCTGCTAGGAGAAGAGCTATTAACATTAATATTAGCAGGGAGTACTCTGGATGTTCTGCCATCAGGAACATCATTAGTGGCGGTTTCTTGTCCACCTATGGGAAAGTTGATACCCAAAAATGTACCAACCAAAATTGCTAAACCTCCGCCCATAAGAATTAGTGGAGTCCATCTACCCATCTTAATCTTTATCTCCTTTTTTTACCTAACCTTCTGGTGTCCATAGGATTTGAAGACCCAATGGAATAAGCACGAGTTTTATGAATTTTACATCCTCCATTAGCTCATAGTGACCTTTCAAAGCGCAGTTAAGTTGCACCGACAATGGGGAGGTAGGTTGTGTCCTGGGTGGAAGCCAAAAACATCAAGCCGCCTCCTGACCTTCTACGTTGACTGCACACAGTACCACGGATGGGAACTCTCCCACCAGTGATTACCTTAGCACTGGCATTGTAGAGGTCAATAGCCTTGAGGAGCAAAATTCGAGCTAATGTAGCTATCCCGTAAAATTCAATTGTCCTACCTTGAAGCTTAACCTTGGGCATACTTTAATTCCCAAATTTGCTTTTTGTTGTATGTTGACACATACCTTACTCGTTGTCTCTCAAGTCGCAGTTTTATGACCACAGACCCCTCACCTCAACTTTGGCTATATGACACCACGCTACGAGATGGCACTCAGCGCGAAGGTCTATCACTTTCCATAGAAGATAAGATACGTATTGCCCGTAGACTCGACCAGATGGGAGTTCCCTTCATCGAAGGCGGTTGGCCCGGTGCCAATCCCAAGGATGTTGAATTCTTCTGGCAACTGCGGGAATATCCGCTGCAAACAGCAGAAGTTGTGGCTTTTTGTTCCACACGCCGCCCTCATAGCACTGCTAAGACTGAAAGCCTGCTCGAACCAATTCTCAATGCGGGGACTCGTTGGGTGACAGTTTTTGGTAAATCTTGGGATTTACACGTTACAGCGGGTCTCAAGACGACTTTAGCAGAAAACCTCGCCATGATTCGTGATACTATTGAGTACCTTTGTTATCAAGGGCGACAGGTGATTTATGATGCAGAACACTGGTTTGATGGCTACAAGCACAATCCAGATTATGCTTTACAGACATTAGAAACTGCGATCGCATCTGGCGCCCAATGGCTAGTTCTGTGTGATACCAATGGCGGCACTTTACCCCAGGAAATTAGCCAAATCGTCACATCAGTTATTAGTCATTTTTCATTACTCACTAGTCAACAACCAATCCCCCTTGGCATCCACACTCATAATGATTCCGGTACAGCAGTAGCTAATGCCTTAGCCGCTGTCATGGCAGGGGCAAGAATGGTACAGGGAACAATTAACGGCTACGGTGAACGTTGTGGTAATGCTAACCTGTGTGAGTTAATTCCCAATCTACAACTCAAGCTGGGTTATAGTTGTATCCCACAACACCAGCTAAATCAACTTACAGAAGTCAGTCGTTTTGTGAGTGAAGTGGTAAACCTTGCCCCCGATGACCACGCGCCCTTTGTGGGTAGTTCAGCTTTTGCACACAAAGGTGGTATCCACGTGTCAGCTGTAGAACGTAATCCTGTGACTTACGAACACATTCGACCAGAACAAGTTGGTAACCGTCGCCGCATAGTAATTTCTGAACAATCTGGGTTGAGTAATGTGTTAGCCAAAGCTCGCACTTTTGGCATTGAACTAGATAAAGACCAACCAGCGGCTCGACAAATTCTGCAACGCCTCAAGGAATTAGAAAGTCAAGGATACCAATTTGAAGCAGCAGAGGCAAGTTTTGCGCTGTTGATGTACGAGGCCTTAGGTAATCGTCAGCAATTCTTTGAGGTCAAAGGCTTTCAAGTACATTGTGATTTAGTCGAAGGTAAAGAAACTAACAATGCTCTGGCGACGGTCAAAATAGCTGTGAATGGGGAAAACATTTTGGAAGCAGCAGAAGGTAACGGACCAGTAGCAGCGTTGGATACGGCTTTACGCAAAGCTTTGGTCAACTTTTATCCCCAAATTGCCACTTTTGAATTGACCGATTATAAAGTGAGGATTCTCAACGGACATACAGGTACTGCAGCTAAAACACGTGTGTTGGTAGAGTCAGGCACTGGTTATGAACGTTGGACTACTATAGGAGTCTCACCTAACATTTTGGCAGCATCCTATCAAGCAGTGGTAGAGGGATTAGAATATGGTTTGTTGTTACATCAGGTCAAAGTTAGGGTGAAGGATTTTTGACACTCCGTTAACCTAAAGGTACTGGGATTGGGGTAATCTACGTCGTAACTTGCTGAGTTGGTGGAGGTTGCGACTCCAGAGCTCATTACTTTGGGACTGCCCATCCCTAGCAAGTCTTGCAAGATTTAAAATATTAGTTACTGCATTTGTATCTCTATATAATTCGCATCCACAAACACAAACATGGGAGCGAGTTGATAGGGATTTTTTTACAATCCGACCACAATTACTACATTTTTGGCTTGTGTAATGTAGTCCTACTGCAATAGCTAATCTGCTTAGAATCCCCTGGGTTTCAACCGGGGAAGAAGTCAACACCAGATGTCAACAAACAATGATCACAGAAATACTTTATTTAGAAATTCCCACACCCGATAGCAGCCTTGTACTAAGTTGGTTGCACAGTGATTTTGAGCCAGGTTGTGGGGAAAAATTGCTTACCCCTGATGGTTTCCGCTGGAAAATACCGACAATCAATAAAAATCCACCAGGGGAAGATCTGCAAAAAATACCGGCGGAACTTTCTGTATTTATCTGGTCAGTACAGCGAACTACTTATCTGAAAGTGTTTCGCTGGGAAAATCAGCCGCCCTATGGAGTTGCAATCGCACAAAAAGAAATTTTGCAAAGTCTGACTAATCAAATTCGGGAAAAATTTCCCCATAAATATCCTGAACTTCCTCATATTGATGGTAAAACCTCGATTTTTCAGGCACTAGCCAGCTCTTACCCCCTGACAGTTAAATATTTTCAGCGTATGCCCAATGGCGAATATGATCTCAATCGTGCCTATTGGTGGGAGCAAAGATGGCGGGAAGGAGTACGTAATCCTCAAAAACCCCGACAGGTAGTTTTTAGCGGATTGCCAGAGCTGCAGGGAGTAAGATCGTCTTCGTCCCCTATCTATGACTTAATCTACATCGGCGGCGCATTAGGGGTAATTCATGCTGCTGTCATGGCCAAATTAGGGTATAAGGTATTGCTGGTGGAACGGTTACCTTTTGGGCGGATGAATCGAGAATGGAATATTTCTCGTGATGAACTTGAGAGCTTAATTCATTTGGGTTTGCTAACGCCGGCTGAGTTAGAAACTTTAATTGTGCGGGAATACAAAGACGGATTCAATAAATTTTTTGATGGCAATAATCCCCCAAAATTGCGATCGCCTATCTTACATACACCTAAGGTATTGAATATAGCTCTAGACTCTGATAAATTACTGCGGATATGCGGAGAAAAGTTGCGAGATGCAGGCGGTGCAATTTGGGATGAAACAGAGTTCATACGTGCTGATATTGACCAAACACAAGTTGTGATTACAGTCAAGGATTTACGGAATCAACATCAGCAGCAACTCACGGGGCGATTATTAATTGATGCCATGGGCACAGCCTCCCCCATAGCTTGGCAATTAAATGGTGGTCGTGCTTTTGACAGCGTATGCCCGACGGTGGGAGCGGTAATTTCCGGGGGATTTGACCCAGGGGTTTGGGATTCCCAATATGGCGATGTGCTTTACAGCCATGGAGATATTTCTAGGGGAAGGCAGTTAATCTGGGAATTATTTCCGGGATTGGGCGACGAATTGACAATTTATTTATTTCATTACCATGAAGTCAATGAATCTAACCCTGGTTCCTTGCTGGAAATGTATGAAGACTTTTTCAGCATCTTGCCAGAGTATCGCCGCTGTGACCTAGATAAACTAGAGTGGAAAAAGCCGACATTTGGATATATACCGGGACATTTTAGTATAGGAAGCAGCGATCGCACCATTGCCTTTGATCGATTAGTTGCTATTGGTGATGCCGCATCCCTCCAGTCTCCTCTGGTGTTCACGGGTTTTGGTTCCTTAATTCGCAACTTAAATCGTTTAACCACACTGTTAGATACAGCCCTCAAGTATGACTTGCTCAGTTTCCGCCATTTAAACAGAATTCGCGCCTACCAAAGTAATGTTGCTATAACGTGGCTATTTTCTAAGGGAATGATGGTTCCCACGGGTAAATTTTTGCCCCCCCAACGGATTAACTCCATGCTGAACACCTTCTTTGGGCTGTTAGCAGATGAACCACCACAGATAGCAGATAATTTCATCAAAGATAAATGTGATTGGTGGACTTTCAACCACTTAGCACTCAAAGCAGCTCGCAAAAATCCAGCCCTACTGTTATGGATTTGGGAACTAGCTGGATTGAGGGATCTAGTCCGGTGGGTGGGTAATTATTTTAATTTTAGTGTTCATTCCTTAGTTAGTGCTTTACTGAGTAGGTGGTTACCGCAGTTCTTGCTGCAAAGTCAATCTTGGCTGGAATCACGCTATCCTGCATTGTGGTTCCGGCTGTTAGTGATTAACTACGCCATTGCTGCTGGTAAAACGGGAACACAAAATCAAGTAACAGTCGATAATTCAGAGGGCATTATTCCCAAATCAGAAGCAAACATTATGTAGCTTCAACAGCAAAGCCATGGAAACCGACAGGGGAAGGGAGCAGGAGGTAGGGGGCTTTTGAAACTGGGAAATCTTAAGTATCAATGATGGTGATTATTTTTATGTTCCGGGCGAAAATTAGGTAGTTCTATTGAGGATAAAGACCTACGCCCCTTTGGAGACCCCGGGGGAGAAACTACCGGTGATAGCTCCTGTCGGCTCGCCATAGGTGATTTCCTCTGGTTTACCTCCTCCGTGAAATTATCGGAGGTAGAATCAGTTTGATAAAATCGTGAGTTTTCTAACAAATATTGTTCCCATTCTATAGGTTGGCTAGGGGAGCTATCAGGCAAAGTGTAGGAATCTGGAGAATGTTCTGGTGTTGGAGGTATTTCCAATTGTCGATTTTCCTTTGGGGGGAGCTCGGAGCGATCATTTTCTCCAGTCGTTCCAAGACTCTCCCCCTTAGATGCTACAGTTTGATTGCTGTCTAGATGAATTTCAGCAGGGGGTGGTGAGGTGGATGGGGAACCGCCGGTAAAAAACAATTGGATGAGACTCTCCAATTGATTATCTAACTTTGATGAGTCTACAGATGAAACACTTTCCGATGTAGTGGGAGAGTCTTCAAGTGAAGCAGCTGGTGTGGGTAACGGTTCTTCTAGAGAGGGAGTGGCGGTGTCTTGCTGAATTGGTGGAGAATTATCACTCCTAGATGGAGGTGAGGCTGATGTAGTGGTACAGGGGTCTATAGATTGATTTCCACCAGAACCAAATTGGTCGGTAAAAGATTCTGATTCTGCTGACCAGGGTTGAATAGGCTGGAGATTAGGTAACAAAGACCGAGCCTTGCGGGAAAATCTCGTTTGGTGGTTGGGTGTATGGTCTGAGGAATCATTGACTCCGGGCTTCTCTAGGCATTTTTCCAGAGCGGCTTTGAATTGCAGGGTCTGGCGTTGTTGTCGCATGAGCCGACTACGTAGCTCTCGACAAGCATTTTCTGACTGGAATACCTGTTGGGACTGTTCGTTATAGTTAGTTTGCAGCAGCGCACATTCTCGCTCCAACTTAGCCAGGCGCTGTTGGCTAATGTGTAATTCTGCTTGATAAGTTTCAATATAGTTTTGCTGGCGTTGAATAGTTTGTACGGCTGTTTCTAACTCTTGGAATAGAGATTGAATTTGTTGTTGGGCTGCGGCCAGTTCTTGGGTGTTTTGGTTGAGCATTGACTCAGCGACACTAGAACGCCTTTTCTGCCACTGTAAAGCCTTCTGTGATTCGGCCAGCTGATCTTTGAGATGTTCTATTTGCTGATACAAGTCATTATTTGCTGCTCGTAATTTTTCATTCAATGTCTCTAGAGAGATTACATGCAACTTCTCCACATTTTCACTATCGACAATTATTTCTTGTTGACTTTTAGACATATCCACCCAGTTTGACGGGTTTTTACTGGTCTGGGAGTCAGGATTGTGTACTTCTGGCTTTGCTTCTACCGCAGGTGTGAGGATATGCAATTGTGTATTTGCCATATTGTCAGGAGGTACAATTGAATAAAATGGATTGGTTCGCTTCTATGGCTAGGCCAAGCCAGCTATAGGTTTCGCGAATGTCAAACTTGAGGGATTCCATGGAGTACTTCAGGGTTAGGGTTCCTATGGCTAAACCACGCCAGCTATCAGGGCAGGATGAGGAAAATATTACCTATGGCTAGGCTACAAAAGCTATCAGATTCAAGGCAAATTTTAGTGTCAATACTACCAATATACAGGGTTGATAACAGATTTTGAGAAATGATTTTGATTTACTTGACTTTTGTCAATATTTATGTATTTCTTTGATTTGATATATTAAGGTAGCCAACGGGGATGAAATCCTACTAAAGGTAATTTTTCTGGTTTGATTGTGGTTTGTGAGGTCTTATCAATGGGTAACAACGGCATTAACCACAGGCTGCTAGTAGCTATGGCTTCTCCATCTTGTGTCTTGAGTACATTTGCAGATAATGGCATAGGATTTGTTTGTGGTGTGACTTGATCAAAGAGCAAGGCTAACCCATCCGGTGCTAAACTCATTTGCACGTTTCGCTGTTCGGTGGGTAGTAATAATAGTGGTTTTTTTCCCCCGGTTGTCAGGTCAATTGCGACTACATAAGGCTGTTCTATATATTCTTCATCAGATACGAGCTGTGTCAGCAAGCAATAGAGAGTTGGTGAAGCTGGGTCAAATTGGCAGTTGTGAATAGAACCTGTGGTTTTTAACAAGGGTTTCTGAATGCCTTGATTGGTTACCAAAAATAAGTCTCTTGTATAGTCTGTATTGAATTTTACCATTGCCGCTTGAGAACCATCTTTGGAAAAAGACCGCACCAACCCAAACTGTGGCAGGTAGTCCAGAGGTTTGCTGGCATCATTTTGGATAGGTAAAATTGCCGCGCCTTGACCTTGGGCAACTGCGACGGCTTGACTATCAGGAGTGATCATAAAGTCTCCCCCTGGTTCAGTTTTGAGAGGTTGGGGAGTGGGTCTTTGCCTAGTATTGCTAGTGCTGGGCATAAACCATAACCCAAAATCGCTGGGATTATTTTTGTTCCCGCGTTGAACCACAATTGTTTTGCCATCTGGCGATAAGTCAAATTTGAGGTTTTGATATTGCTTATTGTCTAAGAGCAGGTCTATTCTACCTGGTGGTTTTGCTGGTGTTTCAGGTTGTGCGGAAATACCTGTGGATACAGTATATAACTGAGCCGAAAGTAGGTCTTGGTTATTCTTGGTGCGAGCCGAAAATACAATTTTTTCCCCATCTGGAAATGGCTTAAAGTCCATCACAATCAGGTCTTTGGGGGTAAGTATGTTTTTTTTCTCTTGGGTTAAGTTGTAAAGAACTAACTGACCTTGATTTTCTACATCAGCTCCTATGTAAATAATCACGCGATCGCGGGATCTAAAGTTACCGACAAAGGGCTGGATGAGGCTATTTTTACCGTCTTGTATAGTAAACCGATCTCTGGCATCCTGCAATCGCACTTGATAATTTGTCCCATAGGGTGCGGGTGTCATGAGTGTATAAACCATGCGCCGACCTGCCCAACTAATTTTACCTGCTAGGGGGGGTTCAATTCTCAAGTTTTCCTCGACGCTTTCAACATCCATAGGTCGGCTAAAGTTGAGACTGAAGGCAATATCATCCGCTCCAATTTGTCGATTTTGCCAACTAAATTCCCGGACACTAGCTGACACCACATCACCTTTAAGTATCATGAATCCAATCAGGAGACTCAGTAGCAGCATCATTGCGATCGCCACGCGATCTAGTGGTTGGATCAATGTCTTGGATGTAGCCATTTTTCAGTGATTAAGTATTAATAACTATAAGGATTCCGAGGTTGGGGAATTTCTTGAATGGAAGTAGCAGCAATAGTTAGGTTACGTTTACCAGCGAGAGTTTCTGTGATCATTTGTCCTTCTACTTCCAGCCAAGTGTCAGGGGGATAGCGCTCTTGATTTTCTGGTAGTTTGACTGCCAATCCTACAGGATAGGCATCTGCTGCACAACAAGTAATTACAAATCGCGCCAGAAAAATATAGTTTTCTCCTATGTCAGGTGGATGAACGACAAATCCTTGAACTTTGGCTTTTTGACCTGTATATGAATCTGGTTCTGGGTAAACGTTAAGTGTCCGGGCCCAATCCACAAGCGAGCGATCTTCTGGGCGAATAGAAGGGCGAAAGGACTGGGGTTGAACTCGCCCGGTGGATAGTAAATCAGTCACACCCAGCTGAATGGCGGTGTCGCTCGCAAAAACCCGGGGTGTAATCATTAAACCCAAAATCGCAACTGTTAATAATAAAGCACTACCAGCACCAGGGGGAAATAAGTTCATGTGCTGAATGTTAGATGTATTAGCCATGCGGCGTTTTCGCCAAATGTCTCGCATCTTTAAAAAACCAAGGAGCAGCAAGGCGATACCACAACCAATTACTAAACCAAAGAAATTGGGGTGAATTAACAAGTACAATTTACCTGATAGCCAGTATTGCAGCATCAAAATACCCCAACTGGTGATCGCCAACGCATCTAGCCAGGGGAATAAGATATTTTGCAGAGGAATTTTGGTTTTTTTAGGCATTTTTCAGCATTGATGAGTCAGTGCAGCCGAGTAAACAAGCTTGCTGACGACTAAGTCAAGCACAAGGTTTAAAGCACATATAAGTTGATGAACAGGGTGAACACAAATGTCAATTGTGCCGCTAAAGCAAATAAGTAGAATATAGTTTTGGGATTAAAAACAGTTAGCATTAATCCCACACTTTTAATGTCAACCATAGGGCCAAACACCAAAAATGCCAATAAGGAACCACTACTAAAAGCCGAAGCAAAAGACAGAGCGAAAAATGAATCCACGGTGGAACAGATGGATACAACTGCCGCTAATATCAGCATGACGACAATTGAGCTAACGTGTCCTGCACCGAGGCTGAGGATTAATTCACGGGGAGCAAATACTTGCACAGAAGCGGCGATCGCGCTACCTAAAACCATCACGCCGCCTAGTTCTCGCAATTCTTGGATGACATTATCCAAAACCAGGCCTAGTTTATCCATCACAGATTTACCAGAACTCACCTGAGCTGGGTTAGTAGACTGTAATAAGTTAGGATCTAACCTTATGGTCAGTCCTGCTTTTCCTCCTAAAATATAAGTCCCAGATTTGAATGTAGTGGTTACTCTGCTTGGTTTTGCGTCACCTCCATCTGGGAGTTTAGTTTCTGAATGCTGGGGTGGGTTAAATTTGAGATAACGAGCGATCGCTGGCTGAACAAGGGGATTGATATCTTTTTGGAAACTGAAAACCAGGCCAATAATTACGGCAATTAATAGAGAAAATACCACTCGTAAAACTACTATTTCTGGCTGGTCTCGAAAGGCTAGCCAAGTTGCCCAAATCACAATAGGGTTGATCGTTGGTGCTGCTAGCAAAAAACCAATAGCCACGGGTGTGGGTACTCCTTGCATCAGCAACCGCCGAGCTACGGGGACATTACCGCACTCACATACGGGAAACATAAAACCGATGAGACTACCTGCTAAAGCACCCAGTACAGGATTTTTAGGCATTCTGGCTACTAATTGCCGCTCATCGATAAAAATCAGCAGCATACTGGAGAATAAAACTCCAAACAGCAAAAACGGCATCGCCTCGACTAGCAAACTCAGAAATATAGTGAAACCATTGTTCAGTTGATTCATGGGTGTGGCAGTCAAAAGCGTTGGAAAGTTTTGAGGTTATGTTTAACCATTCTATCGGGATGGGGATCAAAAGCATCTATGGGTAACTCAAACTGATGGGAACAGGAAACTAGTGTTTTGTTTCTAGTTACCCTTAAGGGATGATGAAGGCTAGGGAGTGGTGGATAGTTTTGTTGAACTGTGTGCATTTACTGATCCTGGCTGATAGTCAGATTGTCCGCTTGCTGAAATTGTTCCGAGTTTGGGGGAATAAATATCTAGCAGAGTGAGATTTGATGGACTTATGTTTATACTTGGCTTGAGCTACTGGCTCAGGATGTTATCTTACCTGAAATTTCATAAACTGTTCATTGTTTAAATATTCCGGGTTAATATCTTGCATCCTTGAAAGAGCTGCGGTGTACACACAAAAAATTAAATTACTTCAAATCCTTGTAAAACTCTTGTGTGGTGGGTATACTTCCACAAAGTCAGTACAAGTGATACCCGCCTTTGTCTACCTTAACCACATGAAATTAACGGTAGGCTTTACACAACGGGAGTGTCAAACCAAGTCGGTTGAATTATGAGAGTCACAGAGCATTTGCACCAAGTTTTCTCCCCTTTGGTAAATATTGCGCGCATAGTCTGTCCATGAACCTTGTCCCCAGTAGCGAAAACAGCTCGTTTGTAGCAAAAGGTTATGTAAAAGGAGATGACGGTATTCCACTGAATTAGTGGGCAATATATTCTCAACCTTTTGATGAAATAAACTGCTTAATTTATGCATGGGTGAGAGCACATTTTCATATCCTGTTACCCAACTAATATGATTAGTCCATGAGGCTCCATCCATGTGAAAGTTAGGATTGATTTGCTTTAATTCTTGAATGGCAATTTCTACAGCTATGGCTACGCCACGCCAGCCATCAGGTTTGCAGTTTTCAGGTGAAACTCGCTGCCAAATTTGATGTTGTCCTAGTGGCTGACAGGTGGGATAGTCTTTGGTTTGACAACCAGCGGCCGCTAATAATTCTAAGTATTCTGTACCACAGACCCCAACAACCCCAGATTTACCTCCTCCTTGATTTACCATATCTTTCCAAGCTTGTTTGAAAGCACTAGGAAATTCATTCATCATCACACCACCATTTTCACCATCGCCAATTTGGCTGACTATTGGTGGTATTATGATATTTGCTACTTGTTGTTTAGCTAAAGTTTTGGCTTCATAGTAAGGCTGCATCTGAGCCACTAATTTGGTATCTGAACCTTGGGTTTTAATCAGGGCTGTAATACTAATTGTTTCACCTTGAGAATTGCGGGCTATCAGACGATGTGGTAAGTGCTTATGGGTGATAGATTCACCGCTAATTGTTTCTACAGAATGTTCTTGTACAAGTAACCAACGATAGCCACATTCCTTGAGAGCTTTGACAAATGCAAATAAAGTATCCGGGTGATTTGGTAGGTGCATTTCTGGGGGGGAAAATCCTTTGACTCTTGCTAATGCTGGCCAGCCAAAGATGGCAGCAAAGTGATGTTGCCATGCCAGGATATGCAATTTAATATCGGGTATGGGTGTGGAAGGAATGACAGCATGACCCCACATTGTCCCGAGCCATTCTACATAAGGTTGATAGGTGGGATTGCAGGTGATTCGTTTGAGATTATCCAAAATATCCTTACGTCCCATTTGTCTGAGTCCCCACAAAAGATTACCAGAGTAATCCAACATCACACGGGGATTGCAACCTTGATGGACAAGTTCGGGGATCATGTCCCCCATACGGCTGTAACAATAGGCAAAAGCTGCGGCGTTATGGTTGTCCCCTTCGTGAGAATGTTCAAACATATATTGCAGATTGCTGATTAATCCGCCATCGGGTCCAGCTGGTATGGTTGGCTGGTGCATATGTAGGGCGATCGCAAAGACTGCATTTACATCCTCTAAGCGGATATTTGTTGAGGGTAAAAATACAGGCGCATCATGGTTAACTACAGAGAAGACTTCTGTTTCCCAACCAGAAATATTCGGTAAGTCGTCTATGATTTCCGGCACTGAAGTAAGTGTGGTAGGCAATTTCATTTTCTATGAACAACTACGAGATGGGCAACAAGGCGCTAATTATCATCGGTGCGGTCTTACAAAGATATTCCCATCTTTTTGTTTGAGTCGGTTATAAAGTTTGTTGCTCTTGTGCCGAAAATAGGAATTATTGGTGAGCTTGGGGTAAATGAGCGCGAATTGCGGTCAATAGGTTCTATTTTTGGGAATGTTGCCCTTTTTATCTGAAAGGTAAAATTTATTGACCGCAGTATCAAATTGTGAGAATTTAACTGGAGAGATAATTTATGTTTTTGACCATAATAAATCGCTAAAACGATAAATTTTGGTCATGAAACTCGGTTTTGCCGGAGGCTGTGGTTTTGTTAAGTTTGGCGGAGTGGCAATTTGTAAAATTATCTCTAGTAACCAAGGGGCGAAGCGTTGACACCACACGGCTAAATGACTTTGCCAGCCTACTAAAATTTCTGGTGTATCTTTTTGCAATCCAGAGATGAGTACTTGTGCTACTGCTTCGGAACTCATGGGGATTACCCAGCGAAATAAATTTAAGTCTCGCACCATATCTGTGTCTGTGAGGGAAGGTAATAAGGCGAGGACTCGGATGTTGTGTTCTGCCAATTCCCGACGCAAGGCTTGGGTAAATCCTAAGATGGCAAACTTGGTAGCTGAGTAAGTGGCCATTGTCGGTGCTGCTACTTTCCCCATTAAACTTGACACATTAACGATTGTTCCTTGTTTTTGGCTGACCATCCGCCGGGCTATAAGGCTGGTGAGGTTGTACATTCCCAATAAATTCACCGAGAGTTCTTCTTGAACCTGGGGTAGTTTGGTCTGTAAAAATGAGGTTTGATATGCTACGCCGGCACAATTAACCAGGAGATGAATTGGGCCATAGTTGCGCCAGAATTGGGCAACGGCAATATTAACTTCAATTGTTTTTGTTAAATCGATGCACAAGATTGTGGTTTCTACGCCCATTGCTTCGATTTGGTGAGCGACCGCGGTTAATTTTTGGCGATCGCGTGCCACTAATATCAAACGCTTGATACCTTGTTGGGCTAGGGCCAGAGCGATCGCCCTACCAATACCACGGGAAGCCCCAGTAATCAGAGCGACTTTGCCTTGAATATTCATCGGTTATGACCTCCAAAATTGGTGTCTCACCCTAGTCTTAGTGATTGCCGATAGACACAATCAGAGCTACTAGCTTGGACAAGGTAAGACAAATAATCAGTCGTTGGTAAATAAGCTTGTGGCAACGAAATATTCCTGGACTAAAAGGCACAAATACCTGGGTTTTCAGTCAGATTGACAATCAAAATTTCACACAATTGCCGGAATGAATATAGCTCATAGGTTTTTCTCTCCTAAATCTCAGAGCGTTCATCAGCGTTGTTGCCATACACACAGTAGCAACTTAATCAAGTTATTGCAATATTTTTTAATAAGAATTTCTTAATAATTCTTCAAGAAAAGTATATATTGGTAATTCTGAATCAATAAGTTTTTTTCAATACTTGAGGATTAACATCCAAATTTGGTCAAGGGTAGTTCGCAGACTGAGTAATTTACAGTGAAAATAAGTATAAAAGTGTTTTTTTTAATAAAACACTCGCGAGTGTTTTATTAAAAAATAAAACACTCGCGAGTGTTTGGCTTTTGACTCCTTAACTGACCTTGGCTATAGAGCCGAGGGAAATGAGAGTAAATTAGTTAAAATTCATCTAAAATCTCACTAAAGCGGCTGATCAGGGGATCAACCTCTTCAGCTGGTTGATCATCATCAGTAGTATATGATACTGATATATCTTGTGTATTTGGAGACTCAACCATTGATACCTCCCTACGCATATTGACCACATATGCTATTTGTTGCGTAAGTTGCAACATATTGCGTTCTATAGTCTCCAAGCGATGAGATTGTTTTGCGAAAAAACGTTCCTCTAGGTCAGCCACTTGACGTTGCAACTCATCGATTTTTTTTTCTAGCGAATCTGTTGCTACTGTTTTAGGACTAGGTTTTACAGTCTCCGGTATACACAAAGATTGCCATAGAGCTTGCTTACAGATGTCACTAAAAGTTTTATCAGGCAATTTTTCCAGATAATCCTCTACAACTGCTAACAGGCTTTCATCGGCAACCGATGGGTTGAATGTGACTGATTTTACTACCTTTTTTGGCCATTGGAACATCAGTTTTAAGACCTAGCAGCTCGAGCGGACAATTGTGCCTCTCCATAAATGTATTGCCCCAAGCTATTAGCCTGGCGGGAAGGAGCAGATAAATGGGCATTAATTTGGGCTTCCTTAAGTAAACGTTGAACGTCGTCCCAGAAAAATTCACCACCGCCTCCAGTGATAATCACATCAGTGACCCGCTCTGGTAACCAAGCTAACACACGTTGACAAATATCTCGAGAAAACATTTCTATAAGGTTAGGGAGAAAATCATCCAGGTTAGTGGGCTTGCTGGCACCTTTAGGACGATAGAAGCGTTCACCTTTGGGTTTGTTGACAGCGGAAATCAGGGCTAAAGATTGACTATCAGATCCTTCTATTTCAGCGGCTACCATTTCATAGAACTTGTTCATACCAAATTCTTCGCTTTGAGAAGCAGCGCGGGCAAAACGGAAGTTATCTACCATTAACATATCAATGGTTTGATGTCCGATATCAACAATTGCGACCGAGATTTTGGTGAAATCTGGAACCCTAGCCCCTGTCTTAGGTTGAGCTTCAGACCAGAGTAGGCTGCCATATCCTTCTGGCATGACCCAAACCTTGGTAATATTGAGAGATATAGATTCCCCTCGGAAGTTCATGACATGAGGTCCAGTGACCTGACTAATCAACTGAGCTTTTTCCTTTTCAAATTGTTCTAAAGAAAGGAAAGGCAGTCCCATGACAACGGAGATTTCATCTTTTAGTTTAAAGTAGCCGGCACAGGACAACACCTTGACTAGTGCATCTTCTACTTTAGATTGGCCAACACCTAAGTTCGCCCCAAAGTCTGCTGCTAGCTGACCAACAGCATATCCATTACCTTGATATTCCAGCCATAAATCCATGAGAGGGTCAGTAGCCTTGGCTTCAAAAACGCCACTTTTAACCTCTTCCATGGACATTTTCTTAACGTTGGCAGGGATGAACGCCACATCGACTGGTTCACGGTTGATACAAGTTTTAGTAGAAGTTCTACCTAAATCAACACTGAGAATATTTTTGCCGCTAACACCTGACCTATTAGCAGGGGGGTTAGTATTCATCGGGGTAGAGGCTGACACCTTATTTAAAGGTATGGCGGCGGCATTCATTGGGGTAGCTGCGGAAGGTTGGTCTGTCATGAAAGCTCCTAATCCTGATTTAAATTTTGCTAATGCCTGAGTAACAGAAATGAATGTGCGAACTTGTAGTATAGAGCGAGCAATTAACATTGCTCTGCTACCTTGCCTATGAAATCAGTGTTTTCCTGATCTCCGTGCCGGGTCGAGTTAGTCAATTCCCATAATTCATTGTCAGCTATAGTTTTCTCGACATTTTTCCTCAACAACTTTTCTGGATAGTAGCAGATAAATGGGTCAACTAGAGAATAGTGATATGAATCAAACTGACTTCCTTGCTTGGTCTTTGGTGGATTGGCTTTGAGTAGTCAAAAGCCTAACTTTAGTTTCATTCATTTTGAAAAATTACTGGTTGTATTCTAGTCAGGTAGACGATTAAAAGCTAGTGTTACTAGGTGAGTTTTCCTTGTTGGTTTCCCAGGGAGGGCACAAAGATCGGGGGAGAGTGTGTTTTCCTATGCCCCATATCTCATGCCCGTTGCTGTTTTAAACGGTTGGGGTTAACGACTGTACTCGTGTGTGAGATTCCCAATCTAATGGATTTAAAACCCGATCTTCTAATGCCATTTGCTCAATTAAACTTGCCAACCTCAGAGCTTTCAGAGCTTGTTCACCACCTACGGAAGGTTGATTACCACCGTGGACGCAATTGATAAAATGCTCTAGTTCCGCACTAAGAGGTTGGACGTTAGTGGTGTAAACTTTCTCAATTAAACCATCCTGCTTGTACAGCACTTGTCTATGGTCGGTCAGACTATTGTTATTAGTTTGTCGGTGAATTAAAATTTCATTTTTGAGAAAATCTGCTTCTGTAAATGAATTTTGGCAATGAGCCACTATGCGGCGGATTTTCCGGTGAGTAACCTTACTGGCAGTTAAAGTGGCAACAATACCATTGGCAAACCCCAGGGTGGCAGTGACATAATCTAAATAGCCAGAATTCACAGAAGGAGTACCGCTAGCAGTTAGCTTCACCACTGGAGAACCAGCTAGTTCTAATAACAGGTCAATGTCGTGGATCATCAAATCCAGCACCACCGAAACATCATTGGCGCGGTCTGAGTAAGGACTCATGCGATGGGCTTCTAGCGCCAGCAACTTTTCTGTTTTCAAGACTTTACTTAGTTCTTGAAAGGCTGGATTGAAACGCTCAATATGACCCACTTGCAGAATACACCGAGAATCAGCCGCAGCATTTACTAGGGATTCAGCCTCAGAAATGCTCGCAGCAATTGGCTTTTCAATTAAAACATGAATTCCGGCCAACAAACAGTTGATACCTACTGCGTAATGCAGGCGGGTGGGAACAGCGATACACACTGCTTCTACATGGGGTAGGAGGTCACAGTAATCTTCAAAAAAATGTCCCTTGTATTTACTAGCTGTTTCTAAACCTCGTTCAACATTAATATCTGACACACCAACGAATTCAACATCTTTCATTGAACTCAGTATACGGGCATGATGTTGTCCCATGTTACCCACTCCAATTACGCCTACGCGAATTGGTTTTGTTTGATTCCGCTGTGTATATGAAGGTTCTGCCACTGACATGCTATCTTGCACTATTATTCTCTCCTCAACCACCAAATCTAGAGGCGATAACGCCGTTATTTTTTATACTTTAAGATCAGTTATGATCTGTTGAAAACCATCCAGATGGTAACATGGAGGATACATTTATGAAGAATTTCAAAGTTTGTCATCAGTTCCAACATTTGCCTTTTGCTTGTATATTCAGGTGTGAATTGATCAATCTTTTGTTACTAACATAAAATATGATATGTCTTTTTGTTGACTTGATAAACCAATGAAGATATAAGTAATAAGTTATAAAAACCCGGGAGTAATTAATTAGCGGGATCTATCTTTAATTAAGGATGATTCAAAAATAATATTGTTTTGTGATCAACAATACAGAAATTTGCAAAAAACCACTTAAACCTTAACTATGAGTATGTTTTGGGGGATGGCTGCGGCTGAAACACTCCAATAATTGTTGCACAATTATCTATACTTTCTACATATTGAGGTGTCTAACTTTTGTCAGGATTTGGTGTAGATATTTGTTTGGCTGTGGTGAAAATAGTAAAAAATTGACCAAGATGCCTTAACCAGGACTTTCAAATTATTTCTGGAATTTTATGTAAGTGTGATTTAGCAATGGAAAATCTAAAAGTTGAAACTCAGATGAAAGCTGTAATTTTATTGTCTGGAGGATTAGACTCTGCCACAGTTTTGTATCAAGCCAAAGCTGATGGTTATGAATGTCACCCGATTTCTTTCGATTACCAGCAGCGACATCGGCGAGAGTTGGACTCAGCCTTCCGCATTGCTCAAACAGCTGGAGTAGTCAAACATCAAGTAGTCAATTTTGATTTACGACAATGGGGCGGTTCAGCACTGACAGATGACACCATTAATTTACCCCAAGAGCGATCGCTCGAAGAAATGTCGCAAAAAATTCCAGTTACCTACGTGCCTGCACGTAATACGATTTTTTTAAGCTTTGCCCTGGGGTATGGGGAAGCGATCGCAGCCCAAAGGGTCTACATTGGTGTTAATGCCTTAGACTACTCAGGATATCCAGATTGTCGTCCCGACTATATCCAGGCGATGCAGAAAGTATTTCAACTAGGAACCAAACAAGGGCGTGAAGGTAACCCTATTGAAATTGTTGCCCCTCTAATTGATTTAAAAAAGACCGAAATCATCCAACTTGGGAATCAACTGGGAGTTCCCTGGGAGCTAACTTGGTCTTGCTATGGAGGGAGTGATGTAGCTTGCGGTGTTTGTGATTCTTGTCGTTTAAGGCTAGCGGCTTTTGCCGAATTAGGGTTGAAAGACCCATTAACTTATGCTGAAGCTTAATTAGAGTCCAAGCGTCGCACTTGAATTTGATGCAAGCGTGGTCCGAAGGTGGAAACTATAGTAAATTCGAGATTTTCATAGCAGAAAGTTTCGCCTGGTACGGGGATTTTTTGAAGTTGATACAGTACAAAACCGCCCAGTGTCTGGTATTCCTTTGTGAGGGGTAAATTGAGATGTAAAACTTCGTTGAGGTCTTCGAGGTTAACTTGAGCTTGCACCAAAAATGTTTGATTTTCTAACATTTCCACCAACAAGTCATCCATCTCGTCCGGTTCCCCTGCATTACCAATAATTTCGGCAATGACATCTTGAAGGGTCACCAACCCTGCGGTACCGCCAAACTCATTGACTACTATGACGATGGCTGGCTTCTCTTGCTGCATCATGGGTAATAGTTCACTCAACGGTGTTTGTTCGGGTACAAAGCGGGCGTAACGCATCCAAGGTTGGATATTTGTTTCTGGGGTGAGTTTCCCCATTGCCAAGGGTTTTGCTAAATCTTTAAAATAAACTATGCCGCGAATGTCATCTAAAGATTCTCCTATCATGGGGTAGCATGAGTGACCAGTAGAGAGCATTTCTTCGAGTAACCTTTGAAAAGTGGCATCTTGAGATAAAGCAACAATACCAGTTCGGGGAGTCATAACTTCAAAAGCTTTGACATCGCTGAACTCAAAGACATTATTCAGTAATTGTCGCTCTGCGAGCTGTAAACCAGTTGATTCTTTTTCTGTAGAGATGATGATCTGTAATTCCTCTGGAGTCACAGGCGATCGCCAAGTTTGAGCGGTGTATTCTATACCAAAAAGCCGCAACAAAAACCGGGTTGACTGGTTGAGAATCCAGATGAAGGGGTTAAAAAAGCGGACGATAGCTTTGACGGAAGGCCCCAAAAATCTGG
This sequence comes from Anabaenopsis elenkinii CCIBt3563, assembly GCF_015245355.1. Taxonomy (GTDB): domain Bacteria; phylum Cyanobacteriota; class Cyanobacteriia; order Cyanobacteriales; family Nostocaceae; genus Anabaenopsis; species Anabaenopsis elenkinii. The sequence goes on along the minus strand of NZ_CP063311.1, from coordinate 4,202,024 downwards.
CCAAATCCTCTGAATACAAAATAGCTACTGATTTAGGACATAGTTCACCCAAAACAATTTGCAGATAGGCGAGCAAAAAAAAGGCAATAGGAATTGATAGAGAATGAGCGATAAAATTACTCATTTCCATAGGTAAAGGCCAGGATTTGAGCCATGACTTCACCAATATGACAATGGAACTTTCTCCAATCCATCCCAGGGCTAAACTAGAAAGGGTAATGCCTAACTGAGTTGTAGATAATAACCTTTCAATACTACGTTGTAGTCCCTCCACAGCCATGGCGGGAATATCACCAGCTTTTACCAGCTGATGAATACGCGATCGCCTAACTGTCACCATTGAAAACTCTGCTGTCACAAAAAAGGCATTAATAGCGATCAGCAATAGCACTGTCAACAATCTCAGTCCCACATCGGTGGAAATTAAGCTAGAAAAACGACTCACCCCCAAAGTAAGATAGTGTAAAAGTCATGTCCCGATTTTGGTATTCAGTACCGGGAATTTGATATCAGGTATTGAATAATCATCTTCCCCAGTCAATCTCCTCATTTACCTTTCTACGGGAATATTTAAAACTTCTAGCTTCAGTCGTTGAGCCGGATAATCTGTCAGATAAAGGGATATCTGATTCACATCACCAAGCAATGCTGTAGGAATAATCACTGTACCTGAAGCGATAGGACTATTAGGAGTTAATTCTGATGGTAAACCTTCCGTGCTAGCACTTAGTGTCCGTCCTTGCTCGTCCCTAACGTCCAAAAAACTATACAAAAAGTTGACAGAATTATCACCTTTATTTTGCATATTAACTCTCATTAGTAAATCACCCCCAGAGTAGCGAACAGATTGGACAGCAAAAGTTACACCCTGACTTTCTGCAACCACTGGAAATCCCGGTTGGAGTTTTTCCGCGACCACATCCGGGGTTTTCTCCTTTGATCTTCTCTGCCTAGTAGTTTTAGTTTCCTGGTCATATTCGTCTAATTTTTCTGATTTAGCAGCCTTGGTTTTACCCTCAATTCGAGCCTGGACAGTTTTGAGGATCTCATCTTCTTTCAAGAGTACTACCCCTAACTGTTGAGACCTATTAGTATTGCCAAGGAATTTCTTTGTGGGGCGGCCATCTGGTGTTGTTACACCTTTGAGGGCTGAGGTTCCCATCTCAAAACCTAAAAACGCACTCACAGAACCTGCACCCAGCATCAGGACTAGTAAGGTTACAGTGAGAATTGCCGTAGAATTTATTTTCATGGCTAACAAGCTATTGCATCAAAATTCTGCCTTATTCTAAGCGTATTCAAACCGCAAGTATTGCATATCTCCCCCAATCCTGAAAAAAACCTAATCAATACCAGTTTGCACTATTTCCGATCAAATATCCGATCAACTATTCTGGACTTTACACAATCGGTAAAATTACGCTACAATAAAAGTCCGCCAGGGTTGGCCGAGCGGTTGAGGCAGCGAACTCATAATTCGCCCAAGGCAGGTTCAACTCCTGCACCCTGGATTTTTTTGAGTCCTGACCCAAGACTCGATTCAAAGCCATTTTTTATATGCTTAAGTTTTTGCCTTTGGGTAAATCTTAACTTATGCTAGTTCAGAACTCTAATCTGTTCCACCTTTGGTATAACACAACTGTGCCTGTTTTGTAATGACGGATACTACTGTAACCTTGACTAAATCAAATATTTGTGCATCTACTGCTGATTTAACCACCCTGCACCAGCAGCTACTAGATTTATTTTGCCAACTTGCTTATCAAGAGGGTGATTTTATCCTTTCTTCTGGACAAAGCAGTTCATACTACATTAATGGTAAGCAGGTAACACTCCACCCCCAAGGGGGTTTAGCTATTGGTCGCATTCTCTTATCTATGTTACCGATGGATATCCAAGCTGTAGCTGGCTTAACATTGGGTGCAGACCCGATTGTGTCAGCTGTGAGTGTAGTTTCTGCTTATGAAAATCGCCCCATACCAGCGCTAATTATTCGCAAAGAAGCCAAAGGTCATGGAACAATGGCTTATATTGAAGGGCCTAATTTACCCGCGGGTGCAAAAGTCGTAGTTTTAGAAGATGTGGTGACTACAGGAAAATCAGCCATGAAAGCCGTTGAGCGTCTTCGGGATGCTGGTTATATAGTTGATACTGTAATTTCACTTGTAGATAGACTACAAGGAGGGGCTGAGTTTTACCAGTCTGTGGGGTTGAACTTTCAGGCGGTGTTTAGTATTACCGATCTCCAACAACGATATCAAGAATTAGCTGATTAATGGGGGAGTTGGGGTCGCGGTGCGACTCTCCCTATAAATAAGAGCAAAAATAGTTGATTTATAAAGTAACCCAGAAATTTTAGAGTCGCTTATACTAACGTGTAAGCGAGGGATTATTTGCTGCTTTAAGGATAATTTTCATTTTCTCTAAACTGGGAATTCTTTGATAGCCGTAACACATACTCGTTAATATTTACTTTATAAATAAGTTCGGAAAACCTTAAAAAATACCTTTGAAAAAATAATTTTAAATTTTAGTTGAATTGTTTTTTAACCAGTTCATAAATTTCCAGAGTAATTAGAGATATACTATTTTCCTGAGCATAAGTTTCAATTTTTTTACGGGCAAAAGGACGGACAAAGAAAGGAATTTCTTTCAGTTGAGTTTCAGCTTCAGCAGTCCATTTAATTGGTTGACTCATTGATTGTGAGGGTTTAATTTTGATATGAAGATGAGATTGATGCCCAAATAATATAGTTACCATCTGGTAACTATATTAACGAGAATTATCTTAACCCTGGGTTACAGGTTCCTTTGCCAAAAACTTCTCAAGCTCAGTCAACGCATCAGCATCAACCTTGGTCTGCATGGGGCAGAATTTAGGGCCACACATAGAACAGAACTCAGCAGTTTTATAAATATCTGCTGGTAGAGTTTCATCGTGATATTCTTTGGCTCTTTCCGGGTCTAGAGCTAACTCAAATTGACGATTCCAATCAAAGTTATAACGGGCTTGAGAAAGTTGATCATCTCTGTCTCTCGCACCGGGGCGGTGTCTAGCAATATCCGCAGCATGAGCGGCGATTTTATAAGCAATCAAACCATTGCGCACATCTTCAGCATTGGGTAAACCCAAATGTTCTTTAGGTGTGACATAACAGAGCATAGCTGTACCATACCAGCCAGCCATAGCTGCCCCAATGGCGGAGGTAATATGGTCATAACCCGGAGCAATATCTGTTACCAAGGGTCCCAAGACATAGAAAGGAGCTTCGGAACACTCTTCCATTTGCTTGCGGACATTGAACTCAATTTGATCCATGGGGACGTGTCCGGGTCCTTCAACCATGACTTGTACGTTATCTTCCCAAGCTCTGCGGGTTAGCTGTCCGAGGGTTTTCAATTCTGCTAATTGTGCCGCATCTGAGGCATCATGAGTACAGCCAGGACGGAGGGAATCACCTAAACTGAAAGAGACATCATATCTCTTGAAAATCTCGATGATGTCGCGGAAGTGGGTATACAGAGGGTTTTGTTTATGGTGATGTAGCATCCACCGGGCCAAAATACCGCCACCACGGGAGACAATACCAGTAATGCGGTCTCTGACTAAAGGTAAATGTTCAATTAAGATCCCGGCGTGGATGGTTTGATAATCTACACCTTGTTGGGCGTGTTTTTCGATGACATGGAGAAAGTCATCGGCGGTGAGCTTTTCAATCGTACCGTGGACACTTTCTAAAGCTTGGTAAACTGGTACTGTGCCAATGGGAACAGGTGAAGCTTTAATAATGGCGGTGCGAATTTCATCTAGGTTACCGCCCCCTGTGGACAAGTCCATGACGGTATCAGCACCGTATTTCACAGCTAGATTTAACTTATCTACTTCCTCTTGAAGATTGGAAGAGTTAGGAGAAGCGCCGATATTAGCGTTAACTTTACATTTAGAAGCGATGCCAATGGCCATCGGTTCTAGGTTAGTGTGATTAATGTTAGCAGGGATAATCATCCGTCCCCGCGCCACTTCGTCACGAATGAGATCCGCAGGAAGATTTTCCCGCTGGGCGACGTAGTGCATTTCTTCAGTAATCACACCCTGGCGTGCGTAGTGCATTTGAGTGACATTACTCTGTCCACGACGCTTGGCAACCCATTCTGTCCGCATATTGAATTCCTCGATAAACAGCTTCCCTCCGCTGGTATTAACCAGGCTCAGGTGTTAAGGGTGTGATCTCAGCCTGATTTTTCAGGCACCCCTAGCATGAATTAAATTGTACCATTTTGGTTAGGAATACAGCTGGAACTGTTTACAATTCCTTTTAATCGACTGTACCAGGGAGGGGAAACAGGTCAAGGCACTCAGAAGAAAGAGTATGGTTATACTGTAGTCCTTCAGTCCCGATATGATCTGAGCATTTATGGCTAACCATTACAGATATATTATTTTTTACAAACCTTATGGTGTTCTCAGCCAGTTTACTCAGGAAACACCGAAACATCGTACATTGAAGGAATATATACCGGTTCCCGATATATATCCTGTGGGGCGCTTGGACTGGGATAGTGAAGGTTTATTATTACTAACCAATGATGGACAATTACAACATCGTCTGGCTCATCCTCGCTTTGGACATGAACGCACTTACTGGGTGCAGGTGGAGCGTGTTCCTGATGTAGATGCGATTAACAAGTTAGAAACCGGTGTAAATATTCAAAATTATCGCACTCAACCGGCCAAAGTACGACTGTTGTTAGAACCGCCCGATCTACCTGAACGCCATCCGCCAATTAGATTTCGCCAAAATATCCCTACGGCTTGGTTAGAAATGACACTGACTGAGGGCAAGAACCGTCAAGTGCGGCGAATGACTGCGGCGGTGGGATTTCCTACTTTGCGATTGGTGAGGGTGAGCATAGCCCATCTGAGTTTAAATGGTCTACAGTTGGGTGAGTGGCGGGACTTGATGCCATCAGAACTGAAGTTTTGGCGTCATTCGACCAAAAATCACCAGCAGATCTGCCAATATCTGATATAATTACGTAAATATCCGGGAAAATTATAATTTTATTTTGGTTATTTTGGTAGTAATTGCTCTGGTGGGAACGGAAATGAAGGAAGTTTCATTATGCTCATTTGCCCTCAGTGTACCTTTGAAAACCCTAGTTATAACAAATTCTGTCAAAGTTGTGGTGCATCGTTGACTCACAAGGTTTGTCCGGAGTGTAGTGCTGAAGTACCTGTGAATGAACAACTTTGTCATAACTGTGGTGCAGAATGCGGCAAAGTTTGGCAGGCAATTATCAGTGTTACCCAGAAGGGACATGAAGATGGGGAATTCATTCCTAGGGAAGAAAAGGCAGAAAATTATCAAGAAACATCCCCTGGTGCTGGAATCTCATTGTCACATCTGACATTGGGTTCTTATTTAGACCAAGAACAGCGTTATCAACTGTTAGAACCAATCTCAGATATAAATAAGGCTCAAATGTGGGTGAAAGTATTGGACTGTCAGCCATATCAAATATCTCCCATTGAGTCCATACTAGCTAATCAGACACAGGGCTTGGTGATGCCATCAGTGGAAATTAATAGAGTTTCTCCCCTGGCTCAAGCTTATATTGCCTTGCACTGTCAAAGTCACCTGGGTATACCAGCTATTCATGATGTCTGGGAACAAGATAATATACAGGTGCTACTCATTGAAGACCGTTCCCATTGGCAGTGTTTACTTGACTTGTGGGTAGTTAAAACTACATCTAACTTAGAGATTTTACGTTACCTGGAGCAGATGAGCCGACTCTGGGAGGCGTTAGAAGTGGTGAATTGTCGTCAAAGTTTGTTGAAGTTAGACAATTTGCGTTTGGATGCTGACCACAAACTGGGACTAGAGAGGTTATATGTAGATGCACTGAATGAAACCAAAAATCAGGTTGCAGGAAAAACACTGACGATTCCTCAGCAGGTTTTAAGTATCCAAGCTTTGGGGGAAGTTTGGCAAGCACTATTTATAGAGTCCCAACGAACTTGCTTTGGTTCTCTAGTAGAGATTTTGGATCATTTAAAACTAGGTAAAATTCAGACAGTGGCGCAGTTGCGATCGCATTTACAGGGGATGATAACAGACCTAAAAACACCCATCACCCCAATAGCGGATCCCATAAAAGGAGATACTGTAGCCCCGACTATTTTACAATCCTATGATTTGCCAAATGTTTTCCCCTCAATGGCTTTGAGTAGTTTAGAAAATGCAGCTGGTACTGATGTAGGTAAGAAACGTAACTGCAATGAGGATTACTTTGGCATTCAAACCAAAATCAGTGAGTTGGAATTGCCAAACCAACGAATCCTAGAATTCCGTGGTTTATATATTCTTTGTGATGGGATGGGTGGCCATGCGGGGGGTGAGGTGGCTAGTGAGTTAGCCGTTAACACTATCAAGGATTACTTTGATCAACATTGGACTAACCAAATACCGACAGAAGAGGAGATTTGTGAAGCTGTATACTTAGCTAATCAAGCGGTGTATGAGTTAAATCAACAACAACTACGTTTGGGACTCAAGCGCATGGGTACCACCTTAGTTATGCTGTTAATTCAAGGTACTCAAGCAGCGGTAGCCCATGTAGGGGATAGTCGCCTCTATCGGTTGACGCTTCACAGAGGTTTAGAACAAGTCACTATAGATCATGAAGTGGGTCAAAGAGAGATTTCTCGAGGAGTGGACGCGAGTATAGCCTATAGCCGCTCGGACGCGTACCAGCTGACTCAAGCCTTGGGGCCGCGTAATCAAAATGCCATTAGTCCAGATGTCAAGTTTTTCACGATTACTGAAGATAGCCTCTTGCTCCTGGTGTCGGATGGTTTATCAGATAATGATCTCCTGGAAATTTATGGGCAGAATTACTTAATTCCCCTGTTGCATTCTGACTCTAATCTGGAACAAGGAGTTAGAGAATTAATTGATTTGGCAAACCAATACAATGGCCATGACAATATTACGGTGATACTTGTCCGGGCAAAAGTGTGTCCAAATATGAACAGTTAAAAGTATGTGGGGAGTGGTAGATTAATTACCAATGGCTAATTCTTTAGGCTGATGCAGGTTGTATTGTGGTTATTCTGACTTTGTTAGAACCCCAACAAAAAACGCCACTCCTGGAGTGGTACTTTGAAAGTCCCTCGGTCATTCGTATTGGGCGAGCGGAAGATAATGATGTGGTTTTATCTGATATTTTGGTTTCGCGGTATCATTTGGAACTTAGACAAGTTAAGTTATCCAAAAATAATCATGTTTCCTGTTGGCAGGTAATTAGTCAAGGTACTAATGGTACTTTCGTGGATGGTCGGCTTGTAAGTCAGTGCTCTTTGGCGGATAATTCTCTATTACAACTGGCACAGGGGGGGCCAATATTAAGATTTCAAGGTCAGCAGTTCCCAGATAGTCTGTCGGGATATGCTGCGGGTGGTGAAGCTAAGGTTTTAGCCCCCACTTGCAACCACGAAGGTAATTCGCCTAATAATTTATTTTGTATTCATTGCGGTCAACCTATTTCAGTCAAACAGAAAATTCGTCAATATCAGGTTTTGCGAACTCTGGGACAGGGAGGTATGGGTACTACTTATTTAGCTTGGGATGGAGGCGGTCTGACTTTAGGAAAACCACAATTGTTGGTTTTAAAGCAAATGAACGCCGACATGGCTAAAATTGCCAAAGCCCAAGAATTATTTGAACGGGAGGCCCATACTCTCAAATCCCTTGATCATTCAGGGATTCCCAAATATTACGACTTTTTTGTGGTTGGGGGTAAAAAATATTTGGCTATGGAGTTAGTTCACGGGGAGGACTTAGAAAAGAGAGTATATACCAGAGGTCCGGTAGCACCCAGTCAGGCTATTACCTGGATGATGGAAACCTGCAAAATTTTAGACTATCTCCACAGCCAAAATCCACCACTAATACATCGTGATATCAAACCTGCTAACCTGATGGTAAGAAGTTGCAATAATCATGTAGTGGTGTTAGATTTTGGTGCTGTTAAGGAGATTGGTACTCAACAGGGAACTCGCATTGGTGCCGAGGGATACTGTGCGCCGGAACAAGAGCGCGGACAACCGTTAACTCAATCCGATTTGTATGCCATTGGTCCTACTTTGATTTTTCTCCTGACTGGGGAGAATCCGTTTAAGTTTTATCGTTACCGAGGACAAGGCTCCCAATTTGATGTGGGAGAAATTTCCACAATTACTCCTCAAATTAGAGAAATTATTGAACGGGTCACGCAGCACGTGCCACGCGATCGCTACCAGACTGCTAGAGAAGTGGCTGAAGCATTAGCTGCTTGCCAAGTTTAGGAGGTGGGGAGTAGCCACAGAAACACTCCCCCCATCTAGCATCTATTCCTCGTCCCAAGCTTCCACTGCTAGCAATTCGCCAATTGGATCTTGCATACTAAAGCCAAAGTCTTGCAGTTCCCGTTTCCAGTGCTGCCAGTCATCGCCGTAGAGCAATGCAATTTTCCAAATGCTATCAGTTGGTTTGATAATATTAGATTCTATGAGTGATTGCACTTTACGTTGCAATTTCACCATTGGGTGAATGACTTGCTGAGTCATAGCCTCGATTCAATTTGTGATTTTGTTTGGTAAATACTTAATCAAAACTGCTTTCCGGTTGGCAATTTTCATCGATGCGTGGAGTCTTGTTCTTGGTAAAGCTAGTCTTAACCTCTTCACTATACCATAAAAGACTCTACTAGTCACAGAGAAAATTCGGTTTTATACGGTAATCACCACTAAATAACTGAAAATTCCGGGAGCTAATTCATCGGGGATGCTACGGAAGCTAGCTCCCCGATGATCAATAACATCAAAAGATTAATGGCACTTGTTAACTTTTTGAGTGTTATACTCACCAGAGTTGGTATGTCTGTTAAAACAACACGACGGAATTTGGGGGTTTTTGATAATTTTCCCCTCATGAGGCGGAAAAAATTGATTACTGACAATTGACCCTTATATAACCTATCGCAAACATCTGGAAATTAACAAACTTCTTACAAATATTTATATAAATTTAAGTTTTTCCGATTGAGGGGCTACAAAGGTTATTTCTCCAGCAACAGGGTAACAGGTCCGTCATTTTCGATAGTCACTGCCATGATCGCACCAAATTCACCGGTAGCAACCTTGAGACCACTGGTTTGTAACTTGCTGACAAAGCGGTCATATAATTCTTGAGCCAATTGGGGATGAGCCGATTGGTCAAAAGAGGGGCGGCGACCTTGACGACAGTCACCATAAAGAGTGAATTGACTGATTACCAGCAACTCACCGCCAATGTCTTGCACAGATTTTTGCCATTTCTGGCCATCTTCTGGATGAGGAAACAGCCGTAATTGCAAACACTTACGCACCATCCAGTCGATTTCAGCCTCGGTATCCCTCTGAGCAATTCCCACAAGTAAATTGAGTCCTAGTCCAATTTTGCCAATGATTTTACCGTTAACGGTGACTTGGGATGATTTAACCCGCTGGAGGAGAACACGCATAGAAAAACCTATTCAAGCTGAAAACTAAAGGGTAAACGAGCGTAAACCCCCTGAGGATCATTCATTTTTTGGAGAACCAACAATTCTTGTTGAAGTTTTTGTAATTCCGCCATTAGGGGATGAGATGGCTGAAATGATACTCCCATGATCTGAAAAATAGTGCTGATTTCTTGAACTGCTCTGCCAAAAAAGCGTTCTTCCAAGGTACTGGCTTTGGGATATTCTTGTAATTGCCAATTCTCACCTAGTTTAGCTTCCTGGGCGGCATATTCAATCGCCGCATTTAAACCACCTATTTCATCTACTAAGCCAAGTTCCTGGGCTGCTGTTCCTGACCAAACTCGTCCCTGGGCAATTTCTGCGACTTTGGCGGGGGGTAAATTCCGACCCTGAACAACTCTCTCCAGGAATACATTATAAATACGGTCAACACTGCGCTGAAAAATTTCTAACTCTTGGGGTGATTTGGGGCGCGCCACTGTTTCAATATCGGCATAACGTGCGGTTTTGACGGTATCCCAGGTTATACCATTATTGTTTGCCAGTTTTTGCCCATTTAACAGCAGGCCAAACACGCCAATAGAGCCTGTAATTGTATTTGATTGGGCAAAAATGCGACTGGAATCACTAGCAATCCAGTAACCACCGGAGGCGGCGACATTACCCATGGAAACTACAATGGGTTTTACCTGGCGAGTCAATTGTACTTCTCGCTGTATCACCTCGGATGCTATGGCGCTACCTCCAGGGCTATTAATTCGCAATACTACGGCCTTGACATGATCATCTTGACGGATTTGATTCAGAATTATGGCAAAGCGATCGCCTCCTATTTGCCCATTTTCACCTCTACCATCAACAATTTCACCTTCAGCATAAACCACAGCAATTTTATTAGGTGAGTTGCGTTCGACACCAAGATTTTGTCCGGAAACTTGAGCGTAGTTTCTCAGGTTTATTTGTGGGAATGTGCGTTCTGTTTGATTACTGGATGTGATTTTCTTCAGGTCTGTGACCACCTCATCCAGGTATGCAACTTGATCTATTAAACCATTGGCTTTAGCTTCACTAGCGGTGAGTAACACCTGAGTATCTGCGATCGCCTGTAACTGTTGAGGAGTGATTTGACGACTGGAACCGACTGTAGTCCGCCAATCCTGCCAAATATCATCCAATAATTCTTGGATTTGTGCGCGGTTTTCTGGACTCAACTCCCTGAGGGTGAATGGTTCAATTCCGCCTTTAAACTTTCCTTCCCGCACTACCTGAACACCAATCCCGAACCTTTCTAAAGCCCCTGTGAGGAATACTGGTTGGCTGCTCAAACCCTTGACTGGGAGGAAGCCCATAGGATTAAGTATGATTTCATCTGCTACTGAAGTCAGGTAATATTCCTTTTCACCCAAACCCACGCCATAGGCGACGATCTTTTTCCCTGATTGGCGGAACTTCTCCAAGGCCTGACGAATTTCCCGCAGGGTAGCAAAGCCGGTGGGATTAATGATACTGGTACGACTTGCATCTAAATAAATACCGACAATGCGGGGATCAAGCCTGGCTTTTTCCAAGGTATCCAGAACACTGCGCAGGGTCATTCTTTGTACTTCTGACCCTGATAGTGCTTGTTGTAGCAATTCCCCAGAACTTGGCGGTTTATCACTGATATTCATGGATAGGTCGAAAACCACAAGGGAGTTATCTTTGACTTGTGGAGTAGCATCTCTAGAGGAGGTAACTGCAAATAACAGTATTAATATTCCTGTTGTGCTGACACCGAAAAAAATCATCAGCCCCAAGACTGTACCGAGTAAACTGGCAAAAGTTTGTTTAAAAAAGTTACGCATTTCAGTTGTTTAGTTGTTAGTTATTTTACGTAAACTTCCTGTTTTCTGTAATTCATTTAACGTTGGGTTTCCAGTACAAAATAATACTGTACTTATTTCCGCTATTAATACTTTAACTAAATCATACAATGCTGCTTCTGATACTACCGCCGCTTGCAGGAAGGGCATAGCCAAACCGGCTATATCTGCTCCTAGGGCGATCGCCTTTGCCACATCTAGCCCATCACGTAAACCGCCGGAAGCAACTAATGGCACATTAGGATAGATCGCCCGGATACTGGTGATACACTCTGCGGTAGGTAAGCCCCAATCAGCAAATGTTTTACCTAAACGCTTTTGCAAAGCATTTTCCGCCCGCTCACTTTCCACCTTTGCCCAAGAAGTACCACCCGCACCAGCCACATCAATAGCCGCCACTCCAGCCCCTAAGAGTTTTTCGGCCATTGTTGCAGAAATGCCATTGCCGACTTCCTTAGCAATCACTGGCACCGTTATTTGTTTGCATAAAGAGCGGATTTTGTCAAGTAATCCCCGAAAGTTAGTATCCCCATTGGGCTGAATACACTCTTGCAGTGGATTAATGTGTAAAATTAGAGCATCAGCTTCTAATATATCAATAATCCGAAGACATTCATCTAAACCATAGTGATAATTGAGTTGTACTGCCCCCAAGTTAGCAAATAACAACACATCGGGCGCGTACTTGCGGATGGCGAAGGTATCAGCCACTTGGGGTTTTTCCACCGCGACGCGCTGGGAACCAACACCCATAGCAATTTTATACTGTTGCGCTACTTTTGCCAGACGTTGGTTAATGATTGCAGCTTGTTGTGTTCCTCCAGTCATAGAGGAGATTAACAGAGGTGCTCCTAGGCGCTTACCCAGGAAGGTTGTACTGATATCGATATCATCGCGGTTGATTTCCGGTAAGCAGCAGTGATGAAATTTATAACTTTCTAGTCCACTTGTAACGTGGTGGAATTGAACATCTTCTTCTAAACAGATGCGGATATGATCTGCTTTACGTGACTGGGTGTATTCTGGTTTTTGGTGAGGGGAATTCATTAAGATTCTGTGATGTTTGTTTGTTATATTATCTATATGTTTTTGGTTGTGAAAATGCAGGATTTTGCTATGAAATATCTACTGATAGGTTTTAGACATCCCGGAGAATAGATTAACACCAACACACTTAATAAAACTTCATTAACTTCCTCCCTGCATTTCTTCAATATTAAACATACTAATTAATACTCCAGCGATAGGAATTGACAGAAAAATTCCCACTAAACCTGCTACTCTTGCGCCTACTAAAAGAGCAAGGAACATGAAAACTGGATTCATATTGATTGAACCTTGCATAATGCGTGGCATAAGTAAATTTTCTTCTATTTGCTGTAGAACCACACAACCGATTAATACTTGCAGACTCAACCAAATGCCTTGAGGTAAGACAATCAGAGCAACTAGGGTAATACCAATTGTAGCGCCAATTCCTGGAATTAAATCAAACACTCCGGCGATCGCTGCCAAAAATAAGGCATAAGGTAGTTGGAGAAAAATAAATACCAGAAATACTGAGATTCCAAAAAATAAAGATAGTAATAAACGCCCCCAAAAAAAGCCCAAGAAGTTTTGCTGGATAGCAGTGGTGAGATGCTGGCGAATATTTGTCGGTAAAAATTTGATCATAAAATGCCACACTCTTTCACCATCTAGCAACATAAAAAAAGCGACAACTGCAATTAAAATTAAATCAATTAAATTAGTTAACAATACTTGAAAAGTTGCCCATCCCGTCCCAATACCTGATAAAATTTGATTACGTAACTCCTCTTCAATTAACTCAAAATTAACTTGAAAATTAAATCTAATCAGGATATTTTGTAAGCTATCTAATAGAGAAATAGCATACTCAATAAATTGAGGTGCTTGTTCAACTAATTGTTGAAATTGAGATAAGACAGCAAAACCCAGAGTTGCTATCAAACCACCCAAAATAAATAGACTCAGTAAAAAAACCACAATAACTGCGATACCATGTGGTACGAACCGTTCAGACCACTTAACGGGATAATTCAGCAAAAATGCCAAAATTCCAGCACAGATAAAAATGACAATGACCGTAGAAAAATAAGCTAAAAACTGTACAATTGCCCAACCAAGGGCTAACAGTAACAGATAGCGAATCAACTTTGTATTATTCAGCTTTTCCCAAAACCTTTTGATAGTATGATCATTCATAATTTTAAGTTATTCTGATATAATATACATTCATAATTATCTCAAATAATTGGGTTTGGCGGTTGAAATTACCGATTATCCTGGTTTTCTGGGGATACTTTCACAGCATATTCACAAGGAACAATCGCAGATCCTCGCTGTTTCGCGTAAACCTTGGTGAATTCCGCTCCTAAAAACAAAATGTGAGCAGCATAAAAAATCCAAGTAATCACAATCACAAAAGAACCAGCTACACCATAAGCCGATCCAAAATCAGTGCGACTCAGAAACAGTCCAAAGAAATACTGTCCTACTAAAAACAGCACCGAAGTGATTAAAGCACCAACAATAGTATCACGCCAGGCAATATCGGCATCTGGGAGTATACTATACATCATTGTAAATATTAATGTAGTGCCTCCAAAAGTAATCAATAGACTAATGAATTGGGATATATAACCCAAACCGGGAAATAATTCATTAAAAAATGCCACTAAACTTGTTAAAATTGCATTGGCTATAAAAAATAATATTAAAAGCAAGGCAATTACTAGCACCATTAAAAAACATAATAAGCGTTTGCGCAATAGGTGAAAAATCTTACGTCTTGGTGCTGGCTTAACCTCCCAAATTCTATCTAGTGCTGTTTGAATTTGGGTAAATACCCCAGTAGCTCCAAAGAGTAAAAAAATCAGATTAAAAAAAACGGTAAAAGTTAGTTGTCTATAATCCACTTTCAGATTAGCAATAGCAGTAGAAATTAATTCTGCGCCCTCCTGACCAAAAAGTTCTCTCAATCGATAAACTACCTCTTCTTGAACCACAGCTTCCCCGAAAATTGCACCGACAATCATAATCACTAGTCCTAAAAGTGGTGCTAGAGAAAAGACTGCATAATATGCGAGGGAAGAAGCCAACAGAGAGACTTCGTTAGTTTGCCATTCAGAGGCAATTTCTGCAAGTAATCGCCGAATTTTCCTGAAAGTCATCATGGTCACTAAATTTTGAAACAATAGGAAGATAAATGAACCGTATTCACCTAGTGGGGTCTCCCCTGGGAGAAACAGATAAACAGAATGGGTAATTAGTTTCTATGGTTTTTGTTGCGAAATAGTTAAAACATCACTAAACTGTAAAGTGTAAATATCTGTAGGCATATTAATTTCTGCCGCTGCTAATGCTTCTTTAATTGCTTGAGCCATTAAAGAAGTAGCTTCTAAAAATGGTAACCGCCGAGAATTGACCCAGCAGCGCACTTCAATATTAACTGTACTAGGGGCTAATTGACGGACTAAAATATCTGGCTTGGGTTCTTTTTCAATTTCAGGTAGTGACAAAACAGCATTATTAATGACTTCCTTAGCCTTGGTAATATCTGCTTTATAGTCTATACCAAAGGTAATAGAATTACGGCGAATATCTGAGGCAGTATTATTAATAATAATGGCACTAAACACTTCTTGATTGGGAATGTAAACCACACGCCCGTCATAGGTGTTTACAGTTGTAGCCCGTAGTTGAATTTGGGTAACAGTCCCTTCAAAGTCGCGAATAACTATCTGATCTCCTAAACGAAAGGGACGAGATACCAGCAAGACAACACCGGAAAAATAATTACTGAGTATATCCTTGAGACTAAAACCTATAGCTACACTGGTTAATCCTAAAGTTCCCAGTAAGGTCGCAAAGTCTAATCCTAAAACTCCCAAAGCGACAATTGTCCCTATAACCCAAACCAAACCATATACTAAACGACTAACTAAGATTTTAGAATTGCGGTCTACTTCCCAATGTTGCGCCCCGGTAAGGGTGAGTTGGCGCATGGTTGCTGCTATTAACCCGGTAGTAATGACTACTAAGAGCATTCCTAAAAAAGAGGGTAAGTTGTCGATAGTGTCTTGCTGAAACTTCCTCAGAGTCGAGAATAGTCTTTGCCCAACATCAATTGCTAGTGGGGGTTGCTCAAAAGCCTGATTTAACTGCTTTGCCCACCATTGTCCTAATGTTTCCACATCTAGGTTAAAATCTTCAGCATCCTGTTGAGTTACAGTCATCAAAACCCGGTTATTCAGCTGTAATGTAGCAATATTACGCTGGGGATCTGGTACTAGGGAAACTTGGCTATCAGTTTGACGACGGACTAAAATACTAGCAATGCGTCGGTTAATAATTTGCGCCCGTTGAGCAGCACTGAGTTCTCCTAAGCTACCCACTTGAAACACGGGTTGTCCCCTAACGACTATGTCGGCAAAAAACAGCCCGGTTGTGGGGGTTTGTTCCGCTTCAGATGGCTGGGATATCACGGGTACGGGGGAGGTTTCCTGTGTTCGTCCTGTTTGTATAGGTAATATTAAACTCAAGAGGATGAGGATCACTAGGAGTTGACGGGAGCCAAATCTGCTATTACCTTTCGGAAATAAACTCGCCATCATCTTTCATCAACTAATATTGCTAGTAAATAAATTTACCTTGGGTTACCTCTGATTCTGGGGTAATTCCCCCACAATCAATGATTTTTAATTACTTATATTTTTGAGATGCTTAAAAATGTGACACTAGTCCATTTGTCAAATATATCCGATTTTGCTAACAATAGCCAGAGCGATCGCCTGACATTCAATAGTGATTTTTGTCTCTCTCAAGTATGAAATTAATCTCTTACTGGTTCTATACTGTGAGGTACAGAATAATAAACGTATCTAACAATACCTAGCCATGACCCAGATATGTTGTCTTAATCCCGAATGTGATAACCCCTCAGTTACTGAAGATACGAAATTTTGCCCTAGTTGCGGGATTCCCTTGGTAGTATTGAGAAAGCGCTATCAACCACTTAAACCTTTAGGTGGTGGAGGATTTGCCAAAACTTATTTAGCGGTAGATATTGACAAATTAAACTCAGAGTGCGTTATTAAACAACTTGCACCCCAAACCCAAGGTACAGCAGGTTTACAAAAAGCCACAGCATTATTTTTACAAGAAGCGCAGCAATTACAACAGCTTGGTGAACATCCTCAAATACCAGCTTTACTAGCATACTTCGCGGAGGATAACCGCTTGTATTTAGTACAGCAGTTTATAGAAGGGGAAAATTTACTTACAGAATTAGCCAACCAGGGTATATTCAACGAGGCGAAAATCCGTGAGTTATTACAGGATGTATTACCAGTCCTGCAAGTAATTCATAGTCAAGAGATTATACACCGGGATATTAAACCAGAAAATATCATGCGTCGTCGCAGTGACGGTAAGCTGATTTTAATTGACTTTGGCGCATCAAAGCAACTCCAGGGAACGGTGAAAACCGGGACAAACATCGGGACATTTGGTTATTCTGCTGTAGAACAAATGCAAGATGGTAGAGTATATCCATCCAGTGATTTATATAGTATTGGTGCAACTTGTTTTCATTTGTTAACAGGGATTCATCCTTGGGAATTATGGCGGGAGGATGGTTATGGATGGGTGAAACAATGGCGGAACTATGTCAAGCAAGCAGTAACTCTAGAATTGGGGCAAATTTTAGATAAGTTATTACACAAAGATGCACAATTTCGTTATCAGTCTGCTGAGGAAGTTTTACAAGATTTAAATTCGGTTCCAATACCCCCAACGGTAGCTTTAGGAAAACCACAAGTATCCCTACCCACACAAATAATCAAACCATCTCCCCCGCGGGGTCGGTTACAAATTGCTGGTTTAGTTTTGGGAGGATTTCTGATAGTTCTACTAGGGGAAAGTCTATTTAGAAATAGTCCCACCCCAACACCAGAAACTCAAACCATAGCAGAACCTAAACCCATCGTAAAACCTGAACTAATATCATCTGTCGGTATGGACTATGGGAGACTACAAGATTTACTCGCTGCGGGAAGGTGGAAAGAAGCGGATTCGGAAACAAGACAAGTAATGTCAGTTGTAGGGAAACCGAAAAAACCAGGTGTGTTAGATAAGCAGAGTATTAGTAATTTTCCTTGTCAAGACCTCCGCACTATTGACCAGTTGTGGTTAAAAAATAGTAATGGGCGCTTTGGGTTTTCTGTACAGAAGCGCATTTATGAAAGTTTGGGGGGAACGACAGACTATAATAGGGAAATTTTTCTAGCCTTGGGTGACACTGTAGGATGGAGAAAAGGAATAAATTGGTTGTTCATCAGAGATATGATTTTTGATATTACTGCACCAGAAGGCCACCTTCCCGTGGGTGTATTTTATTATGGCTCGGTATGGTGGGATAGTGAAGAGGGGGAAGGAAGAATCCTTTCTTTTGCATCCAGACTTGCAAACTGTAACATCTCAAGATTCCAATAAAATATAAAGTATTTTGGAAGTTCTGGAAAAAGAAAAGCACAAATGTGCCCAAATAAAAGATTAATCTAACTCATAAAAAACCTCCGCGTACCTTTGCGTTTAAAAAACAGTTCCCAGTGATTTTTGGCGATGTTTGAATATCTCTCTCAAGTATGAAATTAACTTACTACTGGTTATATACTGTGAGGTAAAGAATAATAAACATCCTCTAACAATTGATAAAATAGCGCCACGAGGACATCTTCCATCTGATAGGTCAGCAGGAGGCTTTCGTTGGGGTTGGAGGAGAGGTGTTCTTTTTGATCGCATGGAGACTTGTAAGATTTAAATATCAATTGGTTTCCAGCAGAGTCCCACAGACGCGAAGGAAAAGAGAATACCCAGAGCGATCGCCCAACAGCAAATATTGAGTTTTGAGGAATATTAAGTATTTTGGACTGCCAGGATGATGATTACTATAGCAGGAAACAGTGTTTAATTATCTATTTTTGTCCTCATCTCCTAGGGGGGTTGTCGTATCATGATCATATTTTATCTATGACCTCTAACCCAGCATTGTGTACAGCCATAGCCGATCGTATAGCTACCAGTCCCCAAGGGCGAATTACTTTCGCTGAATACATGGATATGGCTTTATATCACCCGGAACACGGTTACTATTCCAGTCACGCGGTAAAAATTGGATTTGGGGGTAGTGATTTTTTCACTTCTCCTAGTCTCGGTACTGACTTTGGCGAGCTGTTGGGGGAACAATTTCGCCAGATGTGGGAAATTTTAGGGCGTCCTGAGCCTTTTTCTTTGGTAGAAATGGGAGCAGGTCAAGGACTATTGGCTATGCATATCCTGAACTACTCTCAGCTACATTATCCAGACTTTTTTCAGGCGCTGGAATATATAATCATAGAGAAGTCTCCAGGATTCCAACAAGAACAACAGCAACGTTTACAAAACTTCTCTGTGCGTTGGTGTAATTTAGAAGATATCCCCACTGACTCTATTACTGGTTGCTTTTTTTCTAATGAATTGGTGGATGCTTTGCCAGTACATCAATTTATTTTAGAAGCTGGGGAAATGCGAGAAATTTATGTCACTACCCACAAAGATAAGTCTGAAACTTCGTTTATAGAGGTGACTGGCGAAGTTTCTACACCCCTCCTGCAAGAATACTTAAACTTGATAGAAATTGATTTGACCCATCCCAATTATGAAGATGGCTATCGTAGTGAAATTAATTTGGCTGCTGGTGAGTGGTTAGGTATAGTAGCAGACCGCTTGCATCGCGGGTATGTGTTAACAATTGATTATGGCTACCCCGCCCATCGTTATTATCATCCTAGGCGATCGCAGGGAACTCTACAATGTTATTACAACCATCGTCACCACAACAACCCTTATATCAATATTGGTAAGCAGGATATTACTGCTCATGTTGATTTTAGTGCTTTGGAACGATGGGGCGATCGCTATGGCTTAGAGAAAATAGGATTTATCCAGCAGGGTTTATTTTTAATGGCCTTGGGTTTAGGCGATCGCCTTGCTGCTATATCCCACCAAGAAACTCCTCTTTCACAGCTACTGCAAAAGCGGGAAGCATTACACCAGCTCATAGACCCCTCAGAGCTAGGTAACTTTGGGGTTTTAATTCAAAGTAAAGCACTCCAGCCCACAGAAATAGGTCAACCACTTCAAGGGCTAACTGTGCCAGTGTAAAATAAGGAAAAATTAAAACTCTCTTTAGGAATGGGATCTTATGCTGATATAGATTAGCATAACATTGGCTACTGTGCAAACATAAGTAACAGGCAAGTATTAATTATGACTGCTCACGAACTATTGTTATTGATAACACTACTTAGCCCAGGCATATTGCTTTCGGTGATTATCATGGTCACCTTTGCCGCTGGGGGCTGATTGTTCTTCACCGATTAGGGAACAGTTATTTCTGGACAGTGATAACTGTTCAAGAATCTTACAATCAGACCATGGAAACGCGATATTTCAGACTGGTTATATCCAAGCTGTACCAAAGGAAAGTAAAAAATGAAGGTGGCATTTCTGGGAACTGGACTAATGGGATTACCGATGGCTCAACGGTTGTTAGCAGCCAATATAGAGCTAGTGGCCTACAACCGCACCCCAGAAAAATTAGCTCCACTACAAGCTGCAGGTGCGGAGATCGTAACACACCCCCGTCAGGCAATTCGTGCTGCTGATTACATTATTCTCATGTTGACCAATACCGCAGCAATTTATCATGTTTTGCTTTCAGATACTGCTTGGCGTACTCTAGAAGGGCGCACTGTCATTCAGATGGGGACTATTACCCCCATAGAAAGCCAAGAAATCAGAGATGCGGTGATTGGTGGCGGTGGCGAGTATATAGAAGCTCCAGTATTAGGTAGTATTCCAGAAGCAAAAGCTGGTAAGCTGATTGTCATGGTAGGTGCGGAACAAAGACAATATCAACGGGATTTAAAGTTACTGCAAAACTTTGGTCCTGAACCTATACTTGTGGGGCCAGTCGGCTCGGCTGCGGCGCTAAAGTTAGCACTAAATCAACTGATTGCTTCCCTCACAACTAGCTTTGCTCTGAGTCTGGCTTTTATTGAGCGTCAAGGTATCGACATAGATTTATTCATGCAAATCTTGCGCCAAAGTTCACTTTATGCCCCTACCTTTGACAAGAAACTCAACCGGATGCTAGAGGGTAATTATACAAATCCCAATTTCCCCACAAAACACTTGCTCAAAGATACAGATTTGTTTATCTCAGCTGCCAAATCATTGGGTTTGGATCTGGTTAGTATTGAAGCTGTGCGACAAATTCTGCAAACGGCGATGAAAATGTCATTTGCTGATGATGACTACTCGTCAATATTTTCTGCCATCAATCAATGGGGAGAAGCAAGTGGCGAATAATCCTTTAACTTACTTTAACCTAGATGATCACCACAGCCATGGCTCCTCCTAATGCTGCAAATACAGCTGATACAAATGCTGTGGTAAATAACCACCAAGAAGCTGTAGCTGCGGCTTTGCGGGTTTCTTCTGCTTGTCTTTGTGCTTGATCTTTTAACTCTTCCAGACGGCGTTGAGTTTCTTGGTGGATCCGTTCAGCACGTTGCAAGACGCTATTGCGTACCCGCTCAATTTGTTCAATAATGTTGTTGGCATCAGCTGGAGAAATGTCTTCACGGGAACTGATAATCGCCACCAGAGTATCCCGGTCACAAGCTGACAGGCGGTGACGTAAAGCTTCAAACCCCGCCTGTGGATCATCAAATAAGGTGCGAAGATCGCCCTTGATGCCATCATAATTCAATTCTGGGCGCTCTAAGGAGTTGAGATAGTTACGGATCCGGGCGAAAATCCCTTCGATCACATCTTGAATCCGCCTTTGAATACTATGTACTTGTTCGACAAATTGATCACGTACGGAGATGATATGATCGGCAATTCTGGCTGCTTCTTCATCAGTCATATCTTCCCGAATTTTCAGTAAAGCCATGACTGTGGAACGGTCAAAATGAGCCAAGCGATCGCCCAGGGTTTCCATTCCCACTTGGGGATCATGCAATAATATTTGTAAGTCGCGCTTAATGGCCTCTGGATTGAGTTCATCCTTACCAGTTTGCCGCAAATACTCTTCTAAATAAGCTGCAAATGTTGACATTCTTTGCTGTGTCCGGGTGGCGAGACGACGCGGCGCACCGAGGATATTACGGATGGCGGTTTGCACAGAATTAATCACTTCATTAACTTGTTCTGCACTCAAATCTCGCCGTTGACTGAGTAAGCTAACTAAGGTGTCCCGGTCTACCTGAGACAAACGCCGGCGCAGGGCTACCATCCCCTCTCTGGGGTTGTAAAATAGTCTGTTAAAATCTCGTTGAATGCCTTCAGGGTTTAATTCTTCTTTACCAGTCTGGCGTAAATAATCGGCAATAGTAGTTATAACTGAGTCGTACTGTTGTTTCCAGGCTTGAGGTGTATGGCGGATATTGTGCCAAGATTCTTCTACAGTGTCAATAATTTGATTAACTTGCTGTTCACTCAAATCTTGGCGCTGACTGAGTAAGCTAACTAAGGTATCCCGGTCAAACCGAGCTAATCGGACCCGCAGAGCAATAATTCCTGATTGGGGGTCTTCCAGTAGCTTCTGCAAATCAGCGCGAATCCCATCAGGGTTTAACTCAGCTTTACCAGTATTGCGCAGATATGATTCTAAATTTAACCATAAGGTTTCGGCGTGATGTTTGGCTTGTTCGGCCAATCCTTGAGATTCTATTAACACCCGTTGGCGCTGGTTTTCTAACTCGTTGAGAATGGGGTTGACTTCTTCTGTGGGAATATCATTTCGTGCTAGCAATATCTCCCGTATTTCCTGGCGATCTAATTGTGATAGTCGTAAACACAGGGTTTCGTAATCTGCCTGTGGATCTGCTAATAATGGTTTAAAGTGCTGCTCAAGTCCTCCTGGAGTTAATTCTGCTTTATTAGCAACAAGTAAATAACTTTCTATGCGGCGTTGCAAGTCTTGTTTAATCTGCCTTTCTTGAGCATCACTGACTATGACTAATACCTCTTGGCGAACAGTTTCTAGCTGGTGAGCAATGCGCTGGATTTGTTCTTGGGTGAGTATTCCCCGTTGTTGGAGAGTACGGGCAAAATCCTGGCGAGAAAGTCGCTCTAGCTCCCTTTTGACTATACCTGGGTCTGCCTCTGGGTCATAGATGACATCACGAAATTCTGCTGCTATTCTCTCAGGACTGAATTGCCAAGCATAGGTATTGAGTAGATAGTTTTCTACATCAGCGCGAATGGGACTATAGGGTTCTGATGTGAGAGGTAACCCCAGTTTTTCTCCTTGGGCGGTGAGTTTCTCCTTAGCGGTTGTGAGCGATCGCCAAATTGTTTCTACATCTATATCTGATAAATCTGCCCTTCCCAAGACAATACCCGTAAGTGTAGTCATGACCTGTTGTAAGGTTTGTTGCATTATACCCGGTTGTTTTGCTTCCTGAGGAGTCCGCATTTCTGCTATTAACCGGTCTAATTTGGCGTTGAGTTCATCTGTCTTCCCTTGTCCTGGGGGGAGTGACTTCAAATAGTTAACCAACTCACTCAAATTGTCTGGGATGGGTTTTTGCTGACTAACTACCTGTTGCCAAACTTTGTATATTCTATCACTGATAAGCTTAACCTCTCTGGGAGAAAGGTCTGTACGACTGCTGACTAAATCCCTAAACCTTTGGCGGTCAATGTTGCGCAGATCTGGACTACCTGCGATCTCTGACAATTGTTGATCTTTGAGTAGATTTTCCACCTCCCTACCAATGTGGGATATATCCCATTGTGGGGGGCGCAGCCGTTCTAGGTAATCTTCTATATTTTCCCGAATACTATCCGGGTCAATAACATTCCCTAATTCCCGACCCACAGTAGCAGCTGCTGCTTCAGCGGTTGCTACCACCTGTTGATTCGCCGCCTTTGCACCGAGTGCAGCCGTAGCAGTCCCCATAATTGCCTGAAAACCCGAAGTTGCTGAATTGACTACCGAACCAACTAAGGAACCCACAGTGGTCGAACTTACCCACACCAGGAGCAAAAAGTATGCACCCCAAATAACTAATCCCAGAATTGCTCCTAGCCTGGGATCTAATACTAGTAGACTTAATTTAACTGCCAGGAAGCAAGCTATAAATAAAGCGATGGTAACAGTAACTAAAGTCCATAACCCCAATGCGGTACCAATTCTGCGAATGGTACCGCCGAAACTTCCCACTTCCCCAACTGCTGTATCGGAGTCAGATGGGCGCCCCAAGTAGGAAATACCAGCCGCTACCGAAAGATTAGTTAACACTAATTGGAAAGCAAACGCTAGGATTACACCGGAGATTAAAGCGACAAAAAAGCGCGGGCCAGAATTGATCAATGATACTTGGGCTGGCGTAACACCAGTGGGGACTACCGGAGTCTGTGCTACCCACAATAATGGCTTGTAAACTTCCAGGATGTTTTCCGTAAATTCAAACATTATATTTCCTTCTTCTAAGTTGAAACTTGGGGAATATCATAAATTTCAGGCGCAGGAAGTCAACATAATATATTTATTTGGTATGTCTATGGTTTGCTCAATTTTTTACCACTTTCAGAATCATGGCATTGAGGCATTTTAGGCATCTCTCTTAAGTTATAAAAATCTATCTATCCCTCTGGATAAGTTTAATTATTTAACAAGTAATTATGGTTTTTTTATCAACCTGGAATAGATGAGAATATAGCCTAGTTATGCTATAATTAGGAAGTTTAATTTTAGCAATTTACTCGTGATTGTTAGCGCCGAAACTATATTTTTATGATCACAGATATGATGTATAATATGATTATTAAGTGTTAAGAATACCCAGGAGTAATTTGAACTCAAATATACTAATACTTATGATGGTGAAAGTTGCCATCACCCCCTAAAGGTGGATATGCTGATAACTATCAACTACTGATAATCAACCGTAAGAAGTGTGTCTATTTTGTACCTACAGACGGAAAGCAAATTACTGATAAACAAGTAAATTAAGGTTAAGTAATAAATAATCTTGGATAATAAAAATGGAAACTCGAGAGACGCGTTCTTCGACAGATTTACCACCAGTAGCCCTAGAATACAATGGCAGAGATAGGAATGCATTTCTATTTGGCTGGACTCCTCAAGCTGAAATCTGGAATAGTCGGTTAGCAATGATTGGCTTTCTAGCCTATTTACTTTGGGATGTAGCTGGATATAGTGTTCTTCGGGACGTGCTGCATCTGATTGGTCGTTAACCATTAAAAATTCAATAATTAGTAGGATTTAGGAGTAAAAAACATGGAAACTAGAGAACCTCGTCCTTCTACAGATTTACCGCCAGTAGCTACAGCTTATAACGGTGTTGACCGCAACGCCTTTCTGTTTGGTTGGAACCCTCAAGCAGAACTATGGAATGGCCGCTTGGCAATGATTGGCTTTCTGGCCTACCTAATTTGGGATTTAGCAGGATATAGCGTTTTGCGGGACATACTCCACATTATGAGATATTAGTCTTGAAGATGCTAGGACTAAATCAAGAGTAATTGCTAGTTCCAAAATAAACATCCACAGTTCTTAACTCTTCAATAATACAAATCAAAATTCAGAAGACGGTACCCAAATTGGTAACCGTCTTTTCAATAACTGGCTTAACCCCTGGAACCCTACCCACTGGTGATGACTATCAAAAAAGAAAACGAACCATCACATATAACCCTAACACTACAAGTTGTACAATCATAACTGGTAAGCCATAATGAAGAAAAGTTTTAAAAGAAATGGGACGACCGTGTTGCTCAGAAATACCTGCGGCTACTATGTTAGATGATGCTCCTACTAAAGTACCATTTCCTCCTAAGGTTGCACCAAACATCATAGCGTAAAACATAGGTAGCACTTCCGGGGGAAATTGTCCATCAAAATTGGAAGCTAGAACTTCTGGACTGACTAATCCCACTGTGACAAGATATTGTTTAAGCAAAGGAACCATCCCTACTACTAATGGAATATTGGGTACTAGACTGGATAATATCCCCACAAAAAACAATAAAACTAAAGAACCCAGAAAAATATTTTTACCGATAATTATTGCTAATATACCTGATAAAGCATTAATTACTCCTGTTTTTTCCAGTCCCCCAATTAGCACAAAAATACTCATGAAAAATATTAATGTACTCCAGTCAACATCTCGCAGTATATGGTTAACAGAATCAATTTTACTGTGGTGAGATAGTAGCAAAGCTAAAGCTGCACCTAATAAAGCCGCGGCCGCTGGTGAAATAGGTATGGGTAGAGATTCCCCGATGACAAAAAATATTAATACTAAAGCTACAATTACCCCACCCACCATTACAACTTGCGGGTGGTTGATTTGTGGGTTTGGGAGTTCTGCTAAACTAGATAGTTTAGTATGCCAAATTTTGCGGAATAAAATTGGTAGAAATAGTATGATCACACCGACAGCAATCACTCCTCCTAAGCTTAAATTGTATAGATAATCTATAAAGCTGATATTGACTGCATCGGCCACAATAAAGGTAGCAGGATCACCCACTAGGGTCAGTAGTCCAGCACTATTAGCAACTAAAACCATTAAAATTAGTAGAGGAACAAAATTTATTTCTAACTCTTGTGCCATTGGCGGAATTAAAGGCGCTAATAACATCACTGTTGTAGCATTGGGTAGAACTGAACAGACAACAGTAACAATTCCTACAATACTGATGAGAAGACGTTTGCCTTCGCCTTGAGCAAAGAGTACTATTTTAGTAGCTAAATAATCAAATACTTTCGTAGACTCAAATGCCCGCACAAATACCATAATGCCGAAAAATAAACCCAGTGTTGCATGGCTTTTACTGATATAGTCAATTGCTTCCTGCAAACTCATAATATTAGTAAAAACTAATATTAATGCTCCTAGAAACGCAGCAATAGTTAGATGCATCCATTCAGTTATAACTAAGGCAATCACGCCCAAAAATGTGAAAAAACTCAGAAAAGCCTGCCAATTTTCCACAATACACCTCTGGAGTCCAAGGAAATTATATTTTCTGGAAAAAAGCCACCTGAATATAGGTGACTTTTCTGCAATTTTCATTCAATAGAAAATTGTTTTAATTTGATCGCACGCAATATTTATTCATTAAGAGAATGGGGTATGCCTAAAACAGCACAGGGAAAATTAGAACCCAGCATCTGTACCATGGTATGATGAGCAGATTTACATCCCAAAAATAGGATATCAGCAGCTTCTAATTCCACCACATTTTTTAGTTCTTTGGCCACGCAACCAAACCTCAGATGAGATTTAAAATAACTTTGCCATTCTTCGGCTAGGCTGCGCGCTTGCCACAAAACTCTATCTGCTTGCTGAAGAGGAAGAATGTATTCTTTCGATAAATATTGTGTTGTTACCCTGGAATTTGATGGAGTTGGGGTAGGAAGATGAGATTGGGATAATTGACTTACCTGAGACTCTATATCTGAGGAATTTAGAAACTGATTATGTTGATTCTCTACTACATACACAGCCTGCACATTCACTTGTACATTGGTCGCTAAACGGGTTTGCTGTGCAATACATAAAGCTATATCTAGCGCAGTATGACTATTAGGTGAACCATGATAAGCAACGATTATTTTGGGAGACTTAAATTCTTGAGAAAAGGGTTTTTTGCGCTCTGGTAATAGTACCATTTGCTCAGTTAAATTGTCTCTACCTATGGCGCTTTGCAGACGCACTAACATTGGCTTTATATTCACAATTTCGACTTCTCCCCAAAGAAACAAGTTATGAATGAGAAGTAGGTTAAAAACGGATATAGTATATCCCCAAGATATAATCAGTAATATCCGCAAAGAAACTCCAATAACAACTGGTGTTAAAGCCAAAGTTTTGGGAGTTCCTTCCATTGCCGACGAAGTTAGCTGACGGGCTAAGACTGGAAGGTGTCTCTCTTAAGATTAGCCCCAAACATTGGTTCCTCCGTTTTAAATTCAATCAATTTTGATGAATTTAAATTAGGCTACCCACTCAACAAATCATAGTCTAATTTGACCAGATTCAACCAGTTGTAATAAAAATTAGTATAACTATAGAACTTTAGGTGTAATAAAAATCAATAATTGAGAGATAATTCTATGTATATTTAGGTATAAGTAGTTTGATTCTCATAGTAAAGTAGGAGTTAGGCTGAATGTGCGAAAAATTGCTATGCTAAAAGCCGAGACTCGCTATTATGTCAACCATGCCCGCGCCTACTATTAACCCTACAATCACAGCCTTCCCCTTGACAGCTGTAGTTGGTCAAGAAGCAATTAAATTAGCCTTGCTGTTAGCAGCAGTTGATCCTGGTTTAGGAGGAGTGGCGATCGCCGGCCGTAGAGGTACGGCAAAATCAGTAATGGCGCGTGCTATCCACGCCTTACTACCACCCATCGAAGTTGTGAAAGGCTCGATGAGTAACTGCGATCCCAACCGCCCAGAAGACTGGGATGATGATCTGTTAGCAGAGTACGCAGATCAAGATATTACAGAAGTACCCACGGAAATTATTCCGGCGCCCTTTGTCCAAATTCCCTTGGGAGTCACAGAAGACAGATTATTAGGTTCTGTAGATGTAGAACAGTCTGTCAAACAAGGTGATACAATTTTTCAGCCGGGGTTACTCGCCACAGCTAACCGAGGGGTGCTGTATGTGGATGAGTTGAATTTATTAGATGACCAAATATCAAATCAGCTGCTCACAGTTTTATCGGAGGGACGTAACCAAATTGAGCGGGAAGGGATTAGTTTTCAGCATCCTTGCAAATCCTTATTTATAGCCACCTATAACCCAGAAGAAGGAGCATTAAGGGAGCATTTACTTGATAGAATTGCCATCGCTCTTTCTGCTGATGGCGTCCTGGGCTTAGATCAAAGAGTAACAGCTGTAGAGCAAGCGATCGCCTATGCGAAATCCCCCCATGCATTTCTGGAGCAATACGCGGAAGATTTAGACGGGTTAAAAACCCAAATTATCCTAGCGCGGGAATGGTTGAAAGAAGTAACCATTACCTCAGAACAAATTACCTATTTAGTCAATGAAGCTATTCGCGGAGGAGTGGAAGGACATCGCGCCGAATTATTCGCCGTGCGTGTAGCTAAAGCAGCCGCGGCTTTAGAAGGAAGGACAACAGTCAACGCCGAAGATTTACGCCGGGCTGTGGAGTTCGTCATTGTACCACGTTCAACAATTGTGCAAACTCCACCACCAGACCAACCACCACCACCACCGCCACCACCCCCTCAAAATCAACAAGAAGAAGACCAACAAGACCAGGAAGACCAAGAAGACCAACAAGAAGAACAACAAGAAGAACAACAAGAACAAGAACCCCCCGACGTTCCAGAGGAATTTATTTTTGACCCAGAAGGGGTAATTCTGGATGACAGTGTGCTCTATTTTGCCCAAATGGCCAAGCGTCAGGGCAAATCTGGCAGTCGCAGTATGATTTTTTCGGAAGACCGGGGACGCTATATTAAGCCCATGTTGCCGAAAGGGAAAGTGCGGCGTATTGCGGTAGATGCTACCCTCAGAGCGGCTGCACCCTATCAAAAGGCCAGAAGGGCAAGACACCCCGGTAAAACAGTTATTGTGGAGCAAAGCGATATCCGTGCCAAGCGCTTGGTACGCAAAGCGGGAGCCTTGATAGTATTTGTAGTGGATGCTTCGGGTTCCATGGCTCTCAACCGGATGCAATCAGCTAAAGGGGCGGTGATGCAACTGTTAACGGAGGCTTATCAAAACCGTGACCAAGTAGCATTGATTCCTTTCCGGGGAGAACAAGCAGAAGTATTGTTACCTCCAACCCGTTCTATAGCTTTGGCACGTAACCGCCTAGAAAGATTACCTTGTGGTGGTGGTTCACCCTTAGCACATGGTTTAACTCAAGCGGTGCGTGTAGGTGTCAATTCAGAAATGAGTGGAGATGTAGGACAAGTTGTAATTGTGGCAATTACGGATGGTCGGGGTAATATTCCCTTAGCGCGGTCTCTAGGTGAACCATTAGAACCAGGAGAAAAGCCAGACATTAAAGCAGAACTATTAGATATTGCCGGGAGAATTCGCGCCGGAGGAATGCAGCTATTGGTAATTGATACCGAGAGTAAATTTGTCTCCACGGGTTTTGCTAAGGAATTAGCACAAACAGCCGGAGGTAAGTATTATCATTTGCCTAAAGCTAGTGATAAAACCATCGCGGCGATGACTAAAGGTGCGATCGCGGATCTGAAATCGCGATAATTAGCACTATCACCAGGCCACCTAGCTATTAATAGGAAATGTTGGTATAAATGGAGGTAAAGCGAATGTTTATCTCTCCAAAATGGACTTATGAGCAATACCAGCAACTTTCGCGATGCTATTCGCGAGGCTAGAACTCAGTCGCTGATTGGCCCCAATGTCATTGCCAATGCCCTACCCTATGTTGGTGGTGGTCTGGTGCTAACCGCCTTGGGAACCTATGGTGGTTTGGGCGTTATCCGTACCAATCCCGCTATATTCTTCCCCACATTCATCGGGGCGATGATTGTGGAGTTAATTTTATTTTTTGTCGCCCGTAATGTTGCTGAAAAAGGCAATAAGACTGTAGCATTACCTCTATTAGCAACCTACGGGTTGTTATCTGGATATACCCTGAGTGGTTTAGTCTTCCTGGCTTTGCAAACCCAAGGGGTAGGTATTCAAGGTGTAGGGTTGGCAGCCCTAGGTTGTGGTATCACCTTTATTGTCGCCCGTCAAATTGGCTCCAATCTCTCGGAAAATGACGGCATGGCCTTGACCAAAACTATCCGCTTAGGGGTGATGGCCTTGGTAGTTGTGGTCTTGACCCAATTTGTATTGGCGATGTTTGGTGTTTACACCCCCAGTTGGTTAGAAATTGGTATCTCCGGTTTGGGTGTATTTCTATTTGTTGGGGTATCCGTGGTTGATTTCTACATCTTGCCCCGTACGTACAAGGATGACCAATATCTACCGGCGGCCTTGTCTATGTACCTCACCTACATCAACTTGTTTGTGTTTATCTTACGGTTATTAATTGCCTTGAATAGTCGGGATTAAGCACATATCAACTGCCCCATCCCCCCTCTGGGAGGGGCTGATAAATTATTTTTAATGGCATTTTCTGAGCCGATTTGGCAAAAGCCAATTTGAGTAATGCTAATCTCAGTGGAGCTAACTTGACAGCAGCAGACCTAGAGGAAGTGAATTTCACAGGGGCAAATCTCAGAGGGGCAAATTTTCAAGGTGCGGATTTAGAAGCAGCCAATTTCACTAATGCAGATGTTACCGGAGCCAACTTTACAGCAGCAGACCTAGAAGGAGTAATCGGGTTGAGGAGATAATGATCAGATCAAGTTAACCCCCGACTCAAAGCCAGTGAGGTAACTGCGTTTATTTTTGTAAGTTTACGGCAGTACTACAAGAGAAGTCACCCAATTACAGCTACAATCGAAAATAAATCAACTTAACAATATCCATCAAAAGCGCTCCCCAATTTAGCAAGCTCTATGGAAGTACTAGAACTAAAAAGAGAAATTGAAACATTGTCCGGTCGTCTGGGTAAAGCCCAGGACTATCTTTGACATACCTGCACTGAATGCCAAAATACAAGACTTAGAACAAATCGCAGCACAGCCAGAATTTTGGGACGACCAGACAGAAGCTCAAAAAACACTGCAGGAACTCAACGAGCTTAAAGACCATCTAGAACAATATCATCAGTGGCAAGCTAGCCTGGAAGATACCAAGGCCGTAGTGGAGTTATTGCAACTAGAAACCGATACGGCACTATTACAAGAAGCAGAATCTACAGTTACTCAGTTAAACCGGGAACTAGACCAGTGGGAATTACAACAGTTACTTTCTGGTCTCTATGATACTGAGGGGGCAGTATTGACAATTAATGCTGGTGCTGGTGGTACAGATGCCCAAGACTGGGCTTTTATGCTGATGCGAATGTATACCCGTTGGGCGGAAGCTCACGGCTACAAGGTAAGTTTATCTGAGGAGTCCGAGGGGGATGAAGCAGGTATAAAATCAGCAACACTGGAAATTACCGGACGCTATGCTTATGGTTATTTGCGATCGGAAACAGGCACCCATCGCTTAGTACGCATTTCACCTTTTAATGCTAATGGCAAGCGACAAACCAGTTTTGCCGGGGTGGAAGTGATGCCACAGTTAGATCACTCTGTTCAACTGGACATTCCCGAGAAGGATTTAGAAATCACTACATCCAGGGCTGGGGGTAAAGGTGGGCAGAATGTCAACAAAGTAGAAACCGCAGTACGCATTGTTCACTTACCCACTGGTATTGCAGTACGTTGTACTGAAGAACGCTCTCAGTTGCAAAACAAAGAGAAAGCCCTGGCGCGCCTTAAGGCTAAACTGCTGGTGATTGCTAGAGAGCAAAAAGCCCAAGAGGTGGCTGAAATTCGTGGTGATATGGTGGAAGCTTCTTGGGGAAACCAAATTCGCAATTATGTTTTTCACCCTTACCAAATGGTCAAGGATTTGCGTACCAATGTGGAAACAACAGCAGTGGGTGATGTGATGAATGGTGAGCTTGATTTGTTTATTCAAGCTTATCTCCGGCAAGAAAGCCAGCTAGTAGAAAACAGTCCTATCTAAGCTCAAATGTAGGGGCGAGTTTAATTGACTGTTGCTGACTCCCCCTCTGATCAGTTTTCTGGACATAAATCGGTAAAATTCCAATCAACTCCCAGGTAAACTGTTACATTGATAGATAAAAGAGTGTTTTAGTCAAAATATTATGAACATATTATGAACAACTCCCCCACAGAACCCAAACCTAGCTACGTAAAACTTGCCATGCGAAATATGGTGCGCAAGGGAGGTACCTCCATGAAACACTTTGCGCTTACTGCTGTAGGGCTTTTAGCTGTGTTAGTGGGTCTTGCTTACCTAACTCGCTAGGAATTAACCAACATGAAAACCCGTGAGGAGAGTTGATAACTGGTGCAAGTTGAACTAGATGTCCAGGATTTGTTTTCCCCATCCTCTTCAGGGGAAGTTATAGATTTTGAGTATAAGTATATTCCGGTTGCTAGGGAAACTTGGGAAGACTGGTTTGGTTGCTGGTTGTCAAGTCTACAACTTGATCTTCCACCAGCACCTGGTTATGAAATCGGGCTGCGTTTGACAGATGATCGGGAAATTCAATCATTAAATGCTGAATATCGTCATCAAGATCAAGCAACAGATGTTTTATCTTTTGCTGCACTGGAAGTAGATTTTCCTGAAAATCCGGAAATGCAGGATGAACCTTTGTATCTAGGTGATATTGTCATTTCAGTAAATACGGCTCAACGTCAAGCTCAACAACAGGGGCACAGTTTACCAACCGAATTAGCTTGGTTAGCAGCCCATGGGCTATTACATCTGTTGGGTTGGGATCATCCAGATGAAGATCAGTTAATGCAAATGCTGCAACAGCAAGTAAAATTACTTAAATTAGTAAGTATTGATTTTGATATAGAATACTAAATAGTATTTATCTCAGGAAATGTTTATAATACTGCTGTTGAAAATTGCCTCAAAGTTGATTGCCTGATCGGAAATTGTCACATTAGTGAGATTGTTCTGTAATTACTTTATCATTCTTTTTTAGGCTTATGTCCCAACAAGTTTCCCCTCCATCGACACAAAAGTACCTACCAAGGCTGATTACTAAGGAACGGGAACTGTCCTGGCGAGTTGCTTCTAATTTATTCATCAGCTTTAAATATGCTTGGGCTGGAATTAGCTACAGCTTTCACACTCAGCGCAACTTTCGCATCCACCTGATTGTATGTACTGTGGCGATCGCCTTAAGCATTCTCCTGCAGCTGCAAGCGGTAGAAATTGCCGTGATTAGTATAACCAGTGGTTTAGTATTAGCATTGGAATTAGTCAATACAGCCATTGAGTCCGTGGTTGATTTAACAGTCAAGCAGACGTATCATGAGTTAGCCAAAATTGCCAAAGATTGCGCCGCCGGTGCTGTCCTGATATCGGCTTTAGTAGCTGTGGTGGTGGCGACTACCCTGTTGCTACCGCCTCTAGTGATTTTAATTCTGTCAAATTTCTAGATAAAAACCAGGAGTAATCGGCTTTGATTATAGTCATCGATAATTATGACAGTTTTACATATAATTTGGTCCAGTATTTGGGAGAACTAGCAGCAGAGTTTCCTGTGGCCTCAGATATTCAAGTTTTTCGCAACGACAAAATTACAGTAGAGGAAATTCGGGCCTTAAATCCCGATCTAATAGTAATTTCTCCTGGGCCTGGTCGTCCAGAAAACGCCGGCATCTCCCAAGATGTGATTAAACAGCTAGGTCACAACTTACCAATTTTGGGTGTTTGCTTAGGGCATCAAAGCATTGGTCAAGTATTCGGTGGTAAAATCGTCTCAGCTACGGATTTGATGCATGGTAAAACTTCCCAAGTGTCTCACGCGGGAGTAGGTGTTTTCCAGGGTTTAGAAAATCCGATGGTAGCCACCAGATATCATAGTTTAGTGATTGACCGTGACACCTGCCCAGAAGTGTTAGAAATCACTGCTTGGGTTGAGGATGGTACTATTATGGGAGTGAGACACCGGAACTATCCTCACATTCAGGGCGTCCAGTTTCATCCAGAGAGTGTTTTAACATCTTCAGGAAAGCAGTTATTACGAAACTTTCTGGAACAATTACAGCCGACAGGGTAATTTATGAAACGACGAGAGTTGATGGGCTATGCTGGTACAGGGTTAGTGACAGCACTGTTGAGTAATTTAGGTTCCCACCTCAAAGCTGAAGCACAATCTCAGGCTTTATCAGTTCAGTGGTTGGGTCATACTTGCTTTTTATTTACTGGTAGCCGTGTCAGGATTTTGGTCAATCCATTTCACACAGCTGGCTGTACAGCTGGCTATCGTCCGCCCCGAGTCGAGGCGGATTTAGTCATGATTAGCAGTCAATTACGAGATGAAGGTGCTGTAGATGGACTACCGGGAACCCCCAAGTTAGTAAATACTCCTGGTGCTTACGAGTTTAAAGGTATTCAGTTACAGGGAATTACTATAGACCATGATCGTAAAGGTGGTAAACAATTTGGGATGAATACCGCTTGGAGTTGGGAGCAAGGGGGAATTAAGATTCTCCATTTAGGAGGTGCTGCTGGGCCGATTGGGATTGAGCAACAAATCTTGATGGGTCGTCCTGATCTGTTGTTAATTCCAGTAGGCGGTAGCGATAAGGCTTATAATGCCCAAGAAGCCCAGCAGGTGATTGGGTTGTTAAATCCTAAGTTGGTAATTCCCACTCACTACCGTACACAAGCAGCTAATGATGTATGTGATCTTGCACCGGTGGATGAATTTCTCAGTTTGATGCAGGGCATGACTGTAAGTCGTAGTAATAATGATATAATTAATATTAGTGCTAATAATCTGCCAGAAAAAAGTGAGATCCGCGTTTTAACCTATAAGTTTTAATTAACACTTTGATTAATACAACATTTCTCGGTTAATAGAGGCAATTAATCAATTGCCTCTATTGTAATTTCAGACTGTCAATCTCCAAAAATCACTTTTAGGCAGTGAACCATTCTGGTGTAAATCTATCTTCTTCGGCCACAAAAGACTCAGTTGCTATTGTTCCATCCATAGACCAAATTTTATCTACGCCTGTTTGTGTATCACGCCAGTAGATATCAGTTGTACCATTCCCATCAAAATCTCCTAGTGACAGGACTAAACCCGGCTCAGTTGTGGGTAGGAAGGCTTCAGAAGTGACTCTTCCGCCATCCATAATCCAGGCGGTATTCTCACCGGTTACCTGATTATGCCAGAAGATATCAGTTTTACCGTCGCCATTAAAGTCACCAATGGATGATGTCCAGGATGAGTCTAATGTTGTTAAATTAGATTCGGTAATTATTATACCGTTCATTGTCCAAATCTTGTTCTCTCCTGTTTCACTGTTACGCCACAGGATATCAGTTCTCAAGTCACCGTTAAAATCGCCTAGGGTAAAGTCCCAAGATGAGTCTTTTGATTCCAGAGCAAATTCGTTTTTAGTGGTTCCATTCATCAACCAAATCTTATTCTCTCCGGTTTCGCTATTGCGCCAGAAGATATCACTTCTACCATTACCGGTGAAATCAACAATAGTAGGTGTATAAGATGTTTCTACTGCTTCCACTAGGGAGGCATCCACAACATTCACACCATCCATTGTCCAAATAGCAGTTTGACCGTTTTCGGTATTATGCCAGAAAATATCGGTTTTGCGATCGCCATTAAAGTCGCCAATTTGTGATGTCCAAGTTGGGTCCACTTTATCTAAGGCTACTGTATTAGCAATTCTTGTACCATCCATGAGGACAATGCGATTTTCCCCTGTGACTTGATTACGCAACAAGAAGTCAGTTTTACCATCACCATTGAAATCAGCAATGGCGTAACTCATAGATGATAGGTCAAATTGTCCCAGGGAAGCTTCTTGCTGCACTCTGGCGCCGTCCATAAGGCGAATGATAATTTCCCCTGTTTGACTATTGACCCACACCTGATCTGCTTTACCATCACCGTTGAAATCAGGGACAATGGCCGCACTGGTTAAATAAGGATTAGGGTTGGGGTTAGCTCCTCCAAATAAATCTCCCAAGAAATTTGGCATTTGTGGGAGAAAATTGACTTGTGATGAACTACTACTCATTGGTAAATCAGTATCTAATCCAGGAGAATTAGATACTAAGAGCGCTGATTTTGCCAAAGATTGATCATATGAATTTTGTATCGTCTCGTCAAATACAGAAGGGTTTTGTTGTGTAGGCATACTGTTTTCTTATCACTGGTGGTTATCCAATTTTTATCTCTTTTTTTGGATGAATTTCTGTATTTAAAAAACATTATTTTTGGTTGAAAATCTACTTACTAAACATTTAGTTTTTATAAATGTCAGGGTTTTTATATGATCTAGCAATTCAGGGATAATTTGATTTAATTATCATTTTTTCCAGACAATATAACCATAGTGTTTTGATTCCCTAACTTGATGAGAGAACATATATATTTGAATATGATTAACTGGCAATTATTTAATTGATTAAATACAGATAGTGACTATGTAAATCAATATTGGCTAAAATAATTGATATCAGGAGCAACTGACCTAATCTACATGGTTTTGAAGTGTACAATAATACTAAAAGTCAAAATTTAAGTAGCTATGCAAGCAGAATATCAACAACGTCGCCAAGAATTCATGGCAAAAATTGGTAATGGTACGGCGATTTTTCGCAGTGCGCCCATGGCGGTGATGCATAATGATGTTGAATACACTTATCGCCAAGATAGTGATTTTTTCTATCTGACCGGGTTTAATGAACCTCAAGCAGTAGCAGTGTTAGCACCACACCACCCAGAACATCGCTTTATATTGTTTGTGCAACCAAAGGATAGAGAAAAGGAAGTTTGGACTGGTTACGTTTGTGGGGTGGATGGAGCTAAAGAAATTTATGGCGCAGATGCTGCTTACCCTATAGGGGAACTGGAGGAAAAATTACCCCAATATTTGGAGAAGGCTGATCGCATTTACTATCATTTCGGCCGCGATCGCACTTTTAATGATATAATAATCAAGAACTACCAAAGTTTACTGCGAACCTATCCCAAACGTGGTACAGGTCCAGTAGGGATTTCAGACACCGGAACTATTCTCAGCACCATGAGATTAGTAAAAAGTGAGGCGGAATTAGAATTAATGCGCCAAGCGGCGGCGATCGCCGCAGAAGCACATAACCGCGCCAGAGAATTTACATCCCCTGGACGTTATGAATACGAAATTCAGGCGGAAATAGAACATATTTTTAGGTTGCGGGGCGCAATGGGTCCAGCTTATCCTTCTATTGTGGCTTCTGGTGTGAATGCTTGTGTATTGCATTACATCGAAAATCAACGGCAAATGCAGGATCAAGAATTGCTGCTGATTGATGCTGGTTGTGCTTATGGTTATTACAACTCTGATATTACCCGGACATTTCCCGTAGGGGGTAAGTTTACCCCAGAACAAAAGACATTGTATGAAATTGTTTTAGAAGCCCAAAAACAGGCGATCGCCCAAGTCAAACCAGGTAACACTTTTCACGCGGTTCATGATGCGGCTGTGCGTGTAATTACTCAAGGTTTAGTAGAAGTTGGTATTCTCAGGGGCGAAGTTGACAAGTTAATAGAAGAAGAAAAGTATAAACCCTATTATATGCACCGCACCAGTCATTGGCTAGGTTTAGATGTCCATGATGTGGGTGTGTACCAGTACGGTGAAGATAAACCCCAGATTTTACAACCCGGTCAAGTGCTAACAGTGGAACCAGGAATTTATATAGTCCCAGACACCAAATTACCAGAAGATCAACCAGAAACCGATCCGCGTTGGGTAGGTATTGGTATTCGCATTGAAGATGATGTTTTAGTCACACCCACAGGTCATGAAGTATTAACCGCTGGGGTTCCCAAGGAAGTTACAGCAGTGGAAAGATAATATAAATGGGATGGTTTACCCATCCCTACAAATTTACAAGCAATTAAAGACTTTGAGCTTATTCAATAGGGAACCCAGGAATTAAACCATCAATTTCCTCCATTAACCGTAAGGTTTCCGTTAACACGACCACAATTTTTTGATAGTGGTTATTTTCTGCTACTGACAAGACACGATGACTATTCTTTCTATCTTTTAACCATTTATCCAATACTTGATATCCACCGATTTTAAATTCCCAGATATGTTGAGGAATATCTGTAAAATAGCTCTGTTTATTGATATACACTCTTTGCAGTTCGGAATTATAAGTTACTTCAGTAACTTGATTATCCCCCTGAGCGAATGTGGTAATTAAATTATTGAGGGTGGGAGATTTCATTAAATGTAAATTTACTAATTCTTCTCCTCTGGTAGTTAAGGACTTAAATAATTGCTTGTCACTGGTTAAGGGGAGACGGGGAAAATCTATTTTGAGAAATTCTGCGTATCTGCTGCGATAGGTGGGACTGTGAAATATAGCATAAGCGTAGTAAAGTATTTGTTCTGGGGTTGGTGTTTGACCTAGTTTGGTGTTGATGGTTTCTAGGAATTTGGGGGATAGATTAGGAGTTTTTTGTATAAATAGGTTGGTTTGGTCATTTTCTGTATTTGGGTAAATGTAGAGAGGGAAAACATAAGTTCTTTCTCTGCTTGCTGATGAAACAGAACATATTTCAGGAATTAAATCACTAATAAAGATATGTCTCCATCCTCTAATAGAAAGCTGACGAATACATAATAAACTTAGATTATCTTTAATTAAATGCTGTTTCAATGGTGGTCGTGGAAAGTCCATTGCTACTG
Source organism: Anabaenopsis elenkinii CCIBt3563 (assembly GCF_015245355.1). GTDB lineage: Bacteria > Cyanobacteriota > Cyanobacteriia > Cyanobacteriales > Nostocaceae > Anabaenopsis > Anabaenopsis elenkinii. Next base: position 4,163,107 of record NZ_CP063311.1, on the reverse strand, counting down.
TACTTAAATAACAGAAGCGCTGATCAAAAGGACGATATAAACAAGAGATTAAATCATCTTCCCAGGTTAGATTTTTTCTAACTTGTTTTCGTGCTTCACCTAAATTCCAATCCCTACTATCATGAATACTATATAATTCTTGCAAATTATCGTTAGATAAATCTTCAGAAATTAAATTGAGTATTCTTTGCTTAACAACATCTCTATCAAAATCTATTGCAAAGTTGTCTCTATGAGTAGTAAATCCACTAGAATTTACAGGGAAAATATCTGTAACACTCCAACCATGATCATATTCTGTAGTTAAATCAAAATCCTTGGGTGCGAAAAAGTAATTAGGTGCTGTAGGTTGTAACTGAATCCAATCAACATTATCTAAACTTGCAGATTCCAGAAACCTGTATTTATCCTCACGACTACCCCAGAGGTCATAATACCACACCCGCGCCATTTCCTTAACACCATCTCTGGACTTATAAGCAGCAGAAAAAGCATCAGGTTCGCTTTTTTCCCGGACAGCAATTAAAATTGCGACCCCCTGCTGAATATCAAACACATTTTGATCAACACTTCCATCCGGTGCGGTTTCTTTTAACAAAGAATTACCGTGTAAATCCATAATATATAAAGTATCGAAATACTTTAATAACTCCTCTCTCATCCCCCGATGAATTAACCCGTTGAGATAGGAATGATTAGTAATGAAACCAATAATCCCATAACCTTTAGGTGTTTTTTGAATTTGCTGTTGAGCAAACCGAATAAATTTAATATAATCATCATCCAAAGGTTGAATATTCTTTTCTTTTTCTAACCTGACCCGACCCTTATATAACTCTAAAAGTTCCCCAATATAGGTTAACTCAGTAATAGTTTTACCTGCTTTACCAGTTTTATAAATCCGATTCCAATCTGAACCCGTATATTCAATATCAGCTAAATACTTCTCATCTTGATTTAAAATTCTTTTGCGTTTACTCCCATTTTGGGAACTGACGGAATAGGGAGGGTTACCTAATACTACTATTACGGGAGTTTCGTTTTTGACTTTTCCTGCTTGACTTGATTCTTCTTCAAGAATTTCTGTAATCCCTGGAATTATATCGTCAAGAATTTCTGTGTTTATTCCCAGTTCTAATGCGTTAGTTAAATAAACTTTTAATCTTTCATCTGGGGCGAATTTATAACCCAAATCTCCTAATAATAAACCTAATTTTAAATGGGCGATGGTATAGGGAGTCATTAATAATTCAAAGCCAAAGAGACGGTTTAATAGTTTTACATCTCTTAA
>NZ_CP063311.1:4100999-4160396 GCF_015245355.1 Anabaenopsis elenkinii CCIBt3563 | reverse complement strand
AAACTATGCCATTTATCAATCCCATATTTAGCGACATTATCCCGAATTTGTTTAATAACTGCATATAAAAATGTGCCTGTACCTGTCGCAGGGTCTAGAATGGTAACTCTACGATTGGCTAAACCATATTGTAAATCAAAGATGTCTTCATTTTCTAAAATATCATTGACAGCACGAACTATAAAATTAACTACGGGTTCAGGAGTGTAATAAACTCCGCGACTTTTTCTTAATGATGCTGCATAAGCTGCTAGGAATGTTTCATAAAAGTGAATAACTGGGTCTTCTGTCCTGGTTTCTCTCCCGAAAGTTTCTAAGATGTTGGTCATATCAACTGTGTTTAGTAAATCTACTAAGTTTTCAATTGATTTATGAATTTTACTCAGGCTATCTGTGGCTATAACTACATCAAATAAACCTTTTAAAAAGGGGATTCTCTCGCTAATATAAATACTAGCTGTTGTGCGATTAAATGTAAATTCTCCTGGGTTTTGAGCGTGACCAATTTTGGCTGTAAATAAACCATAGGCTATGGTTTGAGCATACATATCGGCAAAACTTTGATTATCTATATCTAGAATTAAGATTTTCTTAAATGTTTGTTTTAATTGATATAATTGTTCTGTAGATGTTTCTATTTCTAAAGATGCTAAAATTGCATTTCTAATAGTTTTAGTATAAGCTGCCATTTGTTTAGCCAAGTCATAGTAGTTATTAATATCTTTGGCTTTGTGATTGAGAAATAATTGCAGTAGTTCTCTGATGGGTTGTAAATCATCAACTAGGATGATTTCCCCTGCTTCTAAATTAGCTAATTGAGCAGTTTGTTGACATTCTCCGTCTAGATACCAACGAAATTCTAGGTAATTAGTTAAAATCAGGTTATAACCAATGTTTGATTCTAAATAGCGTTTGAGTTGTTCGGTTTTGGCGGTTTTAGCTAAATCAACGTTAATATCTTTAGCTTCTATATATCCTAGGATGCGGTCATTTTTTCTGATGGTGAAGTCGGGAATACCTTGTTGATTACCTTTTTCTTCAATTGTGGCGTTAATTCCCATCATTAAACTTTCAATTAGTCGTTTTAAGCTGGGGTAATGACTGTGTTCTCCACCGCGTTTGATGTTGGTTTGTAGGTCTGCGATGTAGTTGGTAAATTCTGTCATGGGAATTAGGCGAGTTTAGTGAAATTCCGGGATCTGAATAAAAAAATAGGGACGGTATCAACCATCCCCATTGCTCTCAAATTTAATTATAAGCTTTACAGTTGTGGTACATACTGAGCTTTTTCGGGTACTTCAGTGTACTCAGCGACGATTTGGCGGAATTCTTCGCCGTCAATGGTTTCTTTTTCAATGAGTAAATCTACTAAGCGATCGCAAGCTGTGCGGTGGTCGCGGATAATTTTCTTGGCGTTTTCGTAGCAATCTTCGGCGATTTTGCGCACTTGAGAGTCAATGCGAGCGGCGATAGATTCTGAATACTCAGAGCGGGTTGTCCAATCACGACCTAGGAATACTTCTCCCTGTTGGCTTTCCAAAGACAGAGGACCTAAGTCAGACATTCCGAACCGGGTCACCATTTGGCGAGCCATTCCGGATAATTGCTGTAAGTCTCCACCTGCGCCAGTTGTCACCTCCGCAGAGCCAAATACCACTTCTTCAGCAGCACGACCACCCAACGCACCAGTAATTCTGGCTTTGAGTTGAGAACGAGAAATTAAACCTTGTTCTTCATTGGGGGTAAACCAAGTTAAACCCTGAGCTTGTCCACGGGGGATGAGGGTAACCTTTTGTACGGGGTCATGTTCTTTTAACAATGTCCCTACTAAAGCGTGTCCTACCTCATGGTAAGCAATCAAGCGTTTGCTCTTGCTATCTACTAAAGGAGTACCCTCCATACCAGCCACTACCCGGTCTACTGCATCATCAATTTCACTCAGGGTGATGGCTTCTTTGCGTCTTCTGGCGGTGAGGATGGCGGCTTCGTTGAGTAAATTGGCTAAATCTGCACCTGTGAAACCAGGAGTGCGCCGAGCGATGACTTCTAAAGATACAGTAGGATCAAGTTTCTTATTGCGGGCGTGGACTTGTAAGACTTCCAAACGCCCTTTAATATCCGGTGCGTCTACGGTAACTTGGCGGTCAAAGCGACCGGGACGCAATAACGCTGAGTCTAGGACATCGGGACGGTTGGTAGCAGCAATAATAATAATACCGGTGTTACCTTCAAAGCCATCCATCTCCGTGAGCAATTGGTTTAAGGTTTGCTCTCTTTCGTCATTACCACCACCAATACCAGCACCCCGTTGTCTTCCTACTGCGTCAATTTCATCAATAAAGATGATACAGGGAGCGTTATCTTTAGCTTTTTTGAATAAATCGCGGACACGGGATGCACCCACACCGACAAACATTTCCACAAATTCTGAACCGGAAATACTGAAGAAGGGTACACCAGCTTCTCCGGCGATCGCTTTGGCGAGTAGAGTTTTACCAGTTCCGGGAGGACCAATTAACAACACACCTTTAGGAATACGTGCGCCCACAGCGGTAAACCGTTCTGGCTGTTTGAGGAAGGTAACGACTTCTTGCAGTTCTTCTTTAGCTTCTTCAATACCTGCTACGTCGTCAAATTTTACCCCAGTTTTGGCTTCCATTTGAAAGCGGGCTCTAGACTTGCCAAAGTTCATCGCTTGACCAGGGCCACCGGGCATATTGCTAGAGCGACGGAACAAAAAGAATAATCCTGTAATCAACAGGATGGGAAAAACCAGATTTCCCAAAAGTCCCCAGATAGCGCCATCATTGCGCATGGGGTGAGCATCAAAACTGATGTTTTTCTCTTTGAGCTTGGTAATTAACTCAGGAGAATTAATTGGCAGATCCACCCGCCAGCGTTGTACACGATTTTCGATATCTTGATCGCTGGCTTCGACTATTGCTGTTCTACCACCTTCATAGAGATCGACACTATTAACACGGTTAGCCTCTAGGTATTCCAGAAACCGCCCATAGGTCATACGGGTATTAGCTGCATTTTTACCCATATCAGTGGGATTACCAGCAAAAGCACCTTGCCAGAGAAAAAAGCCAATCACTAAAACCGGCAATGTCCAGAGTACCGCGACTCGCCAGGAAAATTTCATTTTAATTTGCCTCTAGATGCTAATACAATCAACCTTTGATAGAAACTGATGATGTCATCATCTGTGACTACTTTAGGTCTGCCATTTTGTTTAATTTGATCTTTGATCATAAATCGCTGTCGCCATAGGGGACTGACGGCGATATCCAAAAGTATCTTAATTAAAGTTAACTTAATTTTAATACAACTTTGCATCCCGCGTGAAGAACTCAGGCCTGGAAAAGACCCTGAAAATTACCACAACCCTTATATCCCTGTAATTCCAAGGATTTCGAGATTCCTGAAAAAATACTGAAAATATAGTCTTCCACCCCGCCGTTGGAGGGTGAATTTTTAATACAATAATCTTCATATGTTTAAACACAGAATTTCCGCCTTTCCCCAGCAGGTGCTGACTGTGTCTCTACTTAATCTGGGTGATTTGTAATATATAAGGGGAATACTTATCTTTTTGGTATGAACCCACCCAAATTTGGTATGTTCCGGGTAACCACTCCCCCATGATACCGGGATTTTTGCCATCAAAGTCGTCATTACACCAAGTTCCGCCGGGTCCTTTGACAATCATGGTGGTGTCTTGAGGACTTTGTACTAATAATTTCAAATAGTTAAATCGAGTTGTTAAGGCTAATGTATGTCCGGGGGTGGGGTCGAAAAATCCAGTACACGGACCGGTGGTTGTTTGAGACCGCCCCGCAATTTGTCTTCCTGGTACTGAACCGCCACTCATCCCCCGCAGTTGCACAGGATCTGGAGAAAATTCTGGTTTGATAGTTATGTCCCCAAATATTGGTGGTGTTTGTTGGGCATTGGCTATGGCTTGAATTACAGATGTGATGCCCAGTACAAATATGATCAAGAATAATCTTATCCCTTGGTTGATCACTATTTTCGACATTACGATTAGATAAGTTTACCAGTGTTTTGGTAGACACTAATTTTACACAGCAAGTTCCCAGGATGACAGAAATTGACGGCTGGGGACAAAGACAGGGAAAAATTCTCAGGAATTTCTCCTGGTCTGATTATCCCCTGTTTTGGTAGTCCTAATTGGCGGTAACCATCGCTTGCTGTAAACGCGGCTTGTCTAAACTAATTTGATTCAGGAGTAACCAAGATTGAATTAGATCAGGACCATGAACATCTCCGGTTAAAGCCGCTCTGAGCGATCGCATGACTAACCCTTTCTTGAGTTTTTGCTCTTTTACCACCTGTTTAATGATCTCTTGGGCGGTTGCTTCTGACAGTTGGGGGTGATTTTCCAAAGCTGTGAGGATTCCCTGAATAGCAACCTCTGAACCTTCTTTTTCCAGTTGTTCCCTAGCTTCTGGGGTTAATTCTACTGTGGGCGTGAAAAAGGGTTTACTCATTTCCACTGCATCTGTTAAACGAGTTAAACTCTGACTGATTAAAGTGACCAACTTCTCTAACCAGGGGCGTTCTCTTCCTCCCTCAAAGGTAAATTTAGCATCTTCCCAAAAGGGGATGATTAAATCTGTCAGCTGCTCTATGGGCATATGATGGAGGTACTGACTATTTAACCAATCCAATTTTGCCCAGTCAAATTTAGCCCCGGCTTTGTTCACCCGCTCAAAGCCAAAGTGTTGAGCAGCGGTTTCTAAGGTAAAGATTTCCTCCGTTGATTCCGGTGGCGACCACCCCAGCAAGGTCATGTAATTAACTAAAGCTTCACAGGTGAAGCCCATTTTCTGAAAGTCAGAAATAGAAGTCACTCCATCCCGCTTAGAAAGTTTGCGCCCTTCCATATTTAAAATCAGGGGTGTATGGGCAAATTCGGGAATTTTACCTCCTAAAGCTTCATATAACAGAATTTGCTTGGCGGTGTTGGCTATGTGGTCTTCTCCACGGATAACATGACTAATTTGCATATCTATGTCATCAACTACAACTACAAAGTTGTACAGTGGTTGACCAATACCTGTTTCTGAAGCACGGGCGATGACCATATCACCACCGAGGTCACTACCTCGCCATGTCATTGTTCCTCTGACTAAATCATTCCAGACAATTTCCCGCTCATCAGCAATTTTAAACCGAATTACACAGCTGCGTCCCTCGGCTTGAAAAGCTGCTTCTTGTTCTGGTGTGAGGTTACGGTGACGGTTATCATAGCGGGGAGCTTCCCCACGAGCTTTTTGGCTTTCCCGTAGCGCTTCTAGTTCTTCTGATGTGGTGTAGCAGCGATAGGCTAATCCTTGTTCTAGAAGTTTTTCCACCGCTTCCTTATACATATCCAGGCGTTGGGATTGGAAAAATGGCCCTTCATCCCAGTTTAACCCCAGCCAGCGAAAACCAGCCAGAATATTTTCAGTATATTCGGGACGCGATCGCTCTAGGTCTGTATCTTCAATTCGCAGAATAAACTTCCCACCATGGTGGCGAGCAAATAGCCAGTTAAACACAGCGGTTCTGGCTGTACCAATATGTAAATTTCCCGTGGGACTTGGCGCAATCCGGACTCTAACAGTCACAATTAATTCTCTCTTTCACACAGCATGATCAATGTAGCTTATACCAAGACTGAAACCGTCAGTTTCATGACTTGGGAGTATATGGGAACATCCCTAGTACATATATTATGTAGTAAGGGATCCAAAAATTATTGCTCGTCGATTTAACGGGACTGACGGGGCTCGAACCCGCAACTTCCGCCGTGACAGGGCGGTGCTCTAACCAGTTGAACTACAGTCCCTTGATTTCCAACTTTTTTAAGTTACCTCTTATTTAGAGAATTGTCAAGTGTTTTTTGAAAAAAAAGCTGGTTTTTCTTCTGGCTGGGTTGCCCCGTGTACTTAGCCAGGGTTATTACTGCCTGATTAACCGGCGTAATAGTCTCATCAGGGGTGACTCAATTTTAACTTTAAAAGCCAGAAATTGGTTGCGCTGGAATGAATTAAAATTGCTATCACTGATCAAAATCAATGAGCGATATCCATCAGGTAGATCCGGTCCAAAAGTTAAACCTTCGATATTATCTAATACTACATCTAGAGTTGTCAAATCTAAGAGCAATTTTTTCTCTGCGGGTTTAATTTTCTGTGAGTCCACTGCTAAAAGGCTGTGGATATTCTGAATCTGATCAGCACCTTTTAAGGAAACCTCAAATAGAGAAACAGCAAATAATAACCCAGTAAAAGACCGTTCTATACTCAGGAAGTGTCCGCGATTATCTAATGCTAGTAAATCCGGTAACCCGCTGGTAAACCTACCAGTGAGATTGAGCATTTCTCCTACTGGTTCAGTTTGATATAAAAATTCCTTTTCTGGTAGATTAGTGAAGAGATTATACTGTAAAATTCGGCAAGGAGTACCAACATTCGCTCGAGTAGCTGGGCCATCTTGAATCAGAGCGTTTTCTGTGGCGGTGAATAAATATTGATTGTTGGGTGTGATGGTGAGGCTTTCAAAGGCTAAGTTGTTGCGTATACCTTGCTTACGGTTTTTGTCCGGTAAGAACTTATTTGGTATGGGTAATGTTGTGAGCAATTTACCCGAATCAAGGGCGAACTCTTGAATAAAGGGATTAATTAGCTGTCTCCCATCGCCCTCGGAAGAAATAAATACAGTGTCCCTATTAGTGAAAGCAATACCTTCTGTATCTGTTTCACCCGGAGGAAAGGGTTGATTATCTTGATCTAAAAGTGTAGTTACACCCACAGGAACAACATCGCCATTTTGCATTTTACCTTTACTCAAGTCTATTTTTAGGGTATAAAATCGAGCCGGTGCTTTTTGTCCTCGGTCGTCGGAGATAGCATAATAAACATCTTTTTTGGGGTCGTAAGTAATTCCAGATAAACCACCAATTTCGGTATTTTTCAGGGTGGAATTATTCGGTAAAATTGCTTCACCAATAAATTCTATCTGACTAATTTCTGCGGCGTGTAATTGTGAATTATTTAGCAGTAGGGTGATCAAGATGATTGTCAGACCAATGACAATGATTCCAGTAAATGATAAAAGTTTTTGAATTAATTTCATATTATTTTGATTATGGGGGTTCTCACGCTCCCACTAGGTTTTGATACAATATATAGGCAGTGGAATATTGAACCAATTGTAATTAATTATGCCAGTTAACTCAAGAGGCTAAGAGGATGTTTGATAAGTTTTCAACAGGTAATTTTTATCTTAGGGAACAGGGAACACCGGAACAGGGATTGGGATTGGGAAGGATTGGGAAGGATTGGGGAACACACAAAAAACAATAAAATCCAGTCCCCTCCCCTTACAAGGGGAGGGTTAGGGTGGGGTAAAACAATAGTTGATACACTAATCATGACTTTCCAAACAACCTCTAAGGATATTTAATCTCACATGGGTAGGTTAGCAGTTAGAGAAAAGAAAATGTTTTTGGCAAAATAGTTGTTGATTTCAGGAGTGGGTTTATGGGAATTGATGAGATACTCACGGCTCATCGTGAAGAAATATTGAGGATTGCTGCTGAGTATGGAGGATATAATGTACGTGTTTTTGGTTCTATAGCCAGAGGTGAAGCAAGAGTAGATAGTGATATAGATTTTCTGATGGAAATTGAACCACAACGAACTTTATTAGACCAAATTGCTTTGATGCAATCCTTGGAGGAATTGCTTGGACGTAAGGTAGATATCACTGAACCAGACAATTTACACGAGGTGATCCGGGAAAGAGTTTTGGAGGAAGCAGTTTTTTTGTGAGGGATAACCGCCTATACTTAAGCAATATCAAGGAATGTATTGAGCGAATTGAATCTTATACATCTGAAGGACGGGAAGCTTTCATGCAAACACCCATGATTCAAGATGCTGTGATTCGCAATTTTGAAATTATTGGCGAAGCTACAAAAAGATTATCTGCTGAACTGAGAATATCTTATCCAAACAGAATATGGGTGATTGAAGTGCGGTACTTTAGCTCAATGGGTAAAATTAAGGAAGTGGGGGATGGGTATGATTTTGGAAAAAGGTAACTAGCCAATCCTTAACATTACGGGTAGCTCGACAATCATCCTCGTTATAACTTTGAATCACTTGTAGCAAAGTGCGATCGCCTGTTTCTAACCATTGGTCATACCAATAAATACACTTAGCACCACTAGCTTCTTTTTCCCGCCATTCAAAGCCCAACCAACGGGCGATCGCTTTGAGTGCATAGCTTTCTACAGGTAAGGCGACGGTTTTAATTAATTGTTCATAGACATCAACAAATCGGTTCAAAACAGGATATACTAGGGAGTTAGGAGTTTGATAAAGTTTCGCCAGGCGTTTCACAGTATCAACTTCGTAGACGCAAAAATGATAAATTGGTGCTTGGGGATATTGCCAAACCAAATCTAAAAATTGCTGCCAAATTAATTCTTCATCTTCTGGTTTTTCCGCCATAAAGGAATAGAATTGCTCCGTCTTGGCTTGGTGGTCAACCACCAAAATTCCTAACAAATAATCTAAATCCAAATCGGGCTGTGCTTCAATATCAAAATAAAGCTCTACAGGAGCGGTAAATATAATATTTTCCCTTGGTAACCCATGGGATAACATCAAAGGTTGTCTGTGCAGTACAGATTTCGCTTGTAATATCAGTTTGGCTGCAACTGCGCCATCAAAACCAGGAAGGTTTTCTAAAGTCTCAGGAGTAGTATAAGCTAGAGATTCTAGTGTGGTGATAGACAAAGTCTGAAGTTGGGCGTAGCGCAGGGGTGTCACTCCTGGTAATAAAGAAAGGTGTTGCTGTGATTGAGCGACCTGATAACAGTGATTATACCAATGGCACAGATTGCACTTCTGGCGGGAAATAAATACTTCTGGTGGTGAGGATGACTCTAAGGACTGGAGGAACTCTAGTAAAATGCTTTGCATTTGTGGAATCCATTTATCTAAATCCACTGCATAATCTCTGTTTTTTGTCCGCAATAGTAGCCAAGCATTTTCCCGTATGATACCCTCCTGCACCTTTAGCAATACTTGGGCGTGAAACGCCGCCACAACTTGATATTCTTGCTTAGGACGCTTACCCAATTCAATATTTACAGGGACATACATCCAATCCCCAAACCGAGATTGTCCCGACTGTTTTACCAGTAAATCAGGACGACTGACAAAAGTGTATTTTGTATATTCTGGGGATAGTGAAACATCTTCAGGAGTAGGATCTAGCAAATCATGGTAATCAGCTAAGAGTACACCGCGATAAATGTACTCAACCCCACGCTGCATTAATTCTAAAGTTGTTGCTTGACCTGCTTCCCAGTCACCTCGTGGATAATCTGGTTTGTAATAATCGCCCAACTCTGCCAAAATACTCATACGATGGGCGGCCTTGTCTTGTTGTAATTTGAGTAGCAACTCATTAGCAGCATCCCGCTGGGGTCTATCGCCGCGAGCATCTAGGACAGGTCGGCGTTTACAGCGTTGATATTGCAGTAATTGTTCAGCATTGATTAACATTCCTTTAAGTTAACAAGAATATAAATTGGTTTGTGAGCAAAATTGCTATTTATGACTAATATTTTGGCTAGAGAAACTCAATTACATCAACATCGCGCACAATTTCCCGCTTTGGGAAATAAGATTTATTTTAATTATGGTGGACAGGGGCCAATGGCTCAAGGGGTAATGGATGCCATTACTCAAGCTGAAGCTGATACCCAACAAGCTGGCCCTTTTGGTAATCAAGCTTACGCCCTAGTTGCACAAGCAAAGCAAAGTCTTAGGGAAGCTTTGGCTTCTGAGTTGCAAGCACCACCAGAAACTATTACCCTCACAGAAGATGTTACCGTTGGCTGTAATATTGCCATGTGGGGTATTGATTGGCGTGCGGGTGACCATATGCTACTTTCGGACTGTGAACACCCAGGAGTAATTGCTATCTCCCAGGAAATCGCCCGCAGGTTTGCTGTAGAAGTTACTACCTGTCCCCTCAAGGAAACTTTAAACACGGGCGACCCTGTAAGGGTGGTTGCTCAACACTTACGCCCCAATACCCGCCTAGTAATTCTCAGTCATGTTTTCTGGAATACAGGACAAGTTTTACCACTTGACAAAATCATAGAAGTATGCAGAGCCAATAATTCCTTGGTGTTAGTAGATGCTGCTCAGTCTGTTGGCTTATTACCTTTAAATTTAACGGCATTGGGAGCGGACTTTTACGCCTTCACCGGTCATAAATGGTTATGCGGTCCTGGGGGTGTGGGTGGTTTATATGTCCGTCCCGAAGTTAGAGACAATTTACAACCCACATTTATCGGCTTACGTGGCATTGTGGTAGATAGTCAGGGTCAAAGGGTAGGTTGGCAACCCGATGGACGAAGATATGAAGTATCAACATCAGCAACATCATTATATGCTGGTTTGACACGGGCGATCGCCATTCATCAGCAATGGGGAAGCGCACAACAACGTTATGAGCAAATCTGTGATCATAGTGAATACCTGTGGAGAAGATTAACTAACCTGGCTAATATCCAATGTTTACGCACATCCCCACCGCAAAGCGGGATAGTTTCCTTTCAACTGTCTGAGGAAAAATCGGGGGTGCATTTGCAGTTAGTACAATTGCTAGAGACACAAAGAATATTAACTAGAACAATTGCTGATCCTGACTGTATCCGCGCTACTGTTCATTATTTAACCCTCCAATCAGAAATTGACCAATTAATTGAGGCTTTACAAAGCTTTAGCCCCTAAGTAAGAGGAAGTGGGGAAAAGGTAGCATTGTATTTATGTTCCTCTTCCCCAATTTAATAGTCGTTACGAATTATCAATTATGCGACCAATTTTATATGTAGCAATTACTAACCACGGTTTCGGTCATGCTACTCGCACGGCTTCAGTGGTATCAACAATTCAAAAATTATGTCCAGAAGTTTTATTGATTATGGTCACAACCGCTCCCCGGTGGTTGCTAGAGTCTTACATAGAAGGAGATTTTATTTATCGTCCCCGGGCTTTTGATTTGGGTGTAGTCCAGGGAGATAGTTTGACAATGGATAAACCGGCAACTTTAGCAGGTTTGCAAGATATTCAACACCGGCAAAATTCCCTAATTGCCTCAGAAGTCAATTTTATCCGCCAAAATCGGGTGAATTTAATTTTAGGAGATATTCCTTTTTTAGCTCCTTTATTTGCGCAGGCGGCAAATATCCCCTGTTGGATGATGAGTAATTTTGGTTGGGACTTGATTTATCGAGACTGGGGAGGGGAATTTATCACCATTGCAGATTGGATTAGTGAATGTTACTCTCAATGCGATCGCTTGTTTCGTTTGCCTTTTCACGAGCCGATGTCTTCTTTTAGTAATATTACTGATGTGGGCTTAACTGGTGGTTCTCCTCGTTACTCTGGGGAGGAACTCCGCGCTACATGGGGAATTACTGCGCCTAAATCAAAAACAATTTTGCTCACCTTCGGCGGTTTGGGATTACAACAAATACCTTACGAAAATTTAGGCAATTTTCCAGATTGGCAATTTGTGATCTATGATCAATTTGCCCCGGACTTACCTAACGTGAGAAAAGTTAGCGGTTCAAAATATCGCCCGGTGGATTTTAGTCCTATTTGTGGGCGTGTGGTTTCTAAACCTGGTTACGGTACTTTTGCGGAAGCGGCAAAACTTGATATCCCTCTGGTGACCATTCCCCGGGATGACTTCGCGGAAGCTAATTTTCTGTTAACAGGGATTGTGAATTATCATCACCATCAAATTATCACTTCTGAGGAATTTTTCACCGGTAATTGGGATTTTTTGCGTCAAGAACCCCAGCAACCACAGCAATCTCAACCTTTGGCTAAAGATGGTAATGAAGCGATCGCTCAGGCTGTGATTGACTACTTTCACCGGTTGTAGTAAATAACCAAACCCTAACTAGGAACAAATTTGACGGAGCGTCTCTACTAAAACTTGATTTTGTTGGTCTGTACCCACGGTAATGCGTAATTTATCATCCAGTCCTGGCTGTGGGAAGTAGCGCACGAGAATACGTCGTTCTTTGAGCTGTTGATAGAGGTATTGAGCATTTCCTAGGGGAGGTTGTACTAATAAAAAGTTAGTCTGGGAATCCCCAACCTGGAAACCCAATTGTTTTAAGTCCGCGGCTAGTTGAGTCCGTGATGCTTTGACTTTGGCTACACAGGAATTTTTATAAGCCTGATCTGTAATAGCTACGGCTCCCAATGCACAGGCGATCGCGTCAATGTTATAGCTATCCTTCACCTTAAACAACCCATCCAGCAACCGAGGATTTGCCACCCCAAATCCTAAGCGTAACCCTGCTAAGGAGTAACCCTTAGAAAGTGTGCGAATTACAATTACATTATCATATTCCTTCACCAAATCCAGTGCATTCTCCTGTGCAAAGTCTACATATGCTTCATCAATCACTAAAACCCCAGATAATTGGCTGGCTAACCTGCTTAAGTCCTTAGTTGGTACAATCTGCCCTGATGGACTATTAGGGGATGCGATAAATGTCACATTTCCGTCAGCCGCCATCAGTTCCTCTGCGGGGAATGTGTCATTTTCTCGATAAGGAATCTCAATAATTTCTGCCCCCTGTATTTGTGATAATGTATTATATAACACATATGTTGGTATAGGGTAAACAACCTTTCTCCCTGGTTCACTGCAGGCTCTAACTACTAGATTCAAAACCTCATCACTACCATTACCGACAATAATCCAATCATGGGGAACACCCAAAACCTGACTTGCGGCTCGCCGGAACTCTCCCCCCAGGGGTTCTGGATAACGTCGTAACCATTCCCCATTAATATTCTTCAACAGGTCTAACACCCCAGGCGCGGGAGGATAAGGATTTTCATTACTGTTAAGTTTGATGATCTCTGTGCCTGGTTGGGGTTGTTCGCTGGGGGCATAGCTAGCCATTGTCCTGATATGATGGCGAAAATAGTTATTGCTCATAGTGAATTGGATGAGTTAATTAGCTATAACCTTGACAGACACAAAGCATTAGCTTAATAGTAGTGAGTTGGTGTAAGCATGAGGTAGTTTTTGACTAGGGAGAATACTCCCATAGCACCCTACCTCCTGAATGAAGCTAGTCTAGTAACTTAGATTTCATATTCTTGGGTGTGTACTTATGGGATTTTGTCAGCCTGTCATATGCCGCCTATAGTATCTCAAAAAAAATTATTGCTCGTACAAAAACAACTAACAATTATGTCATCTACTGAACCTACCCCTAATGGGATGAATGAGGCTGAAACTCAACTTCAAGCCGTACCTGAACCGGAAGAAGTAAGTATCGATACTGAACCTCAGGCAGAGATTGAAGAACAAGGACAAATCTTTCAAGCTATTGGAGTAATTGTTGGGGATGTTAACCTCAATGCCGATGGGAAAAATACTGTTACTATTGGTAATTATGAGTACCCACTTTTTTATATTCCCCAAAAACGCAAAGTATTTGACGCTCTGACTAAAGAAATAGAAACTACTGGGAACCGTACTTTTAGGCTAGTTGTTTATCCTAAGGTGATTCATTTTCCCCGCAAGGAGCAACCCCACAGCATAACTTTTCAGCTAGTTGGTTTTGACAGAGGGCGAGAAAAACAGACAGTTTCAGGGGAGCTAGAAGACAACGAGTTTAAATTCTCGGGACTATGGCAGTTTATCCCCGTGTGTCAAACACCCTGTATTTCTGTTTTCCGTAATTTTACTCGCGAGAGACTTGAATATATTAAACAAGCTGATGCCAGTAAAAAAGTCAAATTTATGAAGGCGAGCCATCTGCCTTTATTCTGGAAAGACGCGCCAGTTAGACCTTTCAGATTTAATCCCAAGGCGGAAAAAGAAAACCAAGGACATGCGGTATTTGTCTCATTGAAAGCCAAATTTCTGCCCGGGCGTAATGTCTTCGGATTTGTAGCACTATTAGCGCCACCCCAAGAAACCGCACCTAGATTTCTCAAAGCATCCAAGAAGGATAAAGCTACGGCTCTGCAAGAATCTAGAAAGAATCAAACCACAGCCTCACCGATATCCAAAAAGGCTGATACCCAGTCCGGTCAGAATCAGCCAAAAATAATTATCAAAAAGAAGTCCCCAGGGGTTAACAAGGACACCGAGAAATAGGGACAGCCCACAGGCGTGAGCCTGGGGCTACCCAGATCAACAATTACAATCACAGATATTATTTTGATTTATTTTTTAATAGAACCCAAGAAACTCAACTGTAGATAAATACTATCAATTAATATTATTACTGGAGGTGGGTTTAAACAGTGATACCCTGATACCCAGCCCAGTCAAACAACGCTTTCGACTCGATGAACAAAACTATCCGCTCATCTGCTCTGACCCGCATACGTTTAATAGAAGCAGCTTCAGAAGTATTTGCTACTTTAGGGGTTCAAGGAGCAACTACTCGTGAAATAGCTCGTCTGGCTAGAGTGAATGAGGTAACTTTATTCCGTCACTTTCCTAGCAAAGAACAACTCCTCAAGGCTGTAATTGAAAATGCCTCCGCCCTGCAAACAAAAGCTCTGGATTCCCCCAGAGTTTGGACACAGAAGCTGGGAGTTGATTTAAATAACTATGCTCAACTCTACAACGCCATGCTGGAAAGACACGAAGATTTGGTGCGGACTTTTATTGGGGAGGCTAAACGTCATCCTGAAGCAGCTAGACAAGTAATTCAAGAGGCTGTTAGGCCTTTAAGTGAAAAATTGGTTGCTTACCTGGAATCTAGTCAAAAACGAGGTACTGTCAGACCTGAGGTTGACCCGGCGCCGGCAGTTGATATGTTTACAGGGATGCTTTTAGCGGGAATGCTCTGTCGTACTGTCAGGTGCAATCAAGATATCTACAGTTCCGAGGAGTATATTAAGACCTGTGTAGATATTTTTGTCCGTGGTATTGCGGTTAATCCGTCGATCGCCTATGATTTAGAGGAGGATTCATAGTATCTAATTACAGCTGCACCAATACATAATCCCAGTAATTGCACCCAGAAGGAAAAGTTAGCTGAGTTGACATCGGATGCAGTCATGTTTAAGCTGCCAATCCCGTAAAATAGCTGTTGTATAAACCACCACAGCAGATAAGAATAGGCTGGTACTTCCATAGGGATATATAAGATTAATAGGGGCATGATAGTATCAATTTTGCCTTGAGGGAACTTGCTGACGTAGGCTCCTAAAATAGTGGCGATCGCCCCATTAGCGCCAATTAATGGTACTGTCAAACTCGGTTCTAAAATCACTTGTGCTATTCCCGTGAGTATCCCCCCACCTAGATATAGCAACCGCCAAGGTAATTTAAGCATAAACTATAAGTAGTCCCTTTTCATGTGAAGCGATCGCTTGCTACAGGTATATGCCCAAGCCGTACAGTTACGACCTTCGTCAAAAAGTAATCCAAGCGATTGAACTCGATGGCTTGAAGAAAACTCAAGCCAGTCAAATGTTTAATATTAGTCGCAACACCATCACCCTATGGTTGAAGCGAAAAACCGAAACGGGGGACTTCCAAGCCTTGCCTAATCAGCGTCCTGGGAATGGTCACAAAATTACCGATTGGGAAAAATTTCGTGAGTTTGCTTCCGTACATGGCGATAAAACCCAAGTAGAGATGGCCTCACTTTGGCCTGAAGAAATTAGCGATCGCACAATCTCAAGAGCTTTGAAAAAAATTGGTTTTACGCGAAAAAAAAGACTTATGGCTACCGTGAGCGCGATGAGGTCAAACGACAGGCTTTCGTAACGCAGTTGTCTGAGTTACCTGTGGAGAAGATTGTATACCTCGATGAGTCAGGAATGGACAACCGAGACCAGTATGATTACGGTTGGAACTCAAAAGGACAGCGCTTCCATGCACTTAAATCAGGTCGTCGTGAAGGTCGGGTGAACATAATTGCCGCGCTGTGTAACCATAAGCTGATAGCTCCTTTCACTGTTGAGGGTGCGTGTAATCGAATAGTATTTGAGACTTGGCTTGAAGCTTGTTTGCTTCCCACACTCAAACCAGGACAGGTTGTGGTGATGGATAATGCCACATTTCATAAAGGTGGGCGCATTCAACAACTGATTCAGTACGCAGGGTGTGAAGTGCTGTACCTACCACCTTATTCTCCAGACCTGAATCAGATTGAAAAATGTTGGTCTTGGTTAAAAAGTCGAATCCGCAAAAAACTTGAGCGGTTTGATTCTTTACGAGATGCCATTGAGGATGTCTTGCTTTTTGCGTCCTAACCTCCTTGGCGGTTGCTATACAAAGCCAGCACAGTTCTAGCGCCCATCACACTTGACAAGGTTTTACCAAAAACCCATAAAAATATAAGATTCCCCACAATTTGACTAATACTACCATGGAGAAACATGGCTAAAAATAGGGAAGGTAAACGCCAGAAAACAACCACCCAAGCAGCTGGATTTAAATAGATAGCATTGGTAATTGCACCACTAATCTGAGCGGGAATCAAACCCCAGCTATTAATAAAAGATGCTAATTCCCCAGTTATTCCGAGTTTCAGTTGCCATAGGAATATAGCAATGTTAATACCAATCAGCCAATAAATAACAATTGGTCGATGACGCAGCCGAATATGATCACTAATAGGAATCATCTTGATTTTTTCCCTCAAACCACCCCATGATTTATTTAATTTTCAATGATTGAGTTTATATCATCAACCCAAATTGCATAATCTTTAATTTCTTGTAAGCAGAGAAAAAAATATAGCCATCCAGGTATTCACCATTGGGCTACTTTTGAGGGTTGATCTGTCGATAATTCCTAGAGATAGATTTTGATGACGCCTGTTTTAATTAATTTGTGGCAAGATTGGTATCAGGTCATAATGCACTTAACTAAACACATCAGATGCAGGGAAACAGACTTGTGGGAAGGTACCAAATCATCAACCAGTTGGGAGGTGGCGGATTTGGTGAGACTTTTGTGGCTTGTGATACTCACCTGCCCGGTTTACCTCAGTGTGTTGTGAAAAAACTTCAACCCCAAGCTACTGACCCTGTAACCTTGGAGATGGCTAGGCGGTTATTTGATACAGAGGCACAAGTTCTGTATAAATTAGGAGTTCACGAGCAGATTCCCCAACTTTTAGCTTACTTTGAGGAAAATGCTCAGTTTTATTTAGTGCAGGAATTTATCGCTGGTCATGACCTGAGTCAAGAGTTAACACCGGGTAAGGTATTCGGTGAACCAGAGGTGATTTCCCTGGTGCAAGAAATTTTGTCAATTTTAAAATTTGTTCACCAACAGCAGGTAATTCACCGGGATGTTAATCCCCACAATTTACTCAGACGCCAAGCTGATGGTAAGTTAGTTTTAATTGATTTTGGGGCGGTGAAGCAAATCACCACCCAGGTAGTTAACCCCAAAGGTCAAACTAAAACCACTATTGCTATAGGTACCCCTGGATATTTACCCGGAGAACAAGCCCAGGGTACGCCCAAGTTTAATAGTGATATCTATGCGGTGGGGATTATCGCTATTCAAGCCTTAACGGGATTATCACCAGACCAGCTGGAATTTGATCTTAATAGTAATGAAATTATCTGGCAACATCATACCACTGTGTCCCCAGGATTTGCCGAGTTTATTGATCAAATGGTGCGTTATGATTTCCGTCAACGCTACCCGAGCGCAAGTGTAGCTTTGCAAAAACTGCAAGAGTTAATTCAACCCTCTTCGCGGACTCTAGTCTTGAGTCCAGCTTTACCAGTTAATGCTGACTTGTCACTCAAACCAGATCAGCCATGGCAAAATTGGCAGTTTAATAACTATAAAAAGCAGGTATTAATTAAGCTGTGGTTGGGAATATGTTTAATGGCACTTGGGGGTATGGTATCGGTATTTATTATAAATACTCTTAATGCTCACAATGCGATCGCATTATCTCAACAAGCAACTACCCTATTTGAATTACAGCGCTATGAAGAAGCCCTAGCAGCTTATCAGGAGGCTGTAAAAATTAATCCGGATTTTGTCCCCGGATGGAATGGTCAAGGAAGAACTCTCTGGGAATTAAAAGACTACAATGCAGCCTTGTCAGCATACGACCAAGCAATTCAAATTCAGCCAGACTACCTAGAAGCATGGATTGGTCGCGGTTTAGTCTTGCGAAGTTTAAAGCGTTATCCCGAAGCGATCGCAGCTTTTGACAAAGCATTACAACTGGATCATAATCATCAAGATGTCTGGCATCTCAAAGGGGAAGTTTTTAGCAATTTACAGGAATATAATAACGCTGTTGCTGCTTATAAACAAGCTATAGAACTCCGACCTAATGCTTATAAATCATTGTATGGTCAGGGTTTAGCATTGCATAAATTAAAACAATACGAGCAGGCAATTACTGCCTATGAAACAGCTATTGATGTCAAGCCCGACTATGGGGAAGCTTGGTATGGTTTAGGTAACTCTTTATTTAATTTAAATCGCTTTGAATATGCTTTGCAAGCCTATGATAAGGCATTAGAATACAGACCAAATTTTTACCCAGCCTGGTTTTCTCGTAGTAATATTCTCATGACGTTACGGAGATATCCACAAGCAATTGCATCATTGAATCAAGCAGTTAAACATAATCCTCATGATTCCCAAGCTTGGTATCTTCGAGGTTGGGCATTGCATCAAAGCCAGCGCTATCAAGAAGCAATAGAATCCTATCAAAAAGCCCTAGCCATTAAAAGAAATGACTACCAAGCTTGGTATAACTTAGGTAACGCCCAATATATTTTACAGCAATATCAAGAGGCGATCGCATCCTACGATCAAGCACTGCGTTATCAAGCCAACCATGCTGAAAGTTGGTATAGCAGAGGTAATGCCTTATTTAATTTACAAAAATATCAAGAGGCTATGGACTCTTATGAGCAAGCCATAAAATACCATCCGAATTACCAACAAGCAATTAACGCCCGTCACCAGAGCCAGCAGAGACAATTATCTTGGGAAAAATCAGGCCCAATAACAGTACCGACTCTTCCCATATCTCAGGAATAATCGGTGTAAAGTATGACTACCCTAGCCATATTTTTAAGGCAGTCAGAAAAACAGATATAGGCAATGATTACAGATAGGCAAACAGCAGTTTACGGAAGCTTGCATCTGAAAATTATTCCGGGGAATATATCACAGTTGCTCGTCAAATGGGACGGTTAATTGATTTGAATTAACGAATATTTACCTCTTGCAGCTCATTCTGTGGGTGAAAACGGTCAGTTTTAGCAGTTAAGGCATTGAAAGCCACATTTACACTGCGATTTTGCAGTTGTTGTTTTTGAGTATATTCACTTAATTTTGTCTGGGCTTGAGGGTAAACAGAAGTACTGTTATGAATTCTGCGCAGAAACTGGATAGCACCATTCCAGTCGCCCACTGATGCTTTGATATTAGCACGATGTAAAAAATAAGCCGCTCTAATCTGCCGCTTTTGGTCGTACTCAGCTAATTTCTCTTGAACTAAAGCACCAGCAGGACTTTCGGGAGGAATTTGGCGCAGATATTCTATGGCGGCTGAAAATTCTCTATCTACAGCTTTTGCGTAAGCCTTTGATAACAAATCATGTGTTTGTCTGGCAATGTTGACTTGTGCTTGCTGCACCAGTGTATCTATTTTAGATTGCCAATATGAAATATCTGGTAATTTCGCCGCTGTACTCAAGACATCTGACCATCTCTCCTGTTCAAGAGCTGTTTGGGCAATTTCGTATTGTTCAGATGCCAATTGCCATTTCTCTTGCCATTCTTCTATATTGGCTTGAGCCTCGGGGTAAACATTGCTGTAAGCAGGAATTGATTCAGCTAAAGCCAGGGCTTTTTGGAAATTGCCTGTTTGGTATTCTTCTGTGGCTATATATAATCTTTCTGTTTCGGAATAAGCAGGGGAATTGTTCATTAGAGAACATGCTGCTAATCCCACTAACAAAGAATTAGCCGCCAACCCTATTTTCATACCTGAAAATCCTGGAGAGGATATGCCAAAACTAGGTTCTAGTTGTGGATCGTGATTTTCAGCTCTTGTGATTTGATGGAGTTGATAGGGTATTTTAGGGGCGTTGAAGACCGCCCGCAGGGTATACAAGACTTCAGCCACCGACTGAAAGCGATCCTGGTAATCATAGGAAATCATTTTAGTGAGAATAGCAGCTACCTGATCACTCACTGATGTATCTTCAGTCCGCCAGATAATCTGATTAGTCTCAAGATTGAGTTTTAATTGCAGTGGTTCTAGTCCTGTTAAGGCTTGAATAGCAATCATACCCAAAGCATAAATATCACTGTTGGGCTGGGTTTGACCAATAAATTGCTCTGGCGATATGTACCCCAGTGCGCTTACAGGAAGGTCATAAATAGGTAACTCCCCATATCCCCCCAAATTAACCGACTCGATGAGACCAAAATCAATTAAAGCTAACTTGCCATCAACGGTACGTCTGATCAAGTTTTCTGGTTTAATATGGCAATGAATTACACCTTGAGAGTGAACAAAATCTAAAATAGTTAAAACATCTTCCAATAGTTCTATAACTTCCGCCTCAGTCCACAGACATCCACAGGACTCCTTAACGGGTAATTCCTTACTCAGTGAATGTCCCTCGACAAACTCTTGTACTAAGTAGAACTGGTCATTTTCCTCAAAGTAGCCGATGAATTTGGGGATTTGCGGATGACTTCCTAGGCGCTGGATAGTTCCGGCTTCGTTGAGAAAGCAGAATCTTAAATTGTCTAAGTAGCCAGGTGCAAATGTTTGAGATTTAATATGTTTAATCGTACATTTAGTATTTACTGGGTATTCCCTATCTACGGCGATGTATGTATCTCCAAATACCCCTGCACCCAGGCTTTGGATAACTTGGTAACGTGCTTGTAGTACTTTACCGATCATGTGATCATTCATGAGCTGGTTACTAAATAAGGCTTTATCATATATTTCGCTACATCAAGAGTTTTTCCGGAATCCTGGGAAATAAATCATGCTAGCATCCATTTTTGAAAGCCCAGTCACTTTACGCTTTGGTTTCTTCCTCCTGTGAAATTACCTGGGAGTTATTTGTTAAAGGGTTAACCACCCGGGCGATCGCCTCTTGAACAAAAGCTTTGATAAATTCATCCTTGCGGTTTAATTTAAATTGTTCCTTAACTACCTCGGTCATACCACCATCACCCCAATCTTGGTCATGGCGAAAATACTCGATAAAACTCTTACCAGCAATTCGAGTTAAATAAGCTACAGTCACCCCTTGAATTGCCCTACCAATGACAAAGGTGGCTACATGAAATTGTAAAGCAGTAGATATTAATTGAATTGCACCTTTGACTATACCTAAACTAGCGATGGTCTTGGCTAGGGAAACAGCTAACTCTTTACCCCGTTCCATGTTCAGTTCACAGCCGTAGACCCTACCAATTTCTACCACCATTTGAGCGTTCACTGCTGCGGTAGCCAGTAAATCTACTACTGGTAAAGGGGTAACTGTGACCACACCAGCACCAATCCACCCAAAGCGATCAACTATTTTGTCAGCTTGACGACGACGCTGGATATCAATCAGATTTCGGGCTTCTTCTCCCAGGCGTAGGGATTGCAAAAGAATATTATCAGCCACCAAATCCTCACCTTCTGCCCGTAAAATCGCTGCCATGCGCCGCAGCAACGGCACAATATCCCCTTCTGGCTGTAGGGTTTCCCCAGTTTCTAGTTGTGCTGCTTGGGGATTGGCTGCGATCGCTATGACATCATTGGGGGGAATAAATCCACTCACCCGTTGACGTAACCGGGCGAGGATAGATTCTTGATCTTCATCTGTATATAAATCAGTTTTATTCAGCACCAAAAGTGATCGCTTGCCAATTGCTGCCAAACTGCGTAGGGGTTCATATTCAGAACGTCGCAAATCATTATCCACCACAAATAACAGTAAATCTGCTGAAGTTGCCAATTCTCGCGCTAGTTGTTCTCGTTCGGTTCCTTCCACCCCAGCCTCTAAAATCCCCGGAGTATCAGTAATTAAAATCTTGCGTTGTAATCCTTTCAACCGCAAACAATAGGTTTCCCCCACCTGGGTAGTTCCCATGGGCGCATTTACCTGACCGACGATGCGTCCCATAATAGCATTAACCAAAGAAGTTTTGCCAGCACTGCCTGTACCAAACACAACTACTTGAATTTCACCCCGTGCCAGATTCACCTCAATTTCCCGGGATTTACTTAATAAAGCTTGTCGTGCTACCTCATCTTGAATTTGGGCTACCTGTTGTTTAACAGCTTGTAATGTACTCGAAGCTGCATCAGATTTAGCTGCGGGAATTTCTCCGGCTGTCACCCGTCGCCCCCGGCGGCGCGATTGCTTTTCCCCAGCCTGAAGTACCAATACATAATAAACAAAAGCCGCAACCAAGCCCCCAATTAATAAAATCAGCAATAACAACAGCAAGTTGCCCAGCAGTGGCGAATAGGACAACTGCCAGTAAAGCCGAGAGAGGGAGTCAATCAGCCAGAGGCTTAATCCCAAAATGACGATTAAACCTACAATAAGGGTGACTATGCGCGACAAAGGCATGGATGGCACAGTTAGTTAGTGGGTTGGGTCTCCCGGTTGAAACCTTTGGGCATTCTCAACTGATGTTGCGATCGCCGGATCAAATCCGGGCTACCCAACGTTGACGATATATATAATTTAACAATTTAACTTGCAGTTAAATTATATTGTTCTGGTACAGTCAGAGATGCCCTACCCACCTTGGCTAAGTTGAGTTTAGTATATTTCTGTTAAGGATTCTGCAAAATGGCTCCTAACTATAGCATAATAGGAGAGGAAGTTTCCCTAAAAGTCGCGTTTGCTGTTGGTGTGGTTTGAGTACAGTGTCGGAAATAACTCAACTAACCTGTAGAGATTGCGAGGTGAGAAAATGGAAGCTCAAAGAATCCAAAACCTTTATGCAGCGGGTGATCGCACATTTAACAGAGCCAGTTTACATCAGATCAATCTTTGTGCTGCTGACTTGAGTGGTGCTAACTTTATGGAAGCTGACTTGAGTGGAGCTAATCTGACTCGGGCGAACTTGAGTGGGTGTAACTTTACTCGAGCCAATCTCACAGATGCTGATCTGAGTGGAGCCAAATTGAACGGTGCTAATTTGAGTGAGGTGAACTTAATTGGTGCTGAACTAATTAGGTCTGACCTGCAACATTCTAACTTAAGTGGTGCAGATTTGCGCAGTGCCAATTTAGAAATTGCCAACTTAGGATACGCTGACCTGAGTGAAGCCCAAATGAGTGGAGCAAACCTGAGAAACGCTAATTTGAGGAAAGCCAACTTAAGGGGTTGCAATATCAATGAAGCTGAACTAAACGGTGCTGACTTAACAGGGACACAAGTAAGTCAGCCAGATAAAGCTCAAGGAATAGCCCATATAGGAATATCTCATAAATGGGTGACTTGGGATGGTAGTTACTGCCATTCTTAGAATAGTGAAGAGTTTTCACCATCCTCAATTCCCCTGTCCCTTTCCTTAAGAAGGAAAGGGGGTTGGGAGTAGATGTTTAATAAACTAAGGGTGCTAGACCGCGCATCTGACGCAAAGCATTAATACACTGTGGACAGTCACAGTTAAATAAGTCAACAGCCATATCACTTTCTTCAATATTAAACCCTAGTAAGGGAACTTCATTTTCAGGGCTAGAAAACTCAACTCCGGGTTGATATTGAGGGATGGTTGCTAATACGGAAGCTCTCACACACACGGGACGCCATATGTGGTCATTCTGTATACAGGTGAGTTCCTCTGTGTTGTCTGCTTCTGGTTTCGCGGCTTGGGCTTGATTTGCCGTTGCTCCCATAGCTAGAATTGAGCTAACCAGCATGGGAGTAGAAAGTAAACTCAGTATAGTCTTTTTATTCATCGGGGTTCCTTGTAAAACAATCCTGACTGCTGAGATTATCCGATTAGATTTTACGATGCAAGTAAATCTTGATCAGGAATGCCAACGAGTCGTACCATCTGGTTGATCGATTAAAGTAATACCGAGTTCCTGTAATTCTTGACGAATGCGATCGCTCTCGGCGAAATTCTTAGATTTACGGGCTGTTTGTCGCTGCTGGATTAAAATTTCAATTTCCCCATCAGTTAACCTCCTGGGGGCGACACTGGGGGCTTGTGGTGTTACCTCCAGTCCCAATACTCCAGATAAAGTTATTAAAGTTTGCCATTGCTGCTGAATTTCTGCTGGGGTCAGGTCTGTTTTTCCTTGGTGAGTCAACAGATTACTTTGACGGCGTAACTCCTTAGCCAGTTCAAATAAAACTGCTAATCCTCCCGGGGTGTTAAAGTCATCATCCATAGACCCTTGAAAACTCTCGATATAGGGATTAGGGATTAACTCTTTCCCGGTTTCCAGTCCCAGCTTTTCACCGTACTGGTACCCAAATAGTAAACCTTCTTTGAGGGTTTTCCAGGCATTTTCCGCCGAGGCGATCGCTTCTTTAGTAAAATCCAAGGGACGGCGATAGTGTCCCTGTAGGATAAACAATCTTACCACCATGGGGTCAATACCTTGATCCAGCAACTCTCGAATTGTGGTAAAATTTCCCAAAGACTTAGACATTTTCTCACCGTTCACCGTTACCATACCATTGTGTATCCAGTAACGCGCCAACGGTTTACCAGTCACCACTTCCGATTGGGCGATTTCATTTTCATGGTGGGGGAATACTAAATCACCACCACCGCCGTGAATATCAATGGTATCCCCTAGCAAGGATCTGACCATGGCTGAACATTCAATGTGCCATCCTGGACGACCTGAACCCCAAGGTGAACTCCATGCTGGTTCTCCTGGTTTAGCTGCTTTCCACAGAGCAAAATCTGCCGGGTTTTGTTTTTTCTGGCCCGATAGGTCTTCTACATCTACTCTCCCACTAGCTCCGGCTTGCATATCTGACACATCCCGACCGGAAAGTTTGCCATATTCAGGGAAGTTATATACATTGTAATAAACATCGCCATTGGCGGCATAGGCGTAACCTTTTTTTTCTAATTCCTGAATTAGTTGGTGAATACTACTAATATTTTCAGTTACACGGGGATATGCTGAGGCATCCATGACATTTAACCGTCTGATATCCTCAAAGTAAGCATCTATGTAGCGTTGGGAAACTTCCTCCATGGAAGTTCCTTCTAAGTTAGCGCGGTTGAGAATTTTATCGTCAATGTCGGTAAAGTTTTGGACGTATTCAACTTCATAACCGCGCCATTGAAAATATCGGCGTACTACGTCCCAACCTATATAAGAGCGTGCATGACCCAAATGACAGTAATCGTATACCGTGACACCACAGCAATACATTTTCACCTTACCAGGTTCTTGGGGTTGGAATGGTTCTTTTTTATGGGTGAGGGTATTGTAGATGGTGAGGGTCATAGTTAATTAGTATTAGTCATTGGTACGGAATTAAAGAAACAGCTTCTCGCCCCTGTGTGACAAGCAATGTCACCGATTTGCTCAACTTTGATCAAGATGGTGTCGCCGTCACAGTCATAAAACAATTCTTTGACTTTTTGAATGTGCCCAGATGTAGCGCCTTTGTGCCACAATTGGGAACGGGAACGACTCCAGTAATGTGCTTCACCTGTGGCGAGGGTTTTTTCCAGGGATTCCTGATTCATCCACGCCATCATTAACACGGTACCATCTTTATAGTCTTGGGCGATCGCCGGAATTAATCCTTGACTATTAAATTGTAGTTCTGAAATTACCATAGTTTCTCTGCTCACTGAATTTTCACATTCGAGTCTTTAATCAATTTATTTAATACTCAAACAATGCCACTTTTTTATAGTATATTTAGTTACTTGTTTATTTATTCATGTAGAGACAAGAATTTTCCCATCTCTACACTTACTGCCGCAGCTATATAAATATAGCTCTATGATAACTATTTAATGAAAGTTGGGATTATGGCGGATTAAATTCATGAATTCTTCGCGAGTTCGAGCATCTTCGGCAAAAACTCCACGCATAGCACTGCTAACAGTCCAAGAACCGGGTTTCTGAACACCGCGCATCACCATACACATGTGGGTTGCTTCTACTACTACCGCCACACCTTGGGGTTTGAGTAGTCCTTGTAAGGCGTCAGCAATTTGGGTGGTCAGACGTTCTTGTACTTGTAAACGTCGGGCGTACATTTCGCAAATGCGGGCTATTTTAGATAAACCGATGACTTTACCATTAGGTATATAAGCAACGTGAGCGCGGCCAATGATCGGCAGGATATGATGCTCACAGGAACTGAAAATATCGATGTCCCGAACCAACACCATTTCATTGGCGTCTTCTGTAAATACTGCGCCATTGAGCAGTTCATCTAAAGATTCAGTGTATCCCTTTGTAAGAAACTGCAAGGCTTTCATTACCCTTTTGGGGGTGTCTTTGAGTCCTTCGCGGTCCGGATCTTCGCCTAATCCAATTAACAAAGTCCGTACAGCCTGCATCATTTCTGCTTCTGTTACTTTTGGTTGCTTTTGAGCAACTAAAGACGATAGTACCTGATCGGCAGAAGTTAGATCGGGACGAATCGATAAAGTCATTTTTTGAGTTTTATAAGGAATGTTTTACTGAATTGGTCAGTGATTCAGATGTCGGTTGTGATTTACCGCTGATTTACCCTGACTAATGAATGAGTGTAACATAAGTTTACACTCCCCTATCATATCAAACATTTATGCAAATGAGAGGTAATTTCACTGGTTTTCAAATTTCTCCCAATAAAAACGAGTTGATTTTTAGGTGGAGAACACCAGTTATCGGCGTGTAAACTATAACGTGGCCCGCTGAGTTGAAAAATATGGCGTAAGTCGCTATCATTAAACCAAAGTATGCCTTTAGCACGAAATACACCTGGTGGCATTTGTTCAGTCAGGAAGGCTTCAAACTTGTGAACATCAAAGGGGCGATCGCTTTGGAAGGAAATAGAAACAAACCCATCATTATCTAAATGATCTGAGTGATGGTGGTGATGCTCATGGTGATGGTGGTGATCATGATCCTTGTGTTCATCTTGTTCTACAATCGAGAGATAAACTTGTTTGGGTGTTAAATCTGTATCTAGAAGTAATGGTAATGGCACCTCTCCATATTGAGTGTGCAAAATTTTTGCCCCGGCTTTGACCTCATAGATGTAGTCTTCCACTTCTTTAAGTTTGGCTGGAGTTACCAGGTCAACCTTATTGAGAAGAATAATATCACCATACGTGATTTGCTTCAAAGCCGATTCACTTTGAAAATGTTCAGCGTCAAAGGCTTCTGCATCCACCAAAGTAATAATAGAATCGAGGTTAGTTAAATCTCTGAGTTCCGTACCTAAAAATGTGAGGATAATTGGTAGGGGGTCAGCTACCCCAGTAGTTTCAATCACCAAATAGTCAATACGGTCTTCTCTTTCTAATACCCGATAAACAGCATCAACCAAACCATCATTAATGGTACAACAAATACAACCATTACTGAGTTCCATCATGTCTTCATCTATAGAAACCAGCAATTGGCTATCAATATTAATATCGCCGAATTCATTCACCAAGACAGCAACTTTTAAATCTTGTTTATTTTTGAGGATTTGATTCAGGAGCGTAGTTTTACCACTTCCTAAAAATCCAGTAATCAGAGTTACCGGCATTCCCCGTTTAGGAATCTCTGGTATAGTGTTTGTTTGAGATGGTGTGAGAGTAGTCATATGATCTTTGTTGGTGACCAAGTAAGTTTTGTTATCCCTGGGGGGTAGGATACCAACCCCATAAGATTTATAATTTTCAGGATTGAAATGATTCTGCGCACAAAGAGTGAAAAATCTAGATTAAGCCCTTAGAAGCGATCGCTTCCTGTAGCCGTGGTAAAATTTCATCGATGGTTAGTACACCTAAATCGCCATTTTGTCTAGTGCGGATACTCAAAGTCTGATTTTCCAGTTCCTTTTTACCGATAACCGCCACTACGGGGATTTTTTCTAATTCAGCTGTGCGGATTTGCTTACCCAGTCGTTCACCACTATAATCTACTTCTACCCGTATCCCGGCTTGCTTGAAAGTAGTAGCGACAGATTTTGCATATTCGCGTACATCATCACTAACGGGTAAAAGTCTGATTTGCACTGGTGCTAACCATAGAGGAAAGTCCCCAGCATAGTTTTCGATTAATATCCCAAAAAATCGCTCTAAAGAACCAAAGATAGCCCGATGAATCATAATTGGTCTTTGGCGATCGCCTTCTGGGGTAACATATTCCATATTAAAGCGTTCCGGTAAGTTAAAATCAACTTGAATAGTGGAACATTGCCAACTACGACCAATGGCATCTTTAATTTTAATATCGATTTTAGGGCCATAAAACGCCCCACCACCCTCATCAATAATATAGTCCCAACCCTTAGTATCTAATGCTTGTTTAAGTGCAGCAGTGGCTAACTCCCAAACGTAATCATTTCCCACTGATTTCTCAGGACGGGTAGATAAATTAACTTCGTAATTAGTAAAGCCAAAGTCTGACAAAATCTCTTCTGTAAGATTTAAAACTCCCAGAATTTCCGGTGCAATTTGTGCAGGTAAACAGAAAATATGACCATCATCTTGAGTAAATCCCCGCACCCGCATCAAACCGTGTAAAGCGCCAGAACGTTCATAACGGTAAACAGTACCCAGTTCACACATCCGAATGGGTAACTCTCGGTAGGAATGGAGTTGATGCTTGTAGGTAAGGACGTGGAAAGGACAATTCATCGGTTTGAGTTGATATGCTTGTTGTTCCACATCTATGGAATCAAACATATTTTCTCGATAGAAATCAAAGTGACCCGATGTTTTCCACAGTTCCAAATTAGCTACATGGGGGGTATATAGTAGTTGATAGTTGGCTTGTAAGTGCGATCGCTTCCAGTAATCTTCAATGATATGGCGGATTTGCGCCCCTTTAGGATGCCAAAAAACTAACCCACCACCAGCATCTTCTTGAATACTAAATAAATTCAAATCTTGACCGAGTTTTCTGTGGTCACGCAGTAATGCTTCTTCTCGTTGTTTTAAATAAGCTTGTAAATCTTCTGGAGTTTCCCAAGCTGTACCGTAAATGCGTTGTAGCATCGGCTGAGTTTCATCACCTTGCCAATATGCACCCGCCACATTTAATAATTTAAAAGCATCGGGGTGAATTTCCCCGGTAAAGTTGATATGGGGTCCAGCGCACAAGTCCCACCAAGAGTTATGATTAACCATCCCCCCTGATGCAACTGTAAATAATGACGGTTCAGGCTGCACAGGAACATCAGGACTACCGATAAAATAACGAGTAATAATTTCATCTGGGGGGATGCGTGCTAAAATATCCCCTTTGTAAGTTTCCCCCAAGTTAGTAATTTCTGTTTGAATTTCCCCACGTTGTATCTCTTCGCGGATGATGGGTAAATTAGCCTGAATAACCCGCCGCATTTCCAAGGTAATTTTTTCCAAGTCCTCCGGGGTAAAACTCACAGGAGCATCAAAATCATAATAAAAGCCTGTTTCTGTTACCGGTCCAGTTGCTACCTTAGTCCCTGGAAATAGCTTCTGCACAACCATGGCCAAAATGTGGGCGCAGGTGTGACGAATCCTGATGAGTTGTTCATGGTCTTGCTGGTGCAATTTCTCCTGAGACGGGATGATCGAACTAACCATAGCCGTAAAATAATGATAACGGTTATCATTATAGCGCCAGATAAACCAGATGAGATTAATCTTTGGGCTTTTGGCTATTCAGGACTTCATCCCAACCCAGAATCAGGATAGGGGAGCGATCGCCCACCAGAGTATAAATTATAACGGCAAAATCAGGCATTTTTAGATCATTAACTCAGAATTAGTTTTATACAGTTTCATCCTGCAAATTCCAGACCTTTGCAATGGCTTCAAGTTCCTTAATAATCAATTCCGTTTGATGCAAAATATTTTGTGCATTTTTAGGATCTTTCCGAAATCCTGCGTGTAACACATCATTACGCAGTTTAGCCAAGTTTAATTCACCACCCCAAAGTCTGTTTAATTGTTTCTTTTTTTCCTTGGGAAGATTAGACCATTCTACCAGATATTGAGATTCCTTAATGAGGTTACCATCTTTATCCTTAATTTTACCTCCAGTTAATAATAGTTCCATTTCCTCCCGAGATTCTTTATCTAATGGATCTAACTGAAAGTGATAACATAACAAAGAAGGTAGCCATTCCCGCGCCATAGATAAGGCTTGAACAATTTGTCCTTTCCCTGCGTACCACTCGACAATTTTTAGTTGTCGTAATAAAGATGATTGTGGGTAATGGCGATAATCTGTTGGGTTAAACAAGCCGAAACTACCATAATCTTTTTCTACACGCTGCAACAAAGCTGCAAATGGTGGTACGGTTTGAGAAATCATTGGTGCTGCTGCTAGAATACGTTCAGGTAATATTGCTGCTTCTTGAATGACATCCATTGGACGTAGGAGCTGTAAACCTTGTGCAATTCCTTCGATACTGACTGCTAAATCCTTGGCTGTAGAGTCACTTTGATCAAGTAAGCTTGCTAATGCTTGTCCATTTCCTGTTTTAATGAACTGGTCAGTAGCAGTTGTCCACTCCAATAAGCTAACTATGGGTAAAAGGTCAAATATAGGGGTTTTATTATTAGTTTTGGCATCAAATGCACCATATATTAGGCCTTGAATCTGGACTTGACGGACAACACGTAAATAACTAACAGCAATTAATGCTAAAACAGGTAGAGAACGAAAGCCATTTGTAATGTCAAATAGTACTCTATCACCCTCTTCTAAACAGTCCGTTAACATTTCAAATAGTTTCCAGATATCTGATGTACTGTGTCCTTCAGGTACATTATTTATTGGTTGTAAATTAACTTTATCGCCAAGTTTCTTCTTGAGTGTTTCCCAACTAGATTCTGTCTCGTTATCTGGAATACCTGTAGCTGCTGTATTTGTCAATAAAACATAAAGAGTATCAGGTTGGTAAAATTCTACTAAAGCTTCTTGAATAAATTTAGTTTTATATTCCCCAGGAGCAATGGGATTGAGGTAAGTAGTTTCTTGATAACCTCTTTTGTTAAAGCCGAGAAATGAAATCGCCTTCATAATATTTAATCCTTGATTTTTCAGATTTTTATAGAAGTTTGTCCCATATCCAAATAAGTTTGAGTAGTAAGCTTGCTAACTTACTCTCTTCTACACAACCGCACCAAAACCTGCGCCAAAGCCTGTACCATGGGACGAGAAGAAATATCTTCTCCCCGTTCCAGGTGATGAATACTACCAGTTAGCAAAGGATCTTTTGTAATAATTTTATCTTCCTTACCATCGTAGTCACTAGAAAGATTAGCAACAATCTGTATATTTAAATCACGACAAAACTCTTCCCAAAGGGGAACTTCCTCCTTACCGTTATTCCCAGCTAAAATCACCGCATGAGTAGCTTCACGCATAATCAGGCGATTTTCTGGTGTCATTTTTCCGCCGACATCAATGATATTTAGTGGTGTATTGGCACTTTTTACCCAACCTGCGGCTTTAATGGCAAACTCTGAGGTAAACTTGGCCTTGTAATCTTGTTTTAGTTTTCTGGCTAAATCAATATCTCGCCGCGCCGCATCGGAAAACCAAGCACCTTCCCCATCTGGACAAGCAGTAATGACATAGGGATAAGGTGCGCCGGGAATATTGCCGATTGCTTGTTTCAAACCTTTACGCAGACAAGATTTACCAGATTGGGGCGGACCACACAATACAACTTTGAGATTTTGTTTACTTTTGTGGGTTTCACTGGTTTCAATGACTTCACCCAACTGATAAGCTGGAGTATGGGTAGCAACAACAATGTAAGTTTTATATCCTGGCTTACCAATTTTGGGGTCAAAAATAGCGATCGCACCATACAATTGAGATATCTTATGGGAGATGAGATAACTCACCGCCACAGAAGCCGGTCCATCGATCTTGAGTAGTTTTCCCCCCGGAATTTCCCCCGATGCGAGCATTTGATCTAAACGTGCTCCCGCATCCCTAACAATTTGGTCACCGTGAGCAGGTGTACCAAACTTCACCTTTAACACATCCTCATCCAGACTAATGTGATAGCTAGTCATAAGTTTAATCTCTTACTTAATCAAATCGCCCAATTTATACTCAGGATTATGTGTGATACAAACCACATATTTACCTAACTTGGGGTCAAAACAAGCGATCGCACCATAAAGATGAGCCAGTTTATGGGCTAAAACAAAGGCCACTGGTACGGAGATTGGTCCATTAATCTTCAAGAGTGGACCTCCTCCTAGTTCCTCTGAATCTTGCATTTCCTGCAGTCGCGCCGCTGCATCCTGAATAATTTGGTCATTTTGAGCAGCTTCCCCAAAACTGACGCGCAAAATGTTTTCTTTCAAGGCAATTCTATAACTAGTCATCTGTGCATACTGTTGGATCAAATCAATAGGTATATCATACATCCCGGTGGAAGCAGATAATTCCAATATGTTGTATGCTAGTCTTACCAATGAATATACTTAACCAGTGTTCCACCAACCAACTTTTGTAGACACTCCCCAAATAGAACTGCTGCAATGGTTAGCACGCGGTTCTCTCAAACAAAACCTCTCCAGAGCAATTCGCTTGTGGGTATGGTTACATTATTTGTATGGTCAAGACCCCTTACCGCTGAGTAATTCCTTTACTTTTGCTCAGTGGCGGGATGCTTTTTTTACTTCCACCCACCCCAAAGGGGAAGCAATTCCTCAGTTACATGATGTAAATTGTCCTTGCACTAAAACCACTGCTACATGGTTATTGCAAGGGGGAATTATCAAATCACAATGGCAAAAGTCGCTGTTAACTCACACTGGTATTTCTGAAGCTAAATTATATGAAATCTTGCAACAAAGACTGTTTGGCGTTACACGTCGTTCTTTGCAAGCAGACCTAGAAATTCTCGCCGAAATAGGATGGTTAGAGTATCGACAACAGAAATATCATCGAGTCAAAAAATTCCCCTCTCGTCCCATAATGACCACATCTGCGGCTAGTGACGAATTGAACTTTCTCAATCAGGAGGATTTGGCAGCGATCGCTCAAAATCATTCCCAGATGATCCGTGGTGTACAGCGATTTTGCTTTCAACTTGACTATGTAATTCCCCGTAAGACCATAGACTTAGTTGATGATTGGCAACATAAATTACGGGAAATCTGGGAACAAGAGCCAGTACCACCTCTAGAATTAACTTACAACAGCGCCAGACTGAAACACACTGTGCAATGTATAGTTTACCCAGTATGTATCTATTATGTGCAACGGGCGGTTTACCTTTGCGCCTTGGGGGAAAGTCCTGACCGCAAAACTGATTGGTATAACTATCGACTAGACCGGATTCACCATATTACACCCATAGAGTGGGCAAATCCATCTATTCCCCAGGTTTTACAACAACGCTACTACAAGGGTAATTTACCCAGTCCCGATGAAATTGAACGGGAAATGTCTCAAGCTTGGGGATTTGATTTTTATTTACCCCCCCGACTGATGCTGTTGCGATTTGACCGAGACCACCATGACCGATACATTCGGGATACTGTTCGTCATCGGACATTTGAGGCGGTTACCTATCAGGAAGCAAAATATTTAATCCAACAACATACATCAGTGCTGGAACAACAAGCATTACTGCACATTCTCAAACAGCGCTCCTCACAAGATGCTTACTACCGTGTGCAATATCGCCATTTAGATTACAACGTCAGTATGCGTATCCGCGCCTGGCGACCAAAAGCTGAAGTTATTATGCCTCTAGATTTACGCCAAAGTATAGGGGCTGATGTCGCCGCTGAATATTTGCTCTATCTGGGTCAAGAAAATGATGAACACCCCAAAATTAACGGTAAAATTTGAGTCAGCATTAGTTTACGCCACATCTCTGCATGCTAAACAAACCCGTAAAATTAACGGTACTCCTTATGTTGCTCATTTATTGAGTGTGGCGGCTTTAGTATTGGAAGCTGGGGGAACAGAAGAAGAGGCGATCGCAGCTTTACTGCATGATAGTATTGAAGACCAGGGAGGAAAAGCTACTCGTCAAGAAATATATCAACTATTTGGTGAAGCCGTTGTCACCATTATTGATGGTTGTACAGAGTGGGACACACCACCCAAACCCCCTTGGAAGGAACGTAAGCAGCGGTATTTACAAAAGTTGCGTCATGCTTCACCCTCTGTGCGCCTGGTATCTTTAGCAGATAAGTTACATAATGCCAGATCATTACTTGCAGATTCTCGCCAATATGGTAGTAGGATTTGGCAGGAGTTCCAATTTGGTAAAGAGGGTACTCTCTGGTTTTACCAAGAGTTATTACAGATTTACATCACCACTGGCTCAGATTTTTTAACTGAGGAATTTTCACGGGTAGTTAATTATTTATCTCAGGAAGGGAATGGGGACATGGCAAGATTTTAAGTAGTTCTGTTGGGTTTTGCTAGGTTCAACCCAACCTATTTTGAGAGATTTTATTTACTCTACACATTTCACACTTTTGATACTCCCATCTTCTTTGAGAGAAACGATTCTGACATTCACTGTTTGTCCTTCCTGAAGTAACCCAGCTTTCTTGGGTTCCTTCTCGGTTAACTTAATAGTTCCCAGTATTTCATAGGTCACCTTATTACCACTGATTTTAGTAACTTTAGCTTCTAAGATTTGGTCAACTTGGAAATTCTGAGATTCCATTACCTTAGCAATTTCTTGTTGACGTGCTGATTCTACAGTCAATATTTTAGGTGGGGCGATTTCGCCAATGGGTACACCCCCATCTTTGTAATAAAACATTAGCCGAGATACCCAGCCTAATATTTGTAATATTGTTGTGGCATCGGTAATGGTTTTGAGGTAATCACTACAGGTTGATTCTATATTGCGGTAATATAGCAGAGTTTTACTACTGTGTCCAATTTGTCTACCATATCTAACGAGGGTTTTCAGATAGGTGAAAAACTTTACACTGGCATTGGTTTCATTGACAATACTCCGTAAATATGCGATCGCTTTTCGTAATTCGTTGACGTCTGTATCTTCTTTTACTAATGTTTGAGCGATCCCATGGGCAATTTCCCATTGTTTATCTGTTATAGTCATAATTAATAGATTCCTGCTGGTGGTTGGCGATCGCTAGGGTAACGTAAAATAGCGGCGAGTTTTTCTAGTTGCGGTTTCTCAATTAAGCGAGAGTGAGCAGCTTGAATATGTTGCTGTTTAAATTGTGCTAAATTCTCCCCGGTGATTTCATCAGGTGCACTGACTTGATAGGATGAATAACGCTGTGTTAAATCTTGCGGTTGGAGAATTTTGTCAATACTCACAGTCATTGTTCCCATACCAATAGGTTTACCGCCACCTACTTTTAAAGCTATGGGATATTTGGGGTCTTGTCCTAAAGCAATTAACAAAGTCCCTAACTCTTCTGATAATAAATTCTTAAAGTGTAATTGGGTCATAAAAGTGTATTCTCTTCCTGCTTGCTGTACCGCAACTCCAGAATTTTCACCTTTATCAATTGCTTTATTTGTGGTAAAATAGAATTTACGTCCTGCTGCTTTACCTGTGATGAAATAAGCCTGAGTATTAGGACGAGGAGAGTATAAAGAAGGCATAAAACCTAGAGAAAAATCCGTTGTTGTACAGGTTGCATCATTAAAATCAAGTAACCCTTGCCAATTTAAAGCCCCAAAAACCCGACTAGCTGGGCAAAGTTTTTCTTTATTTTTACAAGGTAAACGATCATGCGGCATTTTATCTTTATATTTATTAGTTACAACCCCCAAGGTACTATTAGTAATAGCCTCGTATACAGAACGGATGCAACCTTTGAGGGAACTTCCTTGAATTGACAGTTTTTGGTCAACATCCTGCACCATTGTTTTAATTAAGGAAACTTTGCGGTTAATGTCGCTACCGAGAACAACTAAGCCGGTGGAAACGTGTAAGGATGTTTGTACTTTTAGGGTAAGATATAAAGTACCATGCAGGCGATTCCTAAAATATTTGTGATGTCCCACTGGTCGCTGTAACTTGGGGGGTTCTTTGGGGAAAGGGACGAGTTGGTAAGGTTTGGTTACAGGGTCGCTAGGAGTTTTTGTCATATTGATGATCACGCACAGACGCAGAGGTTTACAGGTAAAGTGTTTATTTTTTGATTGTCAGGGCGACAAAGTGGACTGTTGCGGTGTTTTTATCGATGAAATATCGCTGAGAGATATCGTTTTTTGGCTGTGGGAGGTGTTTGGGAAAGCGTCTATCTGTGGGAGAAAGTAAGTAAGCATCCCGTTGTTGCGTTTCCCAGGTTTCACCTATTTTGATAAAATCTAGTTCTGTTGGGGCGATACTTAAAAGTAGAAGTTCGTAATTATCCTTT
Organism: Anabaenopsis elenkinii CCIBt3563; assembly: GCF_015245355.1. Classification (GTDB taxonomy): domain Bacteria; phylum Cyanobacteriota; class Cyanobacteriia; order Cyanobacteriales; family Nostocaceae; genus Anabaenopsis; species Anabaenopsis elenkinii. The sequence goes on along the minus strand of NZ_CP063311.1, from coordinate 4,123,802 downwards.
GGTTTTCGCTTCCATCTCAATTCCCATTCCTCATTAAACATTTGTCCCTCAAGCATGGGAAAATGTTTTTCTTCCGGTACTGTTTCCCAATTTTCACTAACTTGATGACTCCAACGACAAAAATAGTAGCTGGGTTGAATGGCTAATTTATCAATTAATTGTAGCAGTTCGGTCACTGATACGGTTTTTTTCACACCTACAAAAGCGGTCATTTAGTTACCCCCAGTAATTCACTCCAAGACCTGACACCGCGCTCAAATAAATCATGAACAGTACCTACTGGCCAAGTCAGTTTCACACCAAAACCTAAATCCATTTCTTGAGCAGCAACAGGTGTATCTTGATGGTCTGGTGTGGGGAAACCATATAATTGTGCTTCTTGTGGTGATAAAAATTCTCCTACACCTAACAGGTAAGTGTGAGACCATTGTTTTGGATGACCCAAAGCTAAAATTTGTTTATCTTCTGACAAAATACAACCTGGATATTGCACCACAGCTTGATTTAATTTCACTTGAACAGTCCCCAAACCGCGAGATTTAGCGAAACCTAAACCAAACCAACCATCATTTAAGTCACGCAACACCAAACCAATTAAACCTAACTGTCCCAAAGTGAAGTTTTTTAAATGTATTTTCGTGTGAAATTGTCCAGATGTGCAGACTTGGTAATTAAACGGACCAACTGCTACAGAACCAAATACTCTATCAATAGCTACGCCGTTTCTTTCTTCCAGTTTTAAGGGTACAGATTTATCAGGATAAGCGTCTTCTATTCTCAGTCTGCTAGCGATGGAAGTATTACCAAATATTTGGTCTGTAAAGCTGGAGAGTTGATATAAATTGCTGCCGATATTAGAATCATTTTGATTGTGTTTTTTGAAATTCTCTAAATAACAATCCTTTGTTACAGGGTTATTTGCCCAAAGTTTTTGATTATTCTCTGATGGACGCTCTTCACTCCCCACAGTCCTGACTATGCGTTCTCCATGGGCGCGAATTGCACCTTTTAAACTGCTTCCTGGTAAATATATGGAACGTCCCCCTGGGTGATAGGTTTCGACAAATTCCATATCTGGCTTAGTGGGGTCTGCGCCTTCTTTACCAGATTTAATTAAAATTGGTCCATTGGGTATGATGGTTAAATCAATGGTACAGTGGTTAACAAATCTTTTGTGCATGACTAAAATTGGTAAAGAAAATATTGGTTTTTAGGCTACTAAATTATTTAGCTGTATTTGACACTGTTGGAAAATAAAATTAACAGCAGCAAATAATTTATTTAATTCATAAATGGTGTAGGGAGTAATATTTCTGGTAAATTTGTCAGTGTCTAATTTCCCAAATTGCCATGTAAGACCATTAGAAACTATCCCATAAAGAATAATGGCATATTCTGCATTTAGTTTTTGAGCCGCAATCATTTCTGCTAGACATTGCGCCCAACCAGCTTCAAAGTTATCTTGCTTGGCTTCTACTAAAATGAAATATGGTTGATCAAAAACTACTTTTCCTAATGGGGAACGTTTAGCCAAAATATACTCAGGAAACCCGGATAAATTTTCATCATAGTTGAATGATTGATGACTCCATAAAATGAAGTGATTCCGGTATGTTTTCCAAACTTCTTTGAGTAGGGGATAAATCAGATTTTCGCAAATGGCAAATTCTGAGTTATTTACAACCCCATCCCCCATGATTATTTCCAAATCTTCCCGGAAATAATCAGATACTTGAAATTCAACAGCACTGATAAAATTAGCTTCGGTATAAGTGACTTGAAATGCTTTGAGAACTTCACCAATGCTTTTGTAATTACTAAAAGCCATATTTACCTCTGAACTTCAGCATTATTCTTAGGTACTTTGTTTGTCAGGTATTCAATTAATTTTTCTACCCAATAATCTTTAAATTCCCCTGCGTCTTCGTAGGCGCTTTCGTCTCCCATTACCAATTTTTTGAGATAATCTAGTAATAAGTGTGGTTGATTTTCGGGATAGTCAAACCAGCGCATTTTATCTATATCTAGTTTAACAACACCCAAGCCACGCGATCGCCCACCACCTAAAGGTATCTGTTCTGTCTCAAATTGGTGTAACCCAATCATCAACAGTCCCAGTTCCCATTCTTGGGCGTTTTCAACTACGGCTTTAAAGTCAAATTTTGTCCCCCCAGGAACAATTTGGAAGTCATAGAGTTTACCATCTGCGGCGGTTTCGGTGTCTCTATCTATAGCTACACCGTCTCTTTCTTGGTACTGTCCAAACCAGGTATCAGGTAATACGGTTAAGTCCCGTACTTGAAATTTACTCGCTATCCAAGGGGAACCAAACAGGTGAGATACTAAATCTGTATGCTGGAGGATTTCTTGGGTTAAGGTTTGGTCATCATTACAGGATGCTTTTAATTTGTTCATCTCCTGAGAGGTAATTGACCATTCCGCCTCAATTGCAGGATTAGCTACTAATTTACGATTATTACCTACAATACCCCGGAGGAAACTTTCAAGACGCGATCGCATTGCACCTTTAAAGCTCGACCCTGGTATTAACGGTTGTCCTAAAGCATCTTTAATTACAGGTAAATCTGAGCCTATGGGTTCTGTGGAACGTCCAGCACTGATGCGTAAGGCTGTAATTGTAGTGAGTTTACCTGTGATTTCTAGGCGGTTTTTGAATGTGTCAAACATAAACTTTAGGGATGCTAAAAAAGAGAGGATTTATTCACGCAGATGCGCACCAGGCGCAAAGAGGAGGGTGATTTTTAAAGTCTTTCACTGCGTTGAACATGGTCGTGGGTTCCATAGTATCGCAATGATAAAATTCCTCCTTCTATAACTTTGCAACTAATTCTGAGACTACGGTTAACACGAAAATGATCTATGTTATTAGAATTTTGATATCGGGTGTAGTTTACTGGTTGAAAAAGTACGCTGGTGTCTCCATTAGATGCAATTAATAAAGCTGAAACTTTGGCCAGGTCTTCTTGTAGAGTTACTTTCTGTTTTGGATCTCTAATTCTGTTGTAATCTGCTCGGAATGTGTCTGTAGATTCCAATTTGGGAAATTCTAATAAATTTTTGGATAGTAAATTATGTTTACACTCATCCCAAATCAATTTTCCCCAAGTAGATAAAACTTTTTTACCATTAAAATCGCCAATGATAGCTTCGGGAATTTCTGTAATTTCTGATCCAGAAATTCCCGCACCTTCCGCCATTAAAGCTAACTGAACTTTATAAGGTTCAATTAGTGATTCATCTACTTTAATTGGTAGGCGAGGTATTGTAATTAAATTAGATTCTTTCCCTTCAAAAATATAAATTATCTCATGGGCGTAAAACATACCGATTGTATTTAAATAGCCTTGTAAGCTCTTAAAACTTCCAACCAAGTTAAAACAAATTTTGTAACTATCTTTCAAAGGTAAGATTCTTTCACGTAACCATACGAGTAAATCATCTATACCTTCAGAAAATGATTGAGTTGTCGCTGTTGATAATCCAGATGGTGTATAAATCTCCGTATTAAATAATTCCTGTTTACGCAAAAATTCCTTGACAATTTCCGCAGTGGCTTTACCTTGGGCGGTATCGGTAGAAACTAACCAGTGAATATCTTGTGTTCCATGCTGTAATTTTTCTTTATACAACCCATAAATACCATTCAGTTCCGCACTAGCTAGCCTAATCTGAGTAATTGAACTGTTTTCTAGTTTGGCTATTGCTCTGTTTTTGAGCGTTTCAATTATTGATATAACGTCTTTTGAAGTATTTTCTAAGGTTAAATTAGCAGCATCTCTCATATGAGAATACCAATCTTTTTCCGATTCCTCAGAACGGTTAATTTGATTCGTTAGTAAGCTAGTCCCAATGGTAGAAATAACAACCCGACGCATATGTTTTTTATCCTGCTTGTTTGGTTAGATATTTAATATTAATTATTTGTGAAATTCCACATTCTTTTGACTTGTTCCCTCCCTGCTTGCGGGGAGGGTTAGGGTGGGGTCATTTACATTTACCATCGCGTTTATATTTCAAATGACGCGCACCATAACCCAAGTAGCGGCGAATTAATTCCAGCCAAATTGGTTTAAAATCTGCTTGATGAGCATCAGCAATTGTTTGAGCGGTTTTCTTGATATTGCTATCAATATCTAAAATAACCTTTTCGGCGAGAGAGTCTCTACCCCTACCCCATTTTTTATCCCTTCCTACTTGATAGCGAATAAAGTTTTTAATCACTTCTGGACTATCAGTAGTGTCAGCTACCCGTACTAAGTTACGAAATTGCGATTCTTCTAAATCTCCATAACTGGTTTTATCTAAAGCGGTTTCAATCCAAATCACTAAATCATCTTCAACTAGACGAATACCTTTTTGGATTTTAAATTGTTTGTGTAAATCGTTTTCTGCAATCATTTTAGATTCTCCCTGAATACGTTATGAAACTGATTACAAATGTGGACTTGACCAAAGCCTTCGCAGGTGCGATCGCCTACGCCTTTTAGTTCCAATTCCTGTAATTTATCTATCCAGATATCTAGTTGATTGGTACTAAATAAATATACAGCACCTCTGTTAGTAACTAATTCAACATCTTTCATCAAACCCCAGGCCAAATTCCAGCCAGAACGGTAGTTGTAGCTACTATAGGCTACTTCTAATTTAATAAAGTTGTCTTTGGCTTCTTCATGGGTAAGTTGTGCAAATTCATCATCTAAACCGACAAATTCACATAACATTGAGGGGGAAATTACTGTAGTTCTTTGCCAGTTTTCCGTTAGGATGGTATCCGATTGCAGGTCTATAGTAAAATATGTGCGATTTTCTAACAGGTTTTCTTCAGGTTCTCCAAATACTGACCAAAGTTGCCAACGTGATCTTATTGTATCATTAAATGTGGCAATTCTTTGTTGAATATCTGTTTTTTTATCCTGAATTTCTGCTTTTATTTCAACTTTACCCAAACCTCTAGAAGTTGCACCACCTAAGCGGAAAATATAAGGATTTTGATTGATAAATTGCGTCAAAGATTGGGCTAAGGTATCCTCAACTAAAATTTCCCCCTGGTAAACTACAGGTTGCCAATTTTTCTCTTGCGGATTTTCAAGGAATGACTCGTTTAAAACTTCAATGCTGTAAAGTATATCATCCTCAGAGGTGGCGCGTTGACGGTTAATACCAACTCTGGTTAAAAAACGTTTTTTCACAGAATGACTGCGATATTCACCATCATGACAACTATAAAAACCGCCGAAAGGTTCAACCCTTGTATCTGTCTTATCTACTAAAGATTTTGGGTCACTCGGATCATACGAATAATTGTATGCATCTGCACAAAAACGGTCAATTAAAGTATCAAAAACTCCGTTACCTTTGGATTTGAATCCTGAACTTGTTTTAGAACTGACTGCTGTAGCTGGTAAAACCATGATATCGTTGATGGCTTCAGGTACAGCAGGATAAGCGTTATGAAAAATCGCCGGTTGGTCATTTAAAAATAATGCTTGAAAGTCACCGCCGTCCGTGGTTAAATCTTGCTCTGTATTGCCTGATAGTTGTAATATTTGAGATGCGATCGCCCCTCGAATCACAGAACCGGGAATATAGTCTTCCGCTTCACTGACGGAACCCTGTTTTTTACTGGCGATCGCTAAGGGCGATAAAGCTGTAATCTTTAATTTAATTCGCTGCATATTTCACCTTGGGTAACAACATCTCCCATGCTTGATCATCTGGTGCTAATTTTGGTAATTCTTTCCAACTCAACCAACCCAAACCTGCCGACTTACTACCACCTAAAGCGTGAATATGACGCAAACCTGCTAAAATCAAAGCCTGGGCGTATGGTGGACAGTCTGGTAATAAGTGAATTTCTCCCGTAAATTCCAATTGATTATGGGGTGGGGAAGTTTCCAGAAAATAAAGTTTTTTCTCTTCCGCGGTGCGACGGAGGCGATTGATTGTCACACCAGGGCGAATAACTTCGGGTAAATCTTCTCGTGATAGCTGACAAATCAAATCATCTACCACTATCCGAGATGGGAGTATGGGATTACCAAAGATTTGAGCAGTGAAACAGTGATAACCTTTATAACCTGTGACTTGATACTCACAGCGAAACTCGTTATTTACCTGTACTTCACTCGGACAAAGAATATCAGCTTTTGGGGATACAAAAATTTGCCATCCTAACCCCCTTGCGAGTTTTTCGCACTCATGGCGTAGTCTTCCTTTGAGTTGCGAACCGGGTATAATCAATTGTCCTTGGGCGTTGCGGACTATGGGTTTATCTGCGAGGGAACCATCGGAACCGCCAGCACCAATACACAAAGCAGTATCAATGATGGCTGTTAGGGAAATGGTTGTCACTGGATTTGGGGGTAAGTCCCGTAAATTTATCATGATTGCGATATTCCTTGTGGTGTTGTCAGCGCGGTATCATCCTGTTGTTTGGCGATAAACGGATACAAATCTACTAATTCTCTCCAGATAGTTTGATAGGCGACTTGATCTTTTTCGTCTTTGAAAGACATCCACGGCGCAAGATAGCCATTATTAGATTTAGCTGCACACCATGCTTCTTCAAATTGTTTTTTTAATAAATCTTGAGCTTTTTTATCACTCAATCGCACTCGGAAATAACGATAATTGAGTATGGCTGTCTGTTTTCCTTGTTCTAGTAAACTCCGAATCTGGTAGAGTTGCGATCGCGGAAATTCTGAGGTTTTCAAAGCTTCAGCAGTTGCTAACAGTCCCCCCAGTTCATGTAAAGTATAGGGTGCTGCATATAGCTTGAGTTTTTGTTTTTTGTTGGTATACTTGGTTAAGCCATCTGAGCGAAATTCATTAATATCAGATGAAATCATAGTTACAGATTTCATCACCAGAAAATCTACGGTTCCGCCATAGTAATCGACTTTCTTCAATTTCTTGGCGCGTGTTTTCGCCGATTTTAATAACTGTCCTGTCAGTTTCTCAGCATAATATATGGGTGTATCATCGGCGGTAATTAATACCCCACTGGACATACTTAATTTACATTGATCAGTTCCGGTAATTTTATCTGTAATTTGATAGCGGTGTACTAATTCTGGTTTATACTTTTTATCTGCTTTGTATCTCTTTCCTTTATTTAACAGGATTTTTTCAAATTCTTCGCCAATGGTTTGAGCGATCGCTAATGCTTTATCTGCGGGAACAATCAGCATTACATCATCCCCACCAATCGTTAAAATTTCAAACGGATGAATGCAGATACCATTTCGATGTAGCTTTTCTTGGTCTTTGATGTCATGAATTTGATGGGGGTGTAGATGTTTAGCGAGTGCGTAATAGACTGATTCTTCAGTTGCTTCAAAAATATCTTGACTGAATTGCTGATATTGATTTGGACTTTGAATTTTCTGGATGTAACCACCCATGTTATTACCATCAGCATAAATGTATGCTACAAAACCATTAGGCTTGCTAGCATTACCAATTTCTATCAGAGAACGTGCTTCATCTGGGTTTTTAATGTCGTTATAATATTGATGGGCTAATCCATGATTTTTACTCAAAAACTCTTCAAACTTTTGCACCCAACTGGGGATATAAATTTCTCCAGTGTTCCAATTGAAACCAGATTCTTTATACCAATTTTGAGAACTATCATCTCGTTTAGCTATTTGTCCCACAATCCGCTTCCGAGCTAAACTTTCGGAAAACAAAGGTTGGTTAGGAAGTTCTTCCGCTCTCATGACTGCGGAACAGCGATCGCTTTCATCTCTTACTATATAAGGATGAGTTTCAAACATTGGGGGATAACAGCGCAAAGGTCTATTTTTGCCCCGTAAACTATTACCATTACGCCGTTGATTGAATAAAGATGCTAGTTTCCCCGCCAATTCATTAAAACTCTTGCGTTCTTCAAAAGCTTGCTGTGAACTGATATCAGTTTGAGTAAAATAGGCTGTTATCAATTCATGATTGAGGTTTTGATGATATTTTTCTAGCCAAAATGTTTTCTCTATTTGGTTTGGTAATAACCCAAAGCGAATTTCTAAAGGTTTAAATTTTCCCCCAACAGCACAGGAGTTAGCTGTTAAAGTTTCTTCAGTATAACGTTTTTCAATGGCATTTGCTAAATCATCCACAAAGGCCGCCGGACAAAATGCTAAGATATTCCCCCCAGTAGAATAGATAATTAACTCTGGGATTAATGCTGCTGCTAAACCGGGAAAATTATCAGCTAACCATTGAGAAATGGTAATTGATTTTCTACCCTTACCAAAAAATGCCGGTAAATCAATTAAATTTATTCTGTCTAATAAGGCCGAAGCGCCACGGATATCGGGGAGTTTGGAAGCTGCAAAGACATACTGTTTAATTTTAGTCGCCCCACCATAAACTAAACCTATTTGCGAGTTCCACAGTTGGGGATATTCCTCTGTTAACTGCTGGAGTTCGGCGACAGTTTGGGGAAATGGTAAATCTTGTAATTGTTGGACTTGTTGAACTAAGTTTTGTAATGGGATTGGTACTTGTTCACCAGCACTTAAAGCCTGTTGCATTTGCTGTAAAACTGGTAAGTCAAACTCAGGTGTTTTCTCATTTCCCCAAGCTAAACACCAAGCGATCGCTATTGTCATAGAACTGGTATCTTCCATTTGACACTCCCCTAGGTTAGATTGAGGTGAATTTATTTATTTAAAAGTATTAATTTTCTCATTCGCTTTAAAAAAGCTTGGGGAACAGCAGCAGGTTCTCCGGATATCCACGGCCCAGCAGTCATTTCTAAATAGGGTTTCTGCTGATGAATGATTTCCGTGGGAGTCAGCACGCTATTAATCATACCGAGGGGTTTTAAATTACCTCGCTCGCCACAAAATTCATGCCAAGGATCAATAGCCTCAGCCAGAGAACTGATAATCAGATAATGGCTACAAGCCTCTAAAATTGGTAATTTTTGCGGTTGTTCCACCCCATCCACATCCACAATTACCAAAGACATTTCCCGCCGTAGCTGGAGGATAACCTGAGAATAGTGGGGAAAAAACTGATCTGTCAAAGAAGCGCGATCACCCCTATTAACAGCCTCCGTAGACAAATCTAAAAGGTAATTACCCTTACCATCCCAACGGGCGCGTTGCAGATATATATCAGGTGTTTCACAAGACAAAGCTGTAAACAAAGCATGAGAGAATACACTTTTACCGCTCTTTGGTGGTCCGACAATCATTAACGCCGGACATAATTGCTGGTGGTAACTATGAGGGGGATGTATATCAATTACTTCCCCAATATCAACCACATCACAGCGAGTTGCTACCACCACCGCACCTAAAGGCGCTTCATAACAAGCCACCCAAGCGGTAAAATATAGTTTGTCACTTAGATAAGCATACAACCAAATGGGGGCGCGTCCAGAAATTACCACACCGGCACTAGTATCAATACCAGATGGTAATTCTACACCTATTAAATCTTCTGGTTGAATCAGATGATCGCCTCTTGTTAAAGTAATTAATAAAAATTGGTATCTCCTACCTTGGTCAACCACTAATTCACTTAACTTTAATCGAAACCCCCCCTCAGTCATCAGCGTTTTTCCTTTTTTTGCAGTCTGGGTAGAACTACATCAGGATCATCCATCTTTTCGGAAACCCAACCGCCCAACACACCCACGCTGCGTTGCATTACCAGTTTTTTCGCCACACATAAAGACATACATATCCTCCTTTGAGATGAGTTGATTATCACATATATCTGGAAGAGGACTATTCCATGCACCTCCATCAATCTCGCCCAAAAGTGTTACCCCTTACTCCAGACAGTCCAACCCCGTTACAAGTGGAACCAACAGCATAAATCTTGCTATCCCCACCATGACTAACCGTAATTTTTATATAAATTAATACTATAAAAATAGTTGTATTATTTACGTAATGACCACCACATCCCCCAGGGGGAGGAAAAGTACAAACCCCACTGTTACCAATGAAAAATGCCCACAAGCGCGGGCATTAAGTAGGCTTTCTGTCACTTTTATTGGCTACAATCATGTTTGATCATGATGCTTTTATTTTTCTGGATTTTTCCCAATAAATCAAGTGCTTAAAGCGGTAATTTTAGACATAAATAGCGAAATTATATCTTTTTAGTGACCCATTTTAGAGATGATCATAGAAAGAAATTTATCGAATATACTATCTGGTGATTCTGTTTTGCAGTTCAGCCAATCATCTTAAGATAATCTTAGGATATGCCAACATAAGTATCCAGATTTATATGTCTACGCCACCCAATTTCTCAGAGGATGTTTGGAAAGTATTAAACAGGTAATTTTTATCTTAGGGAACACACCGAACAGGGAACAGGGAATGGGGAACACGGTTCGACTTCGCTCACCGACCGGACAAAAAACAATCAAATCCAGTCCCCAAACCTTACAAGGGGAGGGTTAGGGAGAGATCAAACAATAGTTGATACACTAATCATGACTTATCAAACAACCTCTCAGATAAACCTAGCCTGTTAAAGGGCAAGATTTAATCTGATTGATCATTTTTAACGGCAATTAGGGGTAACTACAACTGGTATATACAACTATATACAACAGAAAAAATGTTCAGACACCTGATTAATTAAATCACAATCATGAATTGGTATTTACTACCATAAACATTCTCTTATTCAGCTACATTATTCAGACAAAACTCACATATTTATGTCAGTTAGCCTTGAGACTTTCATCCAAATTTATATTAAAACTATAAGTGTGGTCAGGTTGAAAACCCCAGGTATTCCCAGTCTTGGGGTTTTATTTTTTCTACCCATCCCCCATTCCCAATTCCCCCCAATACCGAATATTAGCCCTAAGATAGATGAAATTAGATGACTAATTGCCCTATGTTATGGCAAATAAAACAAAGAGCGTCAGGTTTGAGGGTGTATCTGCCCTAAATCCATCTACCCATGGTTACATTGCCAAAGAGTGAGAAAGTCCTCAATAGCTCTGGTCAGTTCCCCTCCATTAAGATAGAGTTTAACCAAGCTATGAATGTTTTGAGACAATGCGATTGATTTTATACAGCAAGCCCGGATGTCATTTGTGTGAGGGTTTACAAGAAAAATTAGAACAAGTCGAAAACCTCAACTTTGAGTTAGAAATTCGGGATATTACCACTCGTGAAGATTGGTTCTTAGCTTATCAGTATGATGTACCGGTTCTTTGTTTATCTAACCATATAGGTGCACAAGACACGGAATCAGGGGTAATTGAGGAGCGTTTACCCCGTCCTTCTCCCCGTGCAAGTGTACAGCAGCTGGCGCAAATGTTGGGTAAATATTTAACCATTTAGAAAAAAATAATGCAGAATAGGCGCAAGAGATTTGTGTGACGAGGTTCACTAGAATGAAATTGCGTGAATTACTGGCGGTTGTGGATGGTGTTAATTACTCTTTTGTCCCTGATGTAGAAGTCAAGGGTTTAAAGACTAATTCTCATGCTTGTAGTATGGGTGATTTATTCATTGGAATGCCGGGAACCAGGGTAGATGGTGGGGATTTTTGGCCTAGCGCGATCGCCTCCGGTGCTGTGGCGGCCATTGTTTCACCCCAAGCATTACAAAATCATCCTCCCACAGATGGGGCTATTGTTGTCAGTGCAGCGGATATGACTAAAGCCTGCGCCCAATTAGCGGCGGCTTTTTACGGTTATCCAGGAAAAAAACTCCAGCTGGTGGGTGTGACTGGTACTAATGGTAAAACTACCACAAGTCATTTAATCGAATTTTTCCTCCGTCAAGCTCATCTATCTGTGGCTTTGATGGGAACTCTTTACACTCGTTGGCCTGGTTTTGAACAAACTGCCCTCCACACCACACCCTTTGCTGTGGAATTACAAGAACAGTTAGCAGCAGCTGTGAATGCTGGTTGTGAGTTTGGCAGCATGGAAGTTAGTTCCCATGCTTTAGCCCAAGGTCGAGTTTTAGGGTGTGAGTTTGAGGTGGGGGTGTTTACAAATCTCACTCAAGACCATTTGGACTATCACAGGGATATGGAGGATTATTTTGCTGCCAAGGCTTTATTATTTACTCCCGAATATCTCAAGGGACGGGCGATAATTAATGCTGATAATGCCTACGGTCAGCGTTTAATTGCATCTTTAAGTATATCAGCACCGGTGTGGAGTTACAGTGTTAATGATAACAGCGCCGATTTTTACATGAGTAATTTAACTTACGAGCCTCATGGTGTGAGCGGTATGTTACATACCCCAAAGGGTAATGTGGCTTTTTGTTCTCCCTTGGTGGGGCAGTATAATTTAGAAAATCTTTTGGCGGCTGTGGCGGCGGTTTTGCATTTAGGAATAGATTTACACTTGGTGGCTGCGGCTATACCCGAGTTTCCTGGGGTTCCCGGACGTATGGAACGTGTCCAAATTACTTCTGAGCAAGAAGTTAGTGTAATTGTGGATTATGCCCACACCCCTGATAGTTTGGAAAATTTGCTCAAAGCTGCACGGCCGTTTATCCCCGGGAAGATGATTTGCGTGTTTGGCTGTGGAGGCGATCGCGATCGCACTAAGCGCCCTAAAATGGGGAAAATTGCCGCAGAATTAGCAGATATAGCGGTTGTAACTTCAGATAATCCCCGCACTGAAGACCCAGAACAAATTTTACAAGATGTTTTAGCAGGAATTCCTGAGACTGCTCAACCAATGGTAATATGCGATCGCGCTACAGCCATTCGCACTGCGATTTTACAAGCCCAACCCGGCGATGGAGTCTTATTAGCTGGTAAAGGTCACGAAGACTACCAAATTCTCGGCACTGAAAAAATTCACTTTGACGACCGAGAACACGCACGGGAAGCTTTACAGGAAAGACTCAAGACCCCTTAACATCAAAATCAAACACTGACGTTTTGTTTACTACTAACTTCCAAAGGTAAGAAAATAGTCACAACTTCCCCATAGTGTTGGCGTTGGCGGACAATCAATTTACCGCCAATAGCCTGAAATAGGTGCTTTGTGGCGGCAATATTTAAAGTAATCGTACCGGTTTCTGGCTGAAACATCAGTAATTGCCCCAAGGCTTTGCGAATTGGCGGTGTAACATTACCCGTGGCGACGCTAGTACCTGAGCAATGCAATTGGGGTGATAATTGTAACTTTAGTTGGTCTCCCGCCGGAATCACTTGCACTTGAATATGACTTCCTGGGGGTAAACTGCGGGTGAAATTCTCCATCAACCCTGTGAGTACCTGATCTAACATATTAGGGTTACTCACCACCGTGGGCAATTGCTGCGGTAAAACCACATCTAAAGTCAAATTTCGCCGATGTGCCGCCTGTTGCCAACGGGGTACACTCTGCCGTAATACCTGGTCTAAAGACATAGCTGTCAGTTGACTACTGGAAGATTTCACCGGAGGGGAAGTTTCTAATTCTGCGGCTTTAAACAGTAACTCCATCCGGTCAATTTGCTCGGTACACTCGTGATCAATAACTTCTAGCCGATTAGTTACTTTAGCCGGTAAATCTTGGCGTTTCAGTAGTAAGCGAGTCAGGGTGCGAATTGTTGTTAAAGGTGTCCGCACTTCGTGAGCAAAAGCCTGGAGTAATTCCACATCGGGGATTGATGTGTGAATATGGGGAGTTGGGGATGGTTGGGGGGGTAGGCTTTGCCCTTCACCATCTGCTGTGTCTTCTAATACTCCTTGATTGGCTGGGACTGCTGTTAATTCCTCAAGTAACAACCGGCTAAACTCCATCACCATGCGGTAATCTGGTGTCATTGACCCATAGTTTTGAACTAATATATCCAGTTCAGCCCCCAATTCTGGATTAGTCAGCATTACCCTGGCACTCAGCGCTCTCCAAGCCTGCTCTACTACTTCCGGCTCAAAGGAAAATGAAAATCTTTGATTACCTGTGTTGTCTTCTGCCAAAACCAGCACTAATCTAAATTTTTCCGTGAAAACTAAGCAAAACCTCTCTCCTATCAGTGGATCGGCTGGTAGTAAAGCTAGCACTGATTCATGGGAAACCATTTCTTGCTCTCCTGCGTCCATGACACTCGGCATCTGAAATGGCATCAATGCCAAGGGGTTAAATGGCTGGGCTGTAAAGGTGACAGTTTGCAAGCTCTGAGTTAGTGCTGGCTGACTAAATAAAGGTGCTGGTGCTGCTAAAACTAACCCTTTGTTCCCATCAGGTGCAGCAGTTACTAAACTCTTGATTAGCAGTTGTTCTGTTGCAGCCACACTCACCCGCCACTGTCGCTCGGCTTTGGTAGGTGTGCATTCAGCCACAGTTGCCTGACTGGCGGCTACAATTTCACTCAGGCTTGGCAAGATCCATTGATACACAGGTATTCACCCCTTAATTGAAGAGCGATGGCAGCGTTTAAATTAGACATTTGACTACTACCCATGAGGTTATATTCTTTTGTGTACTTGCAACAGTAGTATAACCGAACATTATAGGCGCAATTTCCCCTTTTATTAGTTCAATTCCGAGATTGTCAACTCACCCTTGAATAAATGAGTTCCACACCGTTTACAAAACTTAGCATCTACATCATGGAAAGCTAAACCGCAACCGGAACAAACTATTTCTAGCTGATTAGCAGTTTTCACCAATCGCTTAATTAAGTCCCCTACTTGCCAAGGAATTAAAGAAATACCTGTCAAAATCATTAATACTGTCAGCAAGCGACCTAATTCTGAAATCGGGGTCAAATCCCCAAATCCCACTGTTGTCATCGTCACCACAGAAAAATAAAACGCATCCAAAAATGTGCAAAAAACATCAGGGTTGACTGGATGTTCTACCTGATAAATTAAGCCAGAGTAAATAAATATAATGGCAAATAAAGTAAATAAAATTCTGGCAAATATTTCCCCATCTTCGGTGGTGATAGTACCAAATAAAAATTGTCTATCTATTAATCTAATTAACCTTAAAATTCTAAAACATCGCAAGAGGCGAATAAACCTCAAATCAACTCCTCCTATGAAAAATGCTAAAATTGCTATTAAGTCAATAGTTGCGTAAAAACTAAAAATATAGTTAAATTGATTTTCTGCACTCCACAGGCGCACTGCATATTCTCCAGCAAAAAATATCAGGATTACAATGTCAATAACATTTAAATCTATCAGAATATGCTCAGGAATATTATAAGTCTCAGCGACAAACATCCCTGATGATAGTAGCACCAAAACGGTAAGTGTTAAATTAATCACTTTACCTGCTGGTGTTTCTAAGTCCTTTAAGTAAAATTCTGTTTGTTTTCTGGTTAGTAACATATTCAACACTTTTGACAAAATACAAATAAAAGTTAAATAGGATATGATGAGAATTTATCATTAATAAATGACTAATTCCGATGCAACCAGAATATTTTATGCGCCTAGCACTAGAAGAAGCTCAAAAAGGAGACGCTCCTTATGGTGCTGTAATTGTTAAAAACCAAGAAGTTGTTGCTGTTGCTCATAATACCGTGAATCGAGATAGCGACCCATCAGCCCATGCAGAAATTAACGTGATTCGCAGCTTAACAGCTAAACTTAAAAGCCCTTCCTTAGTAGGGTATACAATATATACCACTGGTGAACCTTGTCCTATGTGTGCTACAGCCTGTGTGTGGGCGGGGATATCTGAAATTGTCTATGGTGCTTCCATTCAAGATTTAGTCTCGGTGAATCAATCACAGATTCTTATATCCTGTGAAGAGGTCATTACTCAATCATTCAGAAATATTAAAATCACAGGTGGGATTTTAAAGCATGAATGTTTGGCATTATTTAATTGAGCAAAATATGTTTTGATAATTGTTGAAAATATTAACAAGTTGGCTCTAAATAAGCTAAAAATCTGTTAGCGATAATAGCTGCTTGGGTGCGATCGCGTAAGTTCAAGCGATGCAAAATATTGGTAACATGATTCTTCACAGTCCCCTCAGATATATAAAGTTGCTGGGCAATTTCCCGGTTATTAGCCCCCATAGCAATTAATCGGAGCACTTCTTTTTCTCTGGGGGTCAGTTGGGCCCAACTAGCTGGGACTGGAGGTAACTGGCTTGGTGTCACCGCCGAAAACTGGGTGACAAGTTTTTTTACTATTCCCGGACCTAGTTGTGTATATCCTTTATTAACGGCACGAATGGCAACAGCCAACTCTTCTGATGGTGTATCTTTAAGCAAATAACCCATAGCCCCATTTTGTAGGGCGGTTTTGACATATTCATCGTCATCAAAAGTTGTCAATACTAAAATTTTCATTCCTGGACAACGCTTTTTAATTTCTCGTGTAGCTGCAACACCATCCATAATCGGCATTCTGATATCCATGAGAATGACATCAGGTTGTAGTTTTTCACTCAAATTAATCGCCTCTTCGCCATTTTCTGCATAGTTATTTGTAGGGAGTCTTAAACCCATAATCCCAAAAATAATTAGACTAAAAATAGTCAGTTCTGGAAAGCTAGCATTAAACCGAGGATAAGGAGATGGTACCGCAGCAGTGACAACAGCCATCGCCAGTAATACCCACTCCAAATACAGCAAAAACCCAAAAGGATGATTATTAATTGTAATAGGTCGATTCATACAAATAATTTAGAAATAATTTAGAGATAATTTATATGTTTAATCTAGTTCACAGAGAATTACCCGTTAAATTTTTTATTACGATTCATGACTTTAGTCATGGGTTGAATCGTGACTTTATTCTCATCTCACTTTCATAGGGGATTTATTATCATGGTGACATCAAGGCAAGATACTACAAGAGATATTATGAAACTTAAACCATTATCCCTACTAGCTGCAGCAATTGCCTTAACTGTAACTGCAATGCCTGTTGCTGTTCAAGCACAAACCAGAACCTCTTCACCCATAGAAGTAGGACAAACATCTAGAGGAAAAAGAGGTGAAAAAGGTCGTTGGGGTTGGAATCGCTTGAATTTGACAGATATCCAAAAAGCTCAAATGCAGGCCATTAGAAGCAACACTCACACTCAAATCGAAGCAATTCTTACCCCGGAACAAAAAGCAACATTGACCGATGGTCGAGGAACACGCCGGGGTCAAGATCGACAATGGGGTTGGGCTAAGTTAAATCTAACTGAACAACAGAAAACCCAAATGCGCCAAATCCGGGAATCTTCTCAACAACAGATGTTAGCAGTTCTGACCCCAGAGCAACGGCAACAAATGCAGGAAATGCGCCAAAATATGCGATCGCGCCGTCACCAAGATAATTCTCCAAATAGAGAATAAAAAAATTAAGTCAATACCTAGTAAAACTTAGGAGTTTTGAGTTATGAGTTAATCAAGACTCCTAGCTTGATTAACATGACTCAAGAATTTGCCATTGGTAGTAAAGTAAGAGTTGCTGCACTACCGCCCTACCTCAAAACCGCAGAGCCCATGCCCATGCTACGCCCCCCCGATGTGATTTCTTTAGGGGAAGAAGGTATATTAATTGACCGCAGACCAGGGGGGTATTGGGTTATACACTTTACTAAGGGCAATTTTCTGTTGGAGAGCCAATATATTGAAAGCACAGATATCCCACCCCCACATCACGAGGGTAACGAAGAATTGTAAACTTGTGTAAAGTTGTCATTTTGGTCAGCACCATGATTTCTCGGCGCAATTTTTTCAATATATTACTTGTCAGCTGTTTTGCCCTCATTAGTTGGTTGCATCTTACCTCGGCGGCTGATGCACTAGGTGGTCAACTTCCGCCCATTAATCAGCCAGCACCAGAGTTCACTTTGCCCACTAATACAGGTGATGGTACAGTTTCTCTCTCCAACTTCCGGGGTAAGTGGGTAGTCCTGTATTTTTATCCCAAAGACTTTACCTCTGGTTGCACTATTGAAGCTCGTCGTTTTCAGCAAGACCTACCCAAATACATAGATAAAAACGTTCAGATTATTGGTGTTAGTGCTGATGATGTTGATTCCCACGCCGAATTTTGTGATTCACAGGGGCTAAAATTTCCCCTCTTATCTGATACCACTGGGGCGGTGAGTAAAGCTTATGGTTCTTGGATCGGTGTTGTATCCATGCGCCATAGTTTTATCATTGATCCCCAAGGAATTTTGCGTGAGATTTTTGTGAAAGTCAACCCATCAATTCACAGTACAGAAGTTTTGGCGCAACTGGAAAAGTTGCAATCTCAGACCATCCCAGTCCAGCTATCAGCTTCTTAGTCCTGAAGAATTGGGCTGAAGAATCCATACCTCAACCTAACTATTGACTAGATTTTGACGGTTAACTGTCAAATTGTAACCGTCAATTTTCTCCAGCTTTTTCTTGCAGCAGCGATCGCCACCTTTCCAGGGCTTTTTCTCCCCACAACCAATTCTGACTGAATTGATTGATCTCGAAATCCACTGGTTGATTGGCGATCACCATATCTCTCAACTTGATAGCTTCATTAACATATTGTATTTTTTTATTAATAGAAACTTGATTAGATGCAGATGTATACAGCCCCAGTGCTAATCCAGCATAGGAAGTTAAAGCTGCTTCCGGCAATTCGGTACTTATAGCTACTGGTGCAGTAGAGGCAATTTTTTGCTCATTGAGAGCTAAATTCAAGGCTTGGAACCAATAAGAATTAGCTTGATTGAGATTTCCCTGTGCATAGTAGGCAAACCCCAAAGCATTATTATATAAAGGTGAATTTGGTTCAGATTCTAACGCACTTTCCCAATAACGGCGGACATCATTAATACTATATTTCTGGTTTCCAGCCTGAACAAACTGCCATGCTAATCGCCCTTTTAAAAAGTTCACAGATGAATTATCCAGTTGGTTTTGCGGAACTAAATCCAGTGAGGCTTCCGCCTGAATCCGTGCATTCCGATTGAGTAGTTCTGTGATCAATCGTAGTCCTTCCTTTAAGTCACCTTGACGTAATTTTTCTTTAGCCTTGGTAGTTATGATTTCAGTCCTGACATGTTTAAGGTTGATTTCAGGCTGAATATCTTGGGTTGGAGAATTGTCAAAAATTGACTCTTGAGCGGGCTTAACTATTTTCTTTGGAATCGGAAAGAACCAGAGAATAATTACACATAAGGCACTTACACCCACTATACCCATAATCAGCCACAGTAGATAACGAGTAGGAGCTAAAGGAAGTGATGGAGCTTGTGATGATGAGCTTCCTGGGGCGGGAGTATTCCTGTTTTGTCTCAAATATCTAGGGGCTGGCGGTGGGGATTCTAGTATTTCTTCACTTAATTTTAGTTTCTCATCCTCACAGGCAGTATTTTTGGGCAGATGATATTCCTGAACTCGGTTATCTGTAATCCCTTCTACCGGGTTCCCATGGGGAATTTCCTGATTTAGCTCACGAAACAAATCTGAAACTAAAGCCGAATCCTCCTCATAGTCAGGATCATCAGACTCAATTTCATCTACTAAGTCGCCCCATGTGTCTTCACCTAACCAGTCTACATCTGAGAGATTGGGTGCTGTTGGTATAGAATCATCACCTACACCATAAGAAATAATCTCATCAATCGGTAAAACTATGTCTGTATCATCAGCGAGATAGGTAGAGGTGGAATTTTCCCTCAAAGGCGGCTGATGAGTATACTCCCTGAGTGAGTCTGCACCTAAATTTTCAGCACTTACAGATATTTCAGGACAGAACGAACCGTCGAAATCCTGTTGGAGATATAAAATTGGTAATGCCCAGTAATTCTGGTGAGAACCATAGGCAGAAATTAATCCCTGGCGCACTAGATTGACACACAAATCTACAGGATATCCCTGACTGAGCTTGTGGTAAAACAATTGTGTCAGCGTCAGTGCTACTTCATCGGGAATGCGTTCTGACATAGCCAAAACGCTGCCAATTCCTCGCTTCACTAGGCTTTCTGTCAAGTTACGTTGAGCAGTAGTGTCCCCACCCGTGTCGGATGTAGCTGTGTATGCTCCCCAACAGGAGTTAAACACAACCATTTTAATATTATTGTTGACTAGCAACCCTGCTAAATCATCACCAGTAAGAGTTTCCGTTAACCCAGTTCTTCTACTGACAAGGTAAATTTGTCCGCCTTGGGGACTTGGGCTACTATGACCAGAGTAGTGTAAGATTTGGTATTTTCCTTGCTCTAAGGCTTGGGTTAATTCTTCCCGACCTGGTTGATCTAGTATAGTCAGTGAAATCTCTGGTAAATGATGACCACTTTTGTCAGTTCGTCCTTTCTGACGGTGAAGTTCCTCTTGGAGGTTGATAGCTTCTTGTTTGAGTAAATCAAGGCGGACTTGATCCGGAGGAGAAGCTAGTACCATTAAGACTTTGACTTTTCCAGTTTCTGGCAATTTTGATCTACTTCTCAATGGCAACCGAGATCCAGCTATTGTTCCGCTTTGGTAGCGAGAAAAAGCAAGATAAGGGCCAGTAGCCAGAGGGCGATCGCCTGCGTGCATCACTTCCCAGGGTAGACGTGCTAACCTGACATCTTTTAGACCCAATCGTAGGTGCAGCAATTTTTGGTGGTTTTGGGCAATCCCTTGGGCGGTAATCCAACTGTCTCTGAGAGTACCTTGAAATAGTGCATTGTACAATTGCTGTCCCAATGTCACCAGATTCAAAGAGTTCCTAGGGTTGGCTCTTCCCTCGAACACCGATTTGAGAGGGTCATTCATCAGATGTCCAGCAGATACTAACCACTCAGTGACAGGCCAGGTTACCAGTTCTTCTGCCAAAGGCACCCCAGGCGCGACTTGTTCCGTCCGCACCAAGTAGTCATTTTGCCCTACTGGGGTTACGGAAATATGAAATTCCTGGGTCACAACTTTTCCTGTTCGCCTCCTTAATCGAATTGAAACTTTGAGTTTCAGTTCTATACTTTTGCCCCTTCTTACACCTTAGATGCATTCTGCTACTGAATGTTTCTCAGGAAGGTTATTTTTGCGGTTCCTTGGCTGTCAGTTTATCCGCATCACTTGCCCCTGCCTAGCTAAATTTAATTTATTGAACGAAGTTGACATACTCACTGACCTTGAAGGTCGGTGATTCTTGACAGTTCACAGTAACTCGCTGCCGAAACAGTCTTACAGTCACTCCCTGTCCGTTTTAGGTCGTGCCGATGCCCCATGCCGACCATCTCTACGTTCTTAGCAGCATTCTCATCTCTGTCTGCAAGAGTGTTGCAATTCAAACACAACACTGACCGAACAGACAAATCAATCTTGCCCCAACGATACCCACAACAAGAGCAAACCTGGCTAGTAGGTTCCCATCTGTCAATTACTCTGAAATCCCGTTTAAGTTTCTCAGATTTAGCCTCACAAAAAGTTCTGAATTGCCACCACCCTTGCAAATTAATCGCCCTAGATAGTCTACGGTTTTTGAGCATTCCTGAGACATTCAAATCCTCCAAAACAATTACTTGGTTATTGTTAACTATTTTGGTTGATAGCTTATGTAAAAAATCTTTTCTGGTATCAGAAATATTGTTGTGTAGTTTAGCTATCCTTATGCGAGTATAGTTTCTCCTTTTTGAATCTTTTTGTTGACGCGCTAATTTTCGCTGCAATTTACGAATCTTGCGCTCATGTTTTGAGTAGCTAGGGCTTAAAACTTTTTCTCCATCGCTCATTGTAGCAAAAGTTTTCAAACCCAAATCAATACCTACGCTTTGGTTTTTGGCAACAGTAATATTGGGTTCAACTTCTACAACGAAGCTAAGAAAATAGCGGTTAGCACAATCTTTAATCACTGTAACTGAGCTAGGTTCAGATGGTAGCTCTCTTGACCAAATTGGTTTGATACTCCCAATTTTAGCCATGTAAACTACTTCATCTTTTATAGAGAACGCAGCCTTAGTAAACTCTGCTGATTGCGAGTTGGTTTTCTTCTTAAATCTAGGGACACCAACCTTTTTACCTTTTCTCTTCCCCTTAAGGGAATTGAAAAAATTTTTGTAAGCAACATCTAAATGCCTAAGAGACTGTTGTAATGGCACTGAAGAAACATCAGATAGCCATTTTCTCTCTTCAGTCTTTTTAGCTTGGGTCAGCATCGCCGAGAGTTTGTTGTATCTAGGCAGCTTTTCAGATTGTTTGCAGAACGCTAAAGCATCATTCCAAACAACCCTAACACAACCATACAACCGAGCTAAACTCTGTTGCTGTTGGTCTGTTGGGTAAAATCTGTACTGATATCTAGCTTTCATGCTTTGTGCTAAGATTGGTCTGTTAAAATAAATTCTACATTATTTAGCCAAAAATGACAAGTGGTTTAAGACATGAAAGACACGGTGTTTCAGACCTGAAAATACATTTGGTCTGTGTCACCAAGTATAGAAGCAAAATTTTTACTAATGAAAGTCTTGAACTAATTCACAAATCATTTGTAGATGTAGCAAGAAAGATGGATTTCCAAATACTTGAGTTTAACGGAGAATCAGACCACATCCACGCAGTAATTGAGTTCCCTCCTAAACTTTCAATATCTCAAATTATTAATGCTTTAAAAGGTGTGTCTAGCCGTAGATACGGTCAAGCTGGATTCCCTAAACCCTATGGAAAGCAGGCTCTATGGAGTCCTAGTTACTTTGTGTCTTCTGTTGGTGGTGCGCCACTTGACGTCCTTAAGAAATATATCCACAATCAAGAAAAGCCGTCGTAGAACGACGGGGTTTTAAACCCATTTTTTCGATAACCTCTATTTTATGCTTTTCTCCGGAAAAGGGTAGATGTGCTGTGGAGATGGAATTAGTAGATGCACCCTGATAACTAACTCCCCTGATTGGCTAACACCGGTTAGGGGATTTTTTT